>JAAUSP010000150.1 GCA_012032575.1 Anaerolineales bacterium | reverse complement strand
CCAACTTATGATCCCGGCCAGGAAACCGACAGCGGCCAGGGTGAAGGTGATGAGGCCCAGAGTGAGCGGGACGTAGGGATTGGCAGCGCGGGCGTCGAGAGGGGCGATCCAGGCAATCAGCTCGGGCCAGTTGGGATAGCGCACATAAAAGGGGCTTTTTTCCAGATAGATGTCGGCCTGGGCGCGAGTGAAAACCCGCTCGGTGAAAGCGGGCAGCCAGAAGAAAGCGGCCAGCAACAGGCCGAGAGGGATAGCGATGAGGGGCAGGAGAGAAGGAATTGTGAATTGTAAATTGTGAATTGTGAATGATAAATTTTCTAATTTGTCTTTTAATCTCTGACCCCCGGCCCCTGATTTCTGGCCCCTGACCCCTGACCCCCACAGGATGAGGCCGAACAGCCCCACGACAGGGGTGAATATCAGGGCGTGGAAGAGATGACTCAGAAGAATTGCGGCGTAAAAGCAGGCGGCGGCGACGCCCCAGCCCCAGGAACGAGTCCGGGTGGCGCGGAGGATGGCCCAGAGTGTCCAGGGGAAGAGGCCGATGGCCAGGTATTGGGGCACATTGCCGCCATACAGCAGTGCTTCGCGCAGGGCAAACGGGGCGAAGGCATAGGCGGTGGCAGCGACCAGTCCGGCTTCAACTCGACCCCACAAGTCGCGGCCAAGCAAGTACATACCAATTGCATAAAGTAAAATTGTGAGGATAATCAACAATTTGAAGGCAGTTTCGAGGGAAAAACCGAGGGCAGTAAAGCTCAGTCCCAGCCAATAGGGCAGCGGCGGGGCGAACACATATAGCGGATAGCCATAACCATAAGCCAGGTTGGGTGCCCATCGCGGGACGATGACCCCTTGACTCCAGGACTGACCGTACTCCAGGGTGCGGTAAAGATGGATTGGCAGGTCGGCCAGGGTGGGCAGACCGGGCTGGAGCAGGCTTTGGATAATCAACAGCGGCAGCAGCGCTGCCAGAATTAACCCGCCGTCGAGACGGTGGGCCAGATAAAATGTAATACGTGATACGTCAGGGCTGGCTTTCATCATAACTGGCTGGATTTTATGTCACTGTAGGCTTATAGACAAGTTCACAGGCGAGGTTGTCGGAGAGGAATACCTTTATGGAAGAGTTGATTGAATTGTGGGAAGAACCCACTACCGAGGAAAAATATATGCTGGTTGGTTGGCGGCAGTGGGCCGATGCCGGGGCCATTTCGTCGAACCTGCCCCAATACCTGATTGAGCACACCGGCGCTAAAAAAGTCGGACAGATCAAACCGCATGGCTTTTATCTGTTCCAACTGCCTGGCACGCATCATTTTTTGCGCCCGGAGATAAACCTGGCGGACGGTTATCGCCAATCATTAAAGGTCAAAAAGAACGAACTCTTTTATACGGGCAACGAGCGTAAGGGTCTGTTCATCTTCCTGGGGGATGAACCCCATCTGAATATCGAGCGCTATGCCGAAACTTTTTTTTGACCTGGTTGAAACTTTGGGCGTTAAGCGGGTGGTGACGGTGGGCGGCGTTTATGGAGCGGTACCCTATGATAAAGAGCGTCAGATTTCGACGGTTTTCAGTTTGCCCCGGCTTAAAACGGAACTGGCCGATTATGCGCTGCGCTTTGCCAATTACGAAGGTGGGGTTAGCATTGGTTCCTACCTGGCCGACGAGGCCGAGCAGCGCGGCCTGGAATATATTGTCTGGTATGCTTTTGTGCCGGCCTATGATTTTCGACGCTCTCGCCCAATTTGCAAGGCATGGTCGTGGAAAATGATTTCAAAGCCTGGTACGATTTGATGCGCCGTTTCAATCACATGACCGGCCTCGGCCTCGACCTGTCTGACCTGGCCCGGCGCAGCGATGAACTGTTCAATGTCATGGGCGAAAAGCTCAATACCCTGGAGCGGCGGCTGCCCCAGCACAACATCCGTGACTACCTGGCCGAATTGACCGGCGATTTTGTTGAAATGCCGTTTATGCCCCTCGATGATGTGTGGGAGCGGGAGTTGGGCGATCTGTTTGAGGATTTGGAGGATGATTAATACTTCCCCTCAAATCTCCATCATCCTGCCCACCTACAACGAAGCCGGCAATATTGAACCGCTGATTGATCGCACTCTGGCCGCGCTGGGCGAATACCCCGGCGGGGTCGAGGTGGTGGTGGTAGACGACAACTCGCCGGATGGGACATGGCAGTTGGTGGCGGCCAAAGCAGCCGTTGACAGCCGGGTACGGCTGATCCACCGCACCACCGAAAAAGGACTGACCAGCGCTATCAGCCGGGGTATCCGTGAGGCGCGGGGGCAGTGGGTCGGCTGGATGGATTGCGATTTGAGCATGCCCCCGGAAGAATGGCCGCGTTTGGCCGAGACGCTGGCGCAGGGGGTGGGCATGGCGGTCGGTTCGCGTTATGTGCCGGGTGGGGCGGATGTGGCCCACTCCTGGACCGGGCGCACCTTTTCGCGGCTCATCAATGTCTGGGCCGGGGTGGTGCTCGATTGGGCCATCAAAGATTATACCAGCGGCTTTATTTTGGGCCGCAGAGAGATTTTTGATAAAATAAATCTGCGCGGCGATTACGGCGAATACTGCATTGACCTGCTCTACCGGACCAAAAAGGCCGGTTATTCGATCCGTGAGCTGCCCTACCGCTGCATTCCCCGCGAGGCCGGCGAAAGCAAAACGGCGACCAATATGTGGGGCTACCTGACGCGGGGCGTCAATTATGTCAAAACTATCTGGCAATTAAGATTTGAGTGAGAGAAGAATGGAAGGGTGGAAGAATGGAGCGTGGTAAATGGACCAACCTTCCAACTTTCCAACTTTCCAACTTTCAACCCAACAATGTTAGACCAAGAGCAAACCAACATTAATTCAGCCTTGAGCGATTTTTACCGGGCGCGCAGCCGGGCGACGCTGGAGCAGATCATGGCCAGTTTGACCGGCAGATCGGTCCAACTGCTTTCGTATGACGATGTCCGGGCCAAATTGAAAGCGACCGGCAGTTCGTCGCGGGGACTGCGGGAGATTCCGCTGGATGCCATTGTTGGTAGTGTGGGCCGTTATACCGATTTCACCCGCCGTTTTCTGCCCCGGCACGATAGCGACGCCCATCGCTGGGCCGGGGTGCAACTGGCCGCAACGGGCATGGTCGGGCTGCCGCCGATTGAGGTTTACCAGATTGGCGACGCCTATTTTGTGCTGGACGGCAACCACCGGGTTTCGGTGGCCCGCCAGCAGGGGGCGACCCATATTGAAGCCAATGTGACCGAAATCCACACCAAAGTGCCGCTGACCCCCGACGCGCGGCCCGACGATCTCATTATCAAGGCCCGCTATGCCGATTTTTTGGAGCGGACTAAATTGGATGAAACACGCCCCGACCTGGATTTGAATGTCACCGTGCCCGGCCAGTACCGGGTGCTGGACCGGCAGATCGAGTGTCAGCGGGATTACATGGCCGGGCAGCAGGGGCGGGAGGTCTCGCTCAAAGAGGCCGCCGCCGAGTGGTACGAGCAGGTTTATCTGCCGGTGATTGAGGTCATTCGGGCGCAGGGAATTTTGCCTGATTTTCCGGGGCGCACTGAAACGGATCTGTATGTCTGGGTCGCGCAGCACCGAGAAACCCTGGAGCAGGAATTGGGCTGGCAGGTCAGGCCGGAAGCCGCCGTTTCTAACCTGGCCAGCCAGTTCAGTTCAACGCCCAAGCGGGTGATGGCCCGCGTGGGTGGGCAGTTGTGGGAGGCGATGATGCCCGACCCGCTGGAATCCGGCCCGGCTATCGGTCAGTGGCGGCGCGAGTCGGTGGAGCCGCGCCGGGGTGAACGGCTCTTTAGCCATATTCTGGTGGCCCTGGATGGCGACACCGGGGGCTGGCTGGCGTTGGAATATGCCCTGGCGGTGGCGCAGCGCGAGGCAGGGCGGGTTTTGGGCTGCACGTCACCGCAACGGAGGCGCTGCGGAACACCCCCCAGACCGAGGCGCTGCAAGCTGAATTTCGCCGCCGCTGCGATGAGGCCGGGGTACCGGCTGAGTTTGCTGTCGAAGTTGGGCCGGTGGCCCGCAAAATTTGCGAGCGGGCCTGGTGGGCCGATCTGGTCACGGTGAGCCTGACCCATCCCCCGGCAGCCCAAATATTGGCCCGGCTGGGGTCGGGCTTTCGGACCCTGGTTCATCGCTGCGCCCGGCCGGTGCTGGCCGTGCCGACCTTTGCCGGAGCAGCAGTTGCCCCCGCCCGTGATACCTGTAAACTGGAACGGGCGCTGCTGGCCTATGATGGCAGCCCCAAAGCCCAGGAAGCTCTGTTTGTGGCGACTTATCTGGCCGGCAATTGGCATATCCCGCTGGTAGTCCTGTCGGTAACGGAGAAAAACCAGGCTGCGCCGGAACCGTTGAGTCAGGCCCAGGCTTACCTGGCGAGTCGAAATGTTCCGGCCACCTTTGTGAACGAAAGCGGGCCGGTGGTAGAGACAATTCTGCAAACGGCAGCCGCGCAGCAGTCCAATCTGATGATTATGGGTGGGTATGGTCTCAATCCGATGCTGGAAGTGGTGCTGGGCAGTTCGGTTGACCAGATTTTGCGCCAAACCGCTCAACCTTTATTGATTTGTCGCTAAAGGTATACACCATTGCTTTTTTGTGATATAATGAAACCACTCTGCTGGAGTATTTGCCAATCTCCTTTCTGTTCTCAGAACCTCTGGCCCCAAGCCGTTGCTGCTCATTTGATTTCTCAGATAAATCAACCAATTAAAGGAGTGACTTTGTCGCTTAATTTGATATGACGATCTGGACCTATGTCCCGGAATGAGTCTCTGGCAGAAAGAGGGGAACTGATGCTGCAACATCCATCCGACACAGACATAAAACTTGAGTCCAGCGCGCGGGAGAGTGATACCATTCTGCACGGACTTTTTGAATATGCCCCTGATGCAATTGTCGTTGTAAATAATAATGGCGTTATTACGCGGGTGAACAACCGGGCGGAAACCATGTTTGGTTACGGCCGGACTGAATTACTTGGTCAGCCGCTTGAACTGCTGCTGCCGGAGCGTTTTAGGGAACGGCATGTGGCGTATCGTACCGGCTACACCGCTGAACCTCGAGTTCGCTCGATGGGGGCCGGTCTGGAGTTGTTTGGCCGACGCAAAGAGGGCAGCGAGTTTCCCGTTGATATTATGCTCAGTCCGTTGACCACCTCCGAGGGCATCATGGCGGTTGTGCGTGATATCAGCGAACAAACGCGAACAGAGGTTCTTTTTCGGGGGCTGCTGGAATCTGCGCCGGATGCTATGGTTATCGTCAAACCGGATGGCCGGATTAGCCTGGTCAACTCGCAGACCGAGCACCTGTTTGGCTACACCCGCGAGGAACTGCTGGGCCAAACGGTTGAAATGCTGGTGCCGGAGCGCTTCCGGGCCAACCACGCCGGCCATCGGGTGAACTATTTCGCCGATCCGCGCGTCCGCCCTATGGGTGCCGGCCTGGAACTGTACGGCCTGCGCCGAGATGGCAGTGAATTCCCGATAGAAATCAGTCTCAGCCCGCTCAGAATGACTCAGGAAACGCTGGTTATCAGCGCCATCCGCGATGTAACGGAACGTAAGCGGTTTGAGCAGGCGCTCCGGGAGAAAAATATCGAACTGGAAAAAGCCAACCGGGCCAAAGATAATTTTTTGGCCAGCATGAGCCACGAGCTGCGTACCCCGCTCAACGCCATCATTGGCTTTACCGGCACACTGCTGATGAAACTGCCCGGCCCTCTCACCCCCGACCAGGACAAACAACTGCGGACCATTCAGACCAGCGCCAAGCACCTTCTGTCGTTAATCAATGACTTGCTTGACCTGACCAAGATTGAGTCGGGCCGGGTGGAACTGAAACTCGAGCCGGTGGTTTGCCAGACGGTCGCTCTGGAAGTTATCAATGCCCTGCGCCCCCTGGCCGAAAGTAAACATTTGAACTTTGAAGCAAAAATGCCGCCGCAAGAAATTATAGTCTCAACCGACCGGCGCGCCCTCCATCAAATTCTGCTGAATTTGGCCAATAATGCCCTCAAATTTACCGAACACGGCAGTGTACAGCTTGAAATGGTCCAACGGCAAACTAAAGGGCACATGGTTATCGAAATTAGCCTGGTAGACAGCGGGATTGGCATTCCCCCGGAGGATCAGAATAAGTTGTTTCAGGCGTTTGCCCAACTGGACTCGTCGGCCACGCGCCGCTACGATGGTACCGGTTTGGGCTTGTATTTAAGCCAAAAATTAGCCGGATTACTGGGTGGAAAAATCGAGTTGGAGAGCATTTACGGTCAGGGCAGCCGTTTTACGCTGACCCTCCCAAAAAGGACAGGCGACGCATAGAGTTGCTGTCTTGAAGAGAAGTTGGCTATGGCTCGTGTTTTGATTGTAGAGGACAACGAGGTTAACCTTGAATTGATGGTTTACCTGCTTGAAGCTTTCAACCACCTGGTCCTGGTGGCGCGGGATGGTCTGGAAGGCTGGCAGATTGCCCACACCGAGTTGCCCGATTTGATTCTGCTGGATGTCCATTTACCCAAACTGGATGGTTACGGATTGGTCCAGCGCCTTAAAAGTGATCCCCCCACCCGTTTGATTCCAGTGGTAGCAGTGACAGCCCTGGCCATGGTGGGCGACCGAGACAAGATTCTGGCGGCCGGATTTGACGGTTGTATAACCAAACCCATTGACCCCGAAACCTTAATAGCCCGGGTGGAAAGTTTTTTGCAATGAGGCAACTATGGCTACCATCCTGATTGTTGACGACCATCCAACCAACCGCGAATTTTTGGTCACTCTGTTAGGCTATCAGGGCCATCGCCTGATTGAAGCCTCGGATGGGGTCGAGGCGTTGGCTTTAGCTCGAACCGAACAGCCTGACCTGGTTATTGCCGATATCCTTATGCCGACCATGGACGGCTATGAATTTGTGCATCGGCTGCGGGCCGATCCGGCCATTGCCGAAACCACCGTTATTTTTTATACCGCTCACTACCTGGAACGAGAAGCCCAGGTCCTGGCTCAAGCCTCCGGGGTCGCGCATATCCTGTTCAAACCTTCCGAACCGGAAGAAGTTTTGCGGGTTGTCGAGGAAGCGCTGCGACTGAGTCCTGCCGTCCCAGTCGCACAGCCGGACCTGGCTGATGAGACCGAGTTCGATCATGAGCACTTGCGCCTGATTACGGATAAGCTCTCGCAAAAAGCCGATGAACTGACTGCGGTCAACCAGCGTTTGACAGCACTGATTGAACTGGGCCAGCAGTTGGTGCTGGAACATGATCCACACCTGATCCTTGAAAAGTTCTGCCACGCCTCGCGCAGTATCATCGGGGCCAGGTATGCCGCCATTGGCGTCCTGGAAAAAGATAAGCAAACCTTACGTCATTTTTTAACCAGCGGCCTGGATGTGGAAACAGCGGCCAATCTTGGTGCTCCTATCACTGGCCGGGGCCTGATTGCCCAACTGCTGAACGAAGGGCGGACGATCCGGCTGCATGATCTCAATGGGGAGGCGGAGGTTACGGGCCTGCCAGCAGGGACGCATCACCCGCTGATTCACTCTTTTCTGGGCGCACCCATCGCCACGCCGGCCCGGCTTTACGGCTGGCTTTATCTGGGCAACAAAATCGGCGCGGCGGAATTTAGTGAAGAAGATGAGCGGATCATCGCCACGGTGGCTGCGCAGGTGGCCGTAGCCTATGAAAATGGGCGGCGCTATGAGGAAATCCAGCGCCATGCCGACACGCTTGAGCAGGAAGTGGCGGAGCGGCGGCGGGTTGAATATGAACTGCGCGAAGCCGAAGCCAAATATCGCACCCTGATTGAGCAGCTTCCAGCCATCATCTACATTGTGGCCTACAGAGAAACTCCCCAGACGATTTATATTAGCCCGCAAATTGAGTCGCTGCTGGGGTTCTCTCAGGCCCAATGGCTGGCCGACCCTGATTTGTGGCGTCAACAGCTTCACGTAGAGGACCAGGGCCGGGTTCTGGCCGAGGTGAAGCAGGCAGACGAGGCCGGTGAGCCATTAAATATTGAATACCGGATGTGGAGTCGCAGCGGCCAGGTTCTCTGGTTTCGTAACAAAAGCGTTCCCGTGCGCGATGAAACCGGCCGGATTCGGTATGTCCATGGCATCATGTTTGATATTACCGAGCAGAAGCGCCTGGAAGAACGGTTTCTTCAATCTCAAAAAATGGAAGCCGTGGGCCGGCTGGCCGGCGGTGTCGCCCACGATTTTAACAATATGCTGGTGGTCATCACGGGTTACAGCGAACTGCTTTTACAGCGTGACCCGCCCGATCAGGAACGGCTGCGCCAATATGCCGGCGAGATTCACAAAGCAGGAGCACGCGCCGCCGGATTGACTCGCCAACTCCTGACCTTTAGCCGCAAGCAAATACTCCAATTGGAAGTGCTGGACCTTAATGAAGTGGTCATTAATATGGAGAAAATGCTGCGCCGCTTGATTGGCGAAGATATTGAACTGATCACCAGGCTAACCGAGCCGTTAGGCCAGGTGAAGGCTGACCCGGGCCAGCTTGAACAGGTACTCATGAATCTGGCGGTCAATGCCCGTGATGCCATGCCCGATGGCGGTACATTGCTGATTGAAACTACCGTTATTGAGCTGGATGAACTTTACACTCGCCAATATCTGGAAGTAACCCCTGGGTTCTACATTATGCTGGCTGTCAGTGATACCGGCATTGGCATGAACAAGGAGACTCTGTCTCACGTGTTTGAGCCGTTTTTTACCACCAAAGAACAGGGCAAAGGAACCGGCCTGGGTCTGGCAACGGTTTATGGCATTATCAAACAGAGCGGCGGCCATATTGGCGTTTATAGTGAACCAGGGGTCGGAACAACCTTAAAAGTCTATTTGCCCCGGCTGAAAAATCCGGTCGAGCCGATCAAAGAATCCATCCAGCTTGAAACTGGACCTCTGGCGGGGTCCGAAACCATCCTGGTCGTCGAAGATGAAGCCGCGGTGCGACAACTTGTATCTGAAGTTTTGACCGAGGGGGGATATACCGTTTTGGAGGCGGTTAACGGCAGCGAGGCCATTCAGCTCTGCCAGCACCACGCCGGCCCCATCCATTTGCTGCTAACAGATATGGTCATGCCCGGCGGTCTCAATGGGCGCGATTTGGCCAGGCGACTCCAACAGATGTATGCGGGCCTGAAAGTGCTTTATATGTCGGGCTACACCGATAATGCGATTGCCAGCCAGGGAGTGCTGGATACCGAAATATACTTTTTGCAGAAACCCTTTACTGCCCTCACCCTGGAACGCAAAGTGCGCGAAGTTTTGAACGCCCCCTGAATTCTGGAGAGTGGAGATTACTCAACCTCTAATCTCCGGCCAAAATTGCCTTTTCCTCCAGCCTGGCTACAATCCGCAAAAGCTCACGGCAACAAAGGAGTCCCATTTGACTGACCAACTTACCACGGTTGTTGCCCCCACTTCAATGCGCCAGCTAGTCTGGCAAATTGGAGCCGCCACCCTCAACCGTTTCCTGTTTAATACCGCCCGGCGTTTCCCTTATCCTTTCGCTCCGGCTTTAAGCCGGGGCCTGGGTGTTCCTCTTACGGATATCACCTCGCTCATCGCCATGAATCTAGCCACCGGTATTCTTAGCCCGCTTTTTGGCCCGCTCAGCGATCGCTGGGGCTACCGGGTGATGATGCTGGCCTCGCTGGGCATGCTGGGCCTGGGTATGCTGGCGGCTGGTTTTCTGCCTTTTTATGGGGTAATTATGGTGGCCCTGTTTCTGGCCGGATTGGGCAAAAGTATTTTCGACCCGGCTTTGCAGGCCTATCTGAGTAAGATTGTTCC
This sequence comes from Anaerolineales bacterium, assembly GCA_012032575.1. Next base: position 4,244 of record JAAUSP010000150.1, on the reverse strand, counting down.
GTATCAGCGCCGGGGGTTGGTAATGGGCATCATCGAATTTGGCTGGTCGGGCAGCTCGCTGCTGGGCCTGCCGCTGGTGGGAGTGTTGATTGACCGCGTCGGCTGGCAGTCACCCTTTTTTGTTTTGGGCGGGCTGACCTTCCTGGCCGCAACCCTCCTGGCCGTCCTCATCCCAGCCGAAGGCCGGCCGGTGGCTTCGGCGGCTCCTGCGCTCAGCTTTGGACGGGCCTGGGCCGAGATACGCGGCAATCGCGCCGCGCTGGGGTTACTGGCTTTTTCTTTTTTGATCGGACTGGCCAATGATAATTTGTATGTTGTTTATGGGGCCTGGCTGGAAGATGCTTTTGCGCTGGGGATTGTGGCCCTGGGGGCTACTTCCAGCGTCATTGGCCTGGCCGAGCTAATCGGCGAGGGCTTGACTGCCGGTCTTGCCGATCGGCTGGGCCTAAAACGAGCTATTATGGTTGGGTTCATCGTATCAACCTTCAGCTACTTGTTACTACCCCTGTTCGGGCACACCTTGCCTCTGGCCCTGGCGGGTTTATTTGTTGTCTTTCTTAGCTTTGAATTTGCCGTTGTCACCACTATCTCTTTAGCCACCGAAGTGCTGCCCGGCGCTCGGGCCACTATGATGGCTTCGTTTATGGCAACAATGGGCGTGGGCCGGGTCATTGGGGCGTTGGCCGGAGGGTCTATCTGGCTGGGTGGGGGAATCCTGGCCGTTAGTCTCGTTTCCGCCAGCACCACGGCGCTGGCATTGGGTTGTCTGTGGTGGGGGTTACATCGCTGGCCGCAAAAATCCCCGTAACACCTACCTATGGGCGAAAGTACCGAAAAAAACTTGCTTTCGTCCGGCCGGGTCTGCCCTAAAGTACCTTGTTACCGCCCCTGTTAAAATGGTATAATCCATACATCTAGCGAGATGTTTTGAAAAAACTGGAGAAATCATGTTAGAGCCATCAAAGATTACCCCTCAAGATTTGGGTCACGACCTGGCCGCCGTAGTCCCTGGTAAAGACCCCGAACTGGCTGTTACCATTAAACGGATCCCGGTTTCACAGCTCGATTTGAGCAGCCGTATTATTCCGGTGTGCGAGCCGGCTTTAAGCGGCAAAGAAAAAGAATATGTGTTGGACTGCCTGGAGTCTAACTGGATTTCATCGGCGAATATATTCCAGCCTTTGAGGAAAAATTTGCGGCTGAATGTCACTGCAAATATGGCGTCGCCTGCGCCAACGGCACTGTGGCCCTGCACCTGGGCCTGGCCGCGCTCGGCCTTGAACCCGGCGATGAAGTCATCCTGCCCACCTTTACCATGATTGCTACCATTAATTCGGTCACTTATACCGGAGCCACCCCTGTTTTGATCGACTCCGAACCGTGTACCTGGAATATGGATATCGAGCAGTTAGCCGGCAAAATTACCCCCAAAACCAAAGCTATCCTCCCTGTCCACACCTACGGTCACCCGGTGGATATGGACCCGCTCATGGAACTGGCCGAAAAGCACGGCATTTTTGTGATGGAAGATGCCGCCGAAGCGCACGGCGCTGAATACAAAGGTCGCCGGGCCGGGGGATTGGGCCATGCGGGCGGCTTTAGTTTTTATGCCAACAAAATCATCACCACCGGCGAAGGCGGGATGATTACCACCAATGATGCCAAATTTGCCGCCCTCACCCACAACCTGCGCGACCATGCCTTTTCCAGCGAACGCCATTTCTGGCACAAATATGTTGGTTTTAACTACCGCATGACCAATATGCAGGCAGCGGTTGGTTTGGCCCAAACCGAGCAGATGAATGATTTTGTGGAAAGCCGCCGCCGCAATGCGACCCTGTACACCCAACTGCTCAAAGAGATTCCCGGCATTGTTACCCCGCCCGAGGCCGGCTGGGCCAAAAATGTGTTCTGGATGTACTCGATTCTGGTTGAGGATGAATTTGGCCTGACCCGTGACCAGTTGCGGGCTTACCTGGCCCGGCACGGCATCGAAACCCGCACCTTTTTCATTCCTATGCACCTCCAACCCATTTATTACCAGGCTTTCAAAGGCCAGCGCTACCCTGTTGCCGAAATGCTGTGCCAGCGCGGTTTTTATCTGCCCTCGGCTTCGTCGTTAACTGCTCAGCAGATTGAGTATATTGCCGGGATTGTGCAGCAGGCCCGCGAGGCAGCAGTCAATTGAGGCTCAATGGAATGGCCTGAATATGAACGCATGTACCGGGTTGAGGACTCACACTGGTGGTTTGTTGGCCGTCGCCAGTTGGCTCGGGTTTTTATTGAGCAGCAGTTTGTCCCCAACTGCGGGCAGCGTATTCTGGATGTAGGCTGTGGCACCGGTGGCAACCTGGCCTTTCTGGCCGAGTGGGGTCAAGGCAGCGGAATTGACCTCAGCCCTCTGGCCTTGAGTCTGGCCCGCTGCCGGCATTTGCCCCGACTGGCCCAGGCATCGGGGTTGGCCCTGCCTTATGCGGATCACAGTTTTAATCTGGTCACACTGTTTGATGTGCTCTATCACCGCTGGATTTCCGATGATGATCAAGCCATCAAAGAGGTGTATCGAGTTTTGCGACCCGGCGGCTGGCTGCTGCTCACCGACTCAGCCCTGCCGAGTTTGTGGAGTGTCCACGATGAAATATATTACGCCCGGCAGCGCTATACGCTCAGCGCTGTTCGCACCAAGCTGACGGAGGCCGGGTTCGAGGCCGGTGTTTTTTCATACACCAACACACTCTTATTGCCGCTGGTGGCGGCCACGCGCATCATAACGCGTTGGCTGCCCGGTGCCGAAGATGATGTAGATGTCCAACCTTTGCCCGGCTGGCTGAACCAACTGTTGGTAGGGGTGCGCAGCCTGGAGACATTTTGGCTCTGCCGGGGCCATACCTTGCCGCTGGGCAGCAGCCTGATTTGTTTCACGCAAAGACCTCCAATTTAAACTTTTTGGTCATTTTCAAACCGAAATCAAACGCAACTTGAGTTATAATGTCTGTTAGATTATAGGAAATGAACTTGTAAAACAAGTGACCGGCATGGGGGTTACTTTACGTCTGAAAGGCGGTCAAACAAATGGCTCGGCTAAAAAATTACACCCACGTGATTCGCAGCTTAATAATCTTAGGAATTGCCATTTTTTTTGGATTTCGTTACTCACAGTTGAGTCATCCGATTTATCTGGCTTATATTATTGTATTTGGGGGTTTGGGGCTGCTTGGTTTGATCAACCAACTGCCGGCGCGCTGGCAAAATTTGGGACTTAACCTGGGGATTAGCCTGTTCTTTCTGGATTTTGTTTTTGCCGAGATTAATCTGGCCGAAGTCTGGCAGGCGATGGCCAATGCTAACTACTGGATGCTGCTGTTGTCTATGGCGATGGTGGTGATTCATATCTACTTTCGGACAGTGCGCTGGCAGTGGTTGCTCAAGCCTATGGGGCAAGTTGCTTTTTGGCCGGCCTGCCGGGCTTTAGTCATTGGTATTGCCGGGAATACAGTGCTGCCAGCGCGTGCCGGTGAATTTTTAAGGGCCTATGTGCTGGGACGCTCCACCGGTTTGTCCAAAACGGGCGTATTTGCCACATTGGTGGTCGAACGTATCTTCGACGGTTTGACAGTGCTGCTTGTTTTGTTGGCCGTCATCGTATTAGGAGTCCACAACGAACGGCTGCAAGTGATTGGTGTTTTGGGTGCCATTTTTTATATCGGCGTGATGGCTGGACTCATTGTTTTTATGGCCAAACGCCACTGGGCGGATGCCTTGATTAATAAATTTTTGCCGTCCGGTCTGGCTCAAAAAGTGCTGGTTTTGCTGGATGGTTTTAGCAGCGGGTTGGCTGTACTCAAAAATCCGGCCCAATTGGCAATGGTCACGCTGTGGAACATTTTAACCTGGACCCTTATACCGGTTTCGTTTTGGTTTGCCCTGTTAGCCTTTGATTTCGGCTCACCGGTGCCCTGGCAAGCGCCGCTGTTAATGTTACCGGCCATGGCCCTGGGATTAACCGTACCGGCTGCGCCCGGCGGAGTGGGGCTGGTTCAGGCAGCGATCAAATTAACCCTGGATTTAACCTATGCCGGGCTGCCGGTTGCGGCCAATTTTCAGGAGAGTGTAGCCGCAGCGGGAATCCTCATTCATTTCACCCAATTTTGCCCCCGAAGTTATCCCCGGCATCTTCTTTTTTATGGTTGAGGGCCTCTCCACCCGCGAAGTCAGCGCCGGGCGTACTTTGGCTACAACCTGAA
>JAAUSP010000149.1 GCA_012032575.1 Anaerolineales bacterium | reverse complement strand
TATGGCAATTCTGTTTTGCTCTTTTTGACATGGGGATGATGTGGCACTGCGGTTTGCCCACAATATCCAGCTCGCCAAAGGCATTCGTGGATAACCATCGCCTGAAAGCCGTTAATCCGCAGCAGCACCACATCCGGGTCAACCGGCGCAGCCGCCAGAGGACCGTACAGGACATAATTGTGGCTTTCTTTGACGACCGGCAAAGCCATCGCTTCTGCCGCCGTTACCCACTCGCACTCCAGCATACTCTGCACATCCTCATTGCCCAGCACATCCTCTAATTTTTTGAGGCCGTGGGTAACGCTGCCCACACTGCAATTGAAATGATCGCTGGGCACGGTAGCAAAAGTTCGATCCTCTCCCTTGATCCAAAACACGCAGCCCGCCGATACCTTACCGGTGCGGCCATCGGCGCTGGGTTCTGGAACCTCGCCTTCAAAGCGGCCAACCTGCGCCGGCGCTTCATTGGTAAACGTAATGGCAATGGGAGCGTGTTGTAATCCCAACGCCTTTGTGAGCTCGTTCGCTAAAGTTCCCCAATTTTGTGCAGTCATCAAATACCTTCCTGTGCGATTAGTGAAGATTTAGGCAGCTTGATGCTACCTTAGAGCCATATTTTACTTTGAGAGAGAGTTGCAATCAAATATGGCTTGCATAAAAGGATATTCCGATGAGGAGTATTAGAGTTTGGGGTAAATATCTTTAACCCGTGTAGTTTTTATTCAGGCTTCAACATAGCCAGGAAAAGTTATTGAAAACGTAAAAAGTAACACGCTGGTTCAAGCAAAGGGAACATCCCCAAGCTATCCTGGCGGCTGTGTTCTGAGAGGACGCCGTCGGACCGGCCAAGTCATAGCCGGCGTCCTCTCGCTTCATTCAGTTGAAGTTATTATTTTGCCCGTTGTTCCCCCCCTTTCAAGCCAAAAAAGTAGCCAATGACCCCGGCTCCCAGGGCTGCCTGGAGGGCAAAGAGCAGACTTTCCGTTTCCCCGCCCGGCGGTGACCAGATGGGTTCAAACCAGGGCTGCACCTCCGGGTTGATTTCGGCAATCACCTCCTCAGCCTGGCCATCGGCTCCGCCAAACTCGGAGCCGGGGTGGAGAAACAGAGGAATGACAGCCAGTATCACCACGAGCGCAAGCAGCAGCCAGGTCGTACCCTTCTGGTCGGATTTGGTCGGGGTTGATGCATTTTTGATCATTTTTGTCTCCCATCTTAATAAATCAAACCTTAATTTGCCGGAACGACTTCTACCCCCAGCGTTTTTAACTCTACCGGGGCATTGCTGCGCAGGGCATTAAAGATCAGCACGGTTAAAATGCCCTCGCTGATGGCCAGCGGAATTTGGGTAACAGCAAAAATCGTGCCAAATTTGATAAACGAGGCCACAAAGCCCCCCATCGGATCGGGATAGGCCAGGGCCAGTTGAACCGAGGTGACGACGTAGGTCAGTAAATCGGCCAGGGCTGCTGCCAGGAAAACGGTCAACCATAACGGCGCACGATCCTTCAGGCCGACCCAGATGCCCCAGGCGACCAACGGCCCGGCAATGGCCATACTGACGGTGTTTGCGCCTAACGTGGTCAAACCGCCATGCGCCAGCAGCAAAGCCTGGAACAGCAGCACAATGCCGCCCAGCACACTCATCACCGTTGGCCCGAATAGAATTGCTCCCAGACCGGTCCCGGTCGGATGGCTGCTGGAACCGGTCACGCTGGGGATTTTGAGGGCGCTGAGGACAAAGGCAAACGCGCCGGCTAATCCGAGCAGCAGCCGGGTCTCCGGTTTTTGGGCAACCAACCGGCTGATGTGACGAAAGCCGATGACCCAAAACGGAATGGCGACCGCAAACCAGACAACACACCAGACCGGCGGTAAAAAGCCCTCCATAATGTGCATCGCTGGTGGTTTGGCCCAGGCTGCCTGAGCGCTGACAAGCAGCAAGGCCAGTAGCAGCCAGCCGGCCCTTTTCCATAGAATGGACAGACGGAATAGATTCATTTTTTCTCTCCTTCAAATATTGATTAGACCCTAAGCAATTGAATCCTTGCCCATTGAGCAAGAACTTTGCCACGAATTACACGAACCTGCGGCACAAAAATCTTTTTGGTGAAATTCGTGTAATTCGTGGCGAAAAAACCTATTTGGTTCCGGCTTGTTCGGGTTAGGATGAATAAGACCAAAGAGACAATACCGTCCAACTTCAGGCCAATACAATGACGCCGTCGGGCGCGGCATTCACCAGGGCCATAACGTAAGGTATGGACAGCCGGTTGGCCTGTAACTCGGCGGAAGCGCCATGCAGCAGGGTGACATCGTAGGACTGGTCACGCAGAAACGCCTGCCAATCTGCCAACGTGGCTTGATTGATATCAAGCACGTCGAGGGCCGGTAGCCCGGCCGGGAAACGCTCCAGCCAGCCAGTCCATAAATCTAAACTCTCCTGAGTCAGGCACAAAATGCCGACCGGCATTTCCCAGAGGATACTTACCCAAACCAGGTTAACCAGGTCGTCAAACGTCGGTAATTTGCCTGGACGGGGCAGGGCCAGTCTTTTTGCCGGCGAGGTTGTTAGAGACAGCGGTGAAAAACTACGCTTGAAGCTGGGCGAGGGCATAAATTACTCCTTTCGTCTCGCGCAAAAGGTAAAATCAACCAGGGCCAGGCGCGGCGAAAGGGAGTCAACCCACAAAAAACACCTCCCACGAGGTGCAGGAGGTGTACGAAAGCAACAAACTTGAGGCATCACCCCTTGACCGCGAAGGCTCCTGGATGCATAACTCAGGCGGGCGACCTGGCTTTACCGATTTGCGATTTTAGATTTACGATTGATCTTGTGGAAGCAATAATCGTAAATCGTAAATTGTAAATCGTAAATCGGTATTACAGTTGCGGGACAGCGCCGGACTTACACCGGCTTCGCCGTTACCACCCGCGCCATCCGGGGCGACGGGTGCCTGAGCAGGACTATTGAGTTAGGCTCAGTATAGGAGTAGTACACTCGCTTGTCAAATTTCGGCTTTCTTGATCTATTATCTTCCGGTATCCCAGAAAGACCCGTAGGACATTGGGAATTTCCCGATCCCGGCTGCCAGCGCCATAGCCGGTCGCCTGAATGACCATAGCCGGCAGGGGACCAAACTGTTGCGCCAGGGTCGTGATGATGGCCGCACCGGTCGGGGTGACTAATTCACCCTTAACCGCGCTGCTGTAGACCGGGACTCCGGCGATCAGATTGGCTGTGGCCGGAGCCGGAACCGGAAACAGGCCATGGGCACAACGGACAAAACCGGACCCCAGATGCAGCGGCGATGCATAAATTCGTTCCAGCCCCAATTGTTCCAGACCAATCGCCGCGCCGACAATATCCACAATAGCGTCAATTCCACCCACCTCGTGGAAATGAACCTGCTCCAATGAGACGCCATGCACGCGGGCTTCGGCCTGACCCAGGCGAGTAAAAATCTGACAGGCAGTAGATTTAACCGCAGCAGAGAGGTGGCTGTCTTGGATGAGCCTGATAATCTCTGTCAGCGAACGATGGGGATGGGCGTGCTGAGTGTGGTGATGAGGGTGATGAGTCTCAGCCGGCTGCTCCACCTCCTGAAATTCGGCATCGGCAAGGTGTTCACCTGTAGCGTCGGTCAGTATGACTTGAAAGTGGGTGGTCTGGATCCCGCACTTCTCCACCCTGGATACCTGAAGCCGATACCCCTCTAAAGGTAATTTGCACAGTTCGTATTCCAGAACTGCCGGGTCAAGCCCCAGGTCGAGCAGCGCCCCGATCACCATGTCACCACTGATCCCGGCAAAACAATCAAAGTAGGCTATTTTCATCTGATAAACTTGGTTTTTTCCACTCAAGGATTGGATTAGTCAATCAAATTAACAAGCAAGCATTTCAAAATTTTACAAAGAAATTACTGGCGTATATAATAATTAAATTGCGAATATTTGCAAATAATAATATTATCAATAAATATCTACTAAAACTGATGTGTCAATATGAAGACCAATTTTACTCATACCCAAATCATGGCCATGCTGCCCACCTTTGTGCAGGGCGCTTTGGAGCCAGAAGAAATGCTGGCGATAGATGCCTACCTCATTGAACATTACGAACTTAGGGGCTGGTTGTATCAAGTTGAGCAGATGATGGCGTCCTTTGTTTCGGCGCCCTCGTTTACTGCATTATCTAATCTGCCCAAAGCGACGCTGATGGCGCGGGTGCAAGCCGATTTGGAGGAACGGAGGCGTGCTGCCTGAGATGATCGGTATTGGTGGGGTTATTGGCTGGGCAATGACCGCCACCGCGGTGACCGCGGTGTTTGTCGTCAAAGAAAATGGCGGCAAGTTTAGCCAAAAGCTGTCTGATCAAGCCATATTTGTCGCCATTATCGGTATTTGCTACAGTCTGGCGCACGGGCTAGTGGGGGCGATTTTGGGGGGCATCATTGGCATACTGACCAGTGTGATGTTTGATGGAGGTAGCAGTCTGGCGGCGACAGTTCTCTCCGGTGCTATCATCGGCAGCTACTTTGGACCAATTTTTGTAGCTGGGATGCTGCTGCGTTATTACGCGGCGGCTGAACCGAAAATGCTTGCAGAAAATGAACCGGTCGCATCCAGCCCGGAATTTGATCCTAATCTCCGGGGCGAGTCCGGGCTTCACCGCGAAGCATCCAGGGCAAAGAGTTGGCGCATCGCCGAGATATAAGTTGCGCCATTACCGTTGGCCGTTTCCTTTTTTAGGCATAAGGTTGGTTCGTGCAGAATTTTATTGACCAGCCGGTGACTCATCGTCGCCACTAACTCCTGCTCCCGTTCATTTAACTGCATCCGTTTAAAGAGACGATCCAATTCAACTTCACGCCATTGCTCAGCCTGCCGGCGCAAAGCGGCAATGGTGGAAACAGCATCCAGCGACGAAAACCAGTTGAGGAATTGAGCCAGCTCGGCCTCGACAATGGCCTGAGCCAGCGGAACTTCTGCCTGACGCTCCCGCAGATTGTGTTCAGCCTGGCCTTGAAGGTCGTCAATATCGTACAAGCACACGTTGGGTATTTGAACAACATCAGGGTCAACATCGCGGGGTACCGCAATATCCAGGATAAGCAAGGGCTGTTCCGGGCGAACCGCCATCACTGGAGCCAGCAGCGTTCGATTGAGGATGGGATGAGGTGCGCCGGTCGAGGTGAGTATAATATCAGCCTCCCCCAATCCTGTAAGAAGCTGCTGAAAGCTGACTGCCCGGCCCCCCCAGGTTTGGGCCAGTTGCAGCGCGTGTTCATAGGTGCGATTAGTCACGACTATATTTGAAACACCCCGTTTGACCAGCGCCCCAATAGCCATCGCGCCCATTTTCCCTGCGCCAATTAACAACACTCGTTTTGACGATAAATCGCCCCATAACTGTCCGGCCAGATTGGCCGCCACCGAACTCACGGAGGCCGGATTCAGGCCAATAGCCGTCTCGGTGCGAACACGCTTGCCAGTATGGATGGCCGCCCGAAATAGAGCCGACAAGACCGTACCCGCTGCCCCTTGCGCCAGAGCCGCTTCATAGGCTTGGGTAATCTGGCCCAAAATTTGCGGCTCACCCAAAACCAGCGAGTCCAAACCGGCTGCTACCCGGAGCAGATGACATATTGCCTCATCATTCTGATAAAGGTAAAGATATTTTGATATAAGTTCTTCGGCCATACCACTCGATTGGCTCAGGAAACCCGCCAGCGCTTTTGCAGCAATCTCTAGCTGACTTACCCCCGCATAAATTTCCAACCGATTGCAGGTGGACAGAATGACTCCTTCATGTACCTCAGCAAGATGAGCCTGGGAGTGGGTGCTATCAAAATGAGTGAGGGCCGAACGCAGCGTAACTGGAGTGAAGGTAACTTTCTCTCTGATTTCGATGGGAGCTGTTTTATAACTTAGTCCAATTAATATGATATTCACTTCGAACTTACCTCATAAAAAATGGCGCTCTTTTAGCTGCGAAGAGCGCCATTTTTATTTAAGGATTGAAACAAAATTTGACTAAACCATTACCCTTGCGCTCTTCTGCGAGCCAACCATGAACCTGCTACTAGCAACCCAATGCCGACCGTGAGTAGCGTCCAAACATTAGAAAGGACATCGGCCACCATACCACCTGTAGCTGGTAAAGCGCTAGGGGCGGCCGATGTTTCCACAATATCCGGTTGCATTGGCCCAAGGATACTCAATAGATCGTTTTGCTCCTGCTCAGGCACATTAAAAGTATCCAATGCTTTGACCAAATCTTCAACCAGGGCGTTGAAGTCGGCATCGCTGATGCCCAGCCCCATGTGCGATTCCTTCATGCTCCGCCCGGTATAGATGCAGGGTCCACCGCTACCCTGGCAAATCTGCTCAACCAGCAGCTTGTTAAGGCGAGCCAGGTCAGTATTGGCAAAGAATTTGTTGATGCGATTGTCCGCAGCCACGTTCTTTAGAAATTCATCTACAACCGCCTGGATAGCCGCTTGACCGCCCATCCGATCATAAAGAGAAGGCCCAGCCGCAGTGGACACATCTGCCGCATGTTCGCTCTGCAAGGCCGGCACATTGACAATATCCGGCTGCATTGCGCCCAAGGCGGTTAACAATTCGGTCTTTTCCTGTTCTGGCACACTAAAAGTATCCAGGGCTTTAACCAAATCTTCAACCAGGGCCGTGAAATCAGCATCGGTGATGCCCAGGCCGGCATGAGATTCGCGCATGCTGCGCCCGCTGTAGTTGCAAGGTCCACCACTGGCCTCACAGATCTGCTCCACCAGTAACTTGTTTAGCCGGGTCAGGTCGGTGTTTGCAAAAAAACTGTTGATCCGATCATCTGCCGCTACATTCTTGAGAAATTCATCAACCACTGCCTGAATAGCTGGTTGTCCCCCTAACCGATCATAGAGAGAATTTTCTTGGGCCGCAACGGGCCTACTTTGCCCTAGCAGCAAAGTAAAAACTGCCAGAATAACAAAATAACGAAATAGCTTAAACATAAACATCCTCCTTGGGTATAAGAAAATTATATAGATGCAAATATTTGCAAATTATTAATATTAGCAAATAGTAATATTAATAACAGTGTATATTATTATACCAGGCTTAGGAATCACCTTCCAGACCAAAAAATGCTCATTTTTTGCTCATTTTTATGAGCACAGCCGTACAAATGGCTGCTGGTGCGAGGCTAAAATGATTATGGTCGTAGATTTGGCTACAAGAGGTATCGGCGATTTGCTGGCCAGTACGTTACTGACCCTGGTCGCCATGCCAGAGGTATATAGTTTATTGAATCAGGGGAGGGATGGTAGAAAAGATGATTACTTCAACTCACACAAAAGAGGTTTTGCGTGAGGCATGTGCAATTCAGCCATATTGACCACGCGCTGGCATAAGCGCTCCAGCAGAGGCGCGTCATGGCTGATAACCAGCACACCCAGGTGATGCTGCCGGGCGTGACTGATGACAACTTGCCAGATTTGGGCCTGGGTGTTGGCGTCGAGCATGGCCGTCATCTCGTCGGCAATCAGGTAGCGGGTGTGAGGTCCCAACGTGCGGGCTACGGCCACCCGCTGCAACTCGCCGCCGCTCAGCTCGTGCGGCCAGCGGTTCAACCAGCTTGGGTCAAGGCTGAGCGCTTCCAGCAACGCTGGCGATGGAAAGGCGCTTTCCTCCAAAATCCGGTGGATGCGCCAGCGCGGGTTCATGGCCAATTCAGGGTGTTGAAAAATAAGCTGAACCGGGCAGTAGGTATCCAGGGGCAAAGGCTGGTTCTCTACGGTAACGCTTCCAGCGTTGGGCCGCAAGTAGCCGGCCAGAATTTTGCCCAGGGTGGTTTTGCCCAGTCCGCTTGGGCCACTCAGCCCCACAATTTCGCCGGGTGCAACGTGCAGCGAAATTCCTGGCAGAATCCAGGGCTTATCAGCCCCGTACCGAAAAGCAAGCTGTTCACCCTTAAGCATGGATGCACCTGACCTTTCCCCCACGGACGGTGCGCAGAGCGGGCCTGGCTTCGCGGCAGGTCGCCGTAACGAGGGGGCAGCGCGGCGCAAAGAGACAACCTGCGGGCAGCGCGTCGGGCATGGGCTGCGCCCCGGCAACAGGACTAAACTCGTTCTGAGGCAGCGAGCGCCACAACGCCTGGGTATAAGGATGGCGCAGCGCCCCGGCACCGTTGCTAAAATCGGCTGCCTCGGCCACTTCGACGGTGGTTCCGGCGTAAAAAACCGCCACTTTGTCGGCCACCCGTAAGGCGGCTTCGATGTCGTGGGTAATCAAAATGATCCCCCGCCCTTCGTCGGCCAATTCCCGCAGGTGGTTGAGCGTTTCAGTCACTGCTTCGGGGTGCAGGCCGGGGGTTGGTTCATCGGCAATCAACAACTCTGCCTGACCCGCCGCTGCGCTGGCGGTCAGCACCCGCCGAGCCATCCCCCCCGATATTTGAAAAGGGAAAAATCGCTCCACTGCCGCAGCCAGACCGTAACGCTGGAAAGCTTGCGTTTGGGCGGCAGTCGCAGCCCCGGCGGTAAGCCCGCTCAACTGCGCGGCCCGGCGGACCTGCCGCCCCACCCGTAACAGCGGGTCCAAAAACCCGACCGATTGAGGGATTAAGGCAATCACCCGCCCGCGCAGAGCGGCCTGGCGAGCCGGGGTCAATGGCTCGCCTTTGAACGTGATCTCGCCGCTGGTATGGGCATTGCCGGGCAAAATACCCAGCACAGCGTGAGCCAGCAAACTTTTGCCCGACCCGCTGGAGCCAACCACGGCCACAATCTCGCCGGCCTGAACCTCCAAATCCAACTCGGTGATAACCGTCAGTTGCTTTTGGGTCAGGCGACATCATACAAAGTAAAAGTGACGGATAGGTTTCGAACCGATAGCATTAATCCCTCTTAAAAAGTTCTAATTTCTAAATTCTTATTTCTTCAGCCTCATTCCTGGCTGGTTTTAGGATCAATCAGGTTGCGCACGTTTTCACCCAGAATATCAAACGCTTTGACCGCAATCAGCAGGGCCAGACCGGGAAAGACGCCCAGCCACCAGTAGCCGGTCGAGAGGTGGCGCATGGACTCGGCCAGGATGATGCCGATGGCCGGGGTATGAGGCGAGAGGCCAATCCCGACAAAGGTCAGGCCGGCTTCGTGTAGGATGGCATGCGGGAAGAGCAAAATCAAGCCGACCAGAAACTGCGGGATCAGATGGGGTACCAGATGATGGCGCGCAATCCACCAAGGCGAGTGACCCAACCGGGCCGAAAGCTCGACATAATCCGAGCTTTTCACTTGCAGCGCTTCGGCCCGAATTACGCGGGCCAGGCCCGGCCAGTGGGTGAAAGCCACGGCGATAAGCACCCCTTGCAGCCCGCCGCCCATAGCGAATGAGATGAGAATCAACAGGACCAGGTGAGGCAGGCTGAAAAAGACATCAATGAACCAGGTAATCACCATATCCACTTTGCCGCCGAGCATAGCCGCCAGCAGCCCCAAAACTACGCCCAGCACCGCGCTGATAAGCGCCGCCACCAGCCCGACCCGCAGGCTCAGGCTGAGGCCCAGCAAAGTACGGGTCAGCATATCGCGGCCTAACCAGTCCGTGCCGAGGGGATGAGCCAGGGTGGGGGCCAGATTGCGCTCGGTCAGCGAGGTTTTTAAACCGTCTTCGCCGATCATGAGACTGCCCAGCCCAATAGCAGCAAAAAACAGCAGGCAGCCAATGATGGCCCAAATGGTCTGGCTGCGGCGATTGCCAACCCCCAGCTTTAACCGCCATTTGCGCGTCGCAGGGATCGAAACCGGTGTGGTGGTAATCGAACTCATGCAGCGCCTCCAATCCGAATACGCGGGTCAATTAAATGATAAGCCACATCGGCGACCGTGTTGCCGATAAAAACAAAGACCGCGCTAAACAGTACGATGCCCAGCAGCAGCGGCACATCGCCGCGCAGACCGGCCTGGACGGTCGCCTCGCCCAGGCCGGGATAAGCAAAGACCTGCTCCGCCAGCACCGAGCCGCCAAACAATTCGCTCAGAGAGGCAAACTGTAGGGTGATGGCCGGCAGGGCGATGTTACGCAGGCCGTGCTGTACAATCAGGCCCGCATTGGTTTCGCCCTGGGCGCGGGCAAAGAGGGCATAATCGCTGTGGAGCACATCAATCAGCTTTTGGCGGGTGTGCAAAGCAATATTGGCCACGCCGATAATGCTCAGGGCTGCCGCCGGCAGAATCAGATGTTGAATTCGCTGCCAAAAAGTTGCCGCCTCAACGGGCACACCCGCCGGCGAAGCGCAGCAAACAGGAGACACCCTCAGCCACACGGCGAAAACAATCAATAGCAGCAGGGCCAGCCAGAAGGTAGGGGTCGAAGCCAGGGTATAGGCGTAGAACCGGATGGCCTGGTCAATCCATGAGCCTTGTTTGGCCCCGGCCAGCACCCCCAACCCAAAACCGACGACGCCTGACAAAATCCAGGCGGTCGCCATCAACCACAGCGAGGTCAAAAAGCGATCACCGATCACTTGCAGCATCGGCCGAGTAAAAATGATCGAGTTGCCCAGGTTTCCCTGGGCAATTTGGGCCAACCAGCGTCCATAGCGAAGCGGGGGCGACTCATCTAACCCGTAGCGTTGGGCAATCAGTTCGCGTTGCTCCGGGCCAACCTGAACTCCCGCGCCGCGTAAGTAGGCGTCAACCGGGTCAATCGGCGAGGCAGAGATGAGAATAAAGGAGATAGTTGAGACGGCAAAAAGCAATATTACCAGGCGGACCAGCTTCTTTAGCAAGAATGTGGTTAACCTGCTCATTGGCAGGTCCATTTCCAGGCCGCAATGTTGGCGGTAATGGGCCAGCCGTGGCCGTGCGGCTCCACCTGCGGTTGGCCAATGTCGAGGCACTCGCTGGCAAAGTAAGTGTGGTCCAGATTGACCAGCCAGGCCCAGGCCGCGTCGCCCTGGGCGGTAAAGCCCTTTTGACCATCCCACTGGGCTTTTTGCCAGAAAGCAATCGCTTCGGCTTCCGAGGGTGCGCCCATGGCCATGTCCAGGTAGTTATCAATTTCCGAGCTGGCGTAATAACCTGTATTGTAATACTCAACCCCGCCCATCGAACTGTGGTACAGATTCCACATTTCGGTCTGGTCGTGGCTGCCCCAGCCAAAAACGATGACATTGCTGTGCATCAATTTTTCAATCTCTTCCCAACTCTTGCCCTCAACATTGGCCTGAATGCCAACAGCCTTAATCATATCCCCGGCAGCCAGAGCGAGCGCCTGGCGGGTGCTGTCGCTGGCCGGATAGATGATGGTAAATTCGGCTTTGAGGCCGTCTTTTTCAACAATCCCGTCGCCGTCGCTGTCGGTCCAACCCCCGTTCAGCAAAACTTCTTTGGCTTTTTCCACACTGGCATCATCAATAACTGCCTGCGGTTCTTCCCAGGCTAAACCACTTACCGGCCCAAAAGCCGGCGAGCCGTAGCCTTCCAGCACCCCGGCTACCAGTGCTTCCCGGTCAATGGCATAGTTAACCGCCTGGCGGATGGCTAAATCAGCCGTGACATTGTTGCCAATCCCATACCCTTCTTCTGTTTTTTCGCCGGTATCGGCCGCAAAGGGAAACATCAGGCCACGATTGTCAACGCTCTGGACATCATATAATTTCATCCCGTCAATTTTTTGCACCGCCAGCGCCTGGGGCACACTGACTACCTGTACTTCACCCGCTTTCGCCGCAGCAAAAGCGGCGTCCTCTTCCAGGAAAAGAAAAACCAGGCGGTCAACTTGCGGCTTGGGGCCATAGTAGCCGGGATTGGCCTCAACAATCAACTGCTGGCCTTCATCCCACTGCACCAGCTTGTATGGACCCGAACCAACCGGATTGCGCCCGTAATTCTCATTGTGGGCGTGCTCCGGCACAATACCCAGTGTGACCAGCCGGTTGACAAAGGTGCTTTGAGGTTTTTTCAAGCGGAGTTCAACGGTGTAATCATCCAGGGCCGTGGCCTTATCCAGTACGGTCACATCCGTCAAACCGCCGCTTTCGGCGGCTTTGTTGAAGGTATAAGCCACATCTTTGGCTGTCAGCGGCTTGCCATCCGAAAAGAGAACGCCCTGCCGGATTTTGACCGTCCAGACCAGGCGGTCTTCGCTCAGACTGTAACTTTCGGCCAGATCATTGACCAGTTTGAGATTTTCATCCCGGCGTAACAATGTGCTTTGAAAGAGCGGTGCGCCGTATCGACCCCAGCCCAGCGTGGGGTCATATCCTTCTTCAGCCTCGCCGCCAATTGCCAGAATAATCTCCCGTTTGGCTGTAGACGGCTCAGCCGCCGGGGCGACCGCTTCTTCGGTGGGAGCAGGAGCTTCTGTCTGTGGCGGTTCTGCCGCCGGAGCCTGTGTCGCAACAGGTGCCGCGCCCCCACAGGCCGCCAATGTTAAAGCAAAAACCAGGAAAAAACCCAAAATCCAGCGTGATACTTTCATTGATAGCTTCTCCTTTTATTAATCGGTTAATAATATTCAAATCTGCGATTAATTTGAATTGCAACTAATTGCAGGTGCGCTATTGTACAGAAGGTATTTTTCGCTGTCAATTGTGGGGTGATAGAAACGGGTTGCGCCTTGCGTGTTCCGTTCGGTTTGTATTACGTAAGCTGAAACACGCAAGGCGAGTCCGGGGTAATTGTTTTTGGAAATGCTCTAGTGATTCAGTTCGCGATAATGATAATGATAGAGCGTTTCAAACCCCAGCCGATCATACAACGCCAGGGCGGGAGCATTATCGGCCATAACTTGCAGATAGACCTGGCTGGCTTGATGAGTCTGACTCCAGTCGGCGAGGGTGTGAATGAGACTCTGGGCCGCGCCCCGGCGGCGATAATCGGGGTG
Source organism: Anaerolineales bacterium (assembly GCA_012032575.1). Next base: position 1,209 of record JAAUSP010000149.1, on the reverse strand, counting down.
CGTGACCAGGCTGAATAGACCCAGCCAGCCTCGCTCAACCACGCCCAGGCCGGCGGCCACCGCCTGATCGCCCAGGCGCACGGTGGCAAAACCGGCGCGCGGGCCGATGCGCTGGAGAATCCCGCGCCGAATTTCGGCGGTGTGGGGTTTGACATGCTCGCCGTAGCAGAACACTTCGAACCAGTTTGGGTCCACTGTGTCACTAATGGTGACCGTATAATCCGGCCTGATTTGAGTGCGGGCCAGAACCGTTTCCAGTGGGGCAAGCTGGATGGCGGTGCGGGCATCGGGCCGGTAGCCGCGCTCGGCCAGGAGTTCATCCAGATGGGTCGGTTGGGTGGCCGGACAAATATGAAAGCGGGGCGGGCAGTCGCGGCGGTGATAAAATGCCTCTACTATCGCCAACTTTTCATCCAGCGGCACAGTTTCGCCGCTCTGGTTGGCATTGACTGAATTGGCCCGGCGGGTCACATTGTGGTTGAAACGCAGCCGCCAGCCATCCACATGCTGGACCACTTCGGCGGGCCAGGCGTTGGCAGCAAGTTCTTCGAGGAGTTGAATGAGGTTTGCTTGAGACATATTTATCCTTTCGTTTATCCAGGGAACTGACGGAACTGAAGGAATTAAGGGAGCAAGGGTCAGTGATTTTTGTTTCGGCCACAGAGATACGGTTGGATGGGTGATGCTTGATACGTGATGCGTGACTTCTTACGCATCACGCATCACGTATCACGTATCATCCACAAACCATATCTTCGTTAAGGTCTATTTTTCCTCAGCCTTAGTTTCATCCTGAGCTTGTCGAAGGGCCTCTTCCTCAGCCTTCCTCTGCCACACCGCCGGATCGCGCCCGTACAGCTCAACCAATTCGCTCAGCCGGGTTGACACCCAGGGTTGAGCGCCTCGCTGCGGTAGCGCCAGACCCAGTTGCCGCCCAGCACCGAAGGGGTGTTCATGCGGGCGTCGCTGCCCAGGCTAAGAGCATCCTGAAAAGGAACAATGGCCAAGCGGGCCACCGAGGCCAGTGCCAGCCGGATAAAATCCCAGACAACATCATCGTCGGGGCGGGCCAGGTAGCGCCGGACCAAATCTTTTTCAGCCGGGGTGCGCTCCTGATACCAGCCCAGGGTGGTATTGTTATCGTGCGTGCCGGTGTAAACCACAGCGTTGCGGCGGTGGTTGTGGGGCAGGTACGAATTGACGCCGGGC
>JAAUSP010000148.1 GCA_012032575.1 Anaerolineales bacterium | reverse complement strand
CCCAGCCCTCCACCCCGAACGCCCACGAAGCTCACCTGATGCGTCAGGTCAGCGCGCCCGCTGCCCCGCCGGTCAAATCCAACCTGACCGAGCGCGAACTCGACGTGCTGCGTCTTATCGCCAGCGGCCAAAGCAACAAAGAAATCGCCGTCACCCTCCACCTGACCGAAGGTACCATCAAAGGTTACGTCAGCGCCATCCTGGCCAAACTCGGCGTCGCCGACCGCACCCAGGCCGCCCTCTACGCCGTCAAACACGGCCTCGCCAACAGCGGCGACTAGAAACCCTATCTAACCTCAGTCTAATGGGAGACCGGAGATTACAAGACTCACATGGGCATGTCATTTCGAGCGACGATAGGAGCGAGAAATCTCTACCAATTCGTCTGGCGAGCCTATCTTTCAGGGATTTCTCGGCCTCTGGCCTCGAAATGACATGTGGATGGCGTAACTCCTGGAAATTGGAGATTCAATCTCCACTCTCCACTCTCCAATCTCTTTTTACCCCCTCACTTTAGTCAGGATTTAGCCCTGACTTTAGTTAGACCCCTACCCCAACCTTTTTCTTCTGCAAAATCTATCTTTGGCCGGTAGCACGGACAGCTTATTTCGAGTATGCTGGAAGAAGTTGTACTTTTACAACACATTTGGAGGTTGACATGCAGGCACAAAATACCAATCCTGGCCTTTCATTTTTGGTTCGTATCTTCTTTGGCGTGGTCGCTTTGGTTTTAATCGTGGGCATCGCCTTATTTTTTATCCCCGAATTAGTGACCAAACGTTGGCCCTGGACGTTGACGCCTTTCAATACCCGCTTTCTGGGGGCGTTCTACCTGGCCGAACTGGCAGTGGTGCTGGTCCAGCTTCGGTTCAATCGCTGGTCGCCGGGCCGGCTCAACTTGCCGATGGCCCTGGCCTTCACCGGCCTGGTCTCCCTGGTGTCACTGCTGTATCTTGACCAGTTCGACTTTCAACGCCGGGCAGTCTGGACCTGGTTTATTGTCTATCTCGGTTCCGCTCTGATTTCGGCGCTGTTTCTCTGGCAGTACCGCCGCTGGCCCATCCCCGAAATTGCCTGGCCGACTTCATCCGGTCAGCGTGTCTACTTGCAGGTGGAAGCAGCAGCATTGGGGCTGTACGGCCTGGGACTGCTTTTGGCCCCGGCCCTTTTTAGCGCCTTCTGGCCCTGGAAACTGGATAATTTTCACGGGCAGCTTTACAGCGCCATTTTCACTACCGGCGCGTTGGGAGTCTGGCTGTTATCGCGCCGGGCGGCGGCGGTTGAATTTGTGGCTGTCGGAGTGGCGCAAATGACCCAGGGACTTTTTGCGATTTTGGGCCTGGTTATCGTAGATGCGGCGGTCCATAAGCTCAATTGGGCCGGCCCGGGTACCTGGCTCTGGCTCGGCTTGTTTGCGCTGATCTTTGCCAGCGGCCTGAGCAAAATCCGGCTGGCCCAAACGGTGAAATCGCCGGTCAAAGTCCGCTCGGTTTCGCCTTTTTCGCCCAACGCTCACCATCCCACCTCTGGCTGATATCCAACGTCTGAAAAAGAGGCACGGAGGCGAGGTCACCACAACGTGAAAAGCCCTCGCCTCCTCGCCTCACTATTCATCGTATCTTTATTTTCCAGGAGAGAAGCCCAATGATTTTCACCCCAAACCATCCCTTGTCTAAAACAAAAACCAGGATAATCCTCAAACGTAGTTATCTGGTGTTGATGAGCCTGCTGGCCTGCCTGTTGCTGGCAGGGTTTGGCGGTCCGCGGCAGGCTGTGCCTGAACCGGAGATCGTCTCCGGCGCGGGCGATATTACCGCCGTGGTCGAAGCCTATCGCCAGATTTTGGGCGGTCAAAACAACGGCGGCGAACCCGGCTCCTTCGGGAGCGGCTACCGGGAAATCAACTGGGATACCCTGACGGATGAAGAATCTGCGCCCAATCCTTACCCCTCCGACTTGTTCAACCAGCCCACTGCCCCGCGAGCACGCGGTATCGTTTTGGCCACCCCCGGCGAGGGCCTGTTTATCAGCGCCGACAGCGACAATCCTTCCGGGGCGCTGCCCCGCTTTGGCAACATCAACCCTGCCTATGCCGACAGCTTTAAAACCTTCAGCGAAGAACGGCTCTTTTCGCCGCTCGGCAGCAATATCGTTGACGCCACCTTTTATGTGCCAGGGACCAATACCCCGGCCGTGGTGCGCGGCTTCGGCGCGGTCTACACCGACGTGGATACCGACCACACCGCCTTTGAATATTTTGACATCAACGGCAACTCGCTGGGTAAATTTGCCACCCCTATTGCTGACTCCGGCCTGTCGTTTCTGGGTGTCGCTTTTCCCGAACCGATTGTTCACCGGGTGCGGATTGCCTATGGGACCGCTGCATTGGGGCCGGACGACAGCCCTGAGACAGACGTGGCCGTGATGGATAACTTTATCTTTGGCGAGCCGCAGGCCGTACCCATTCAAACCCAAATCGGGGCCGATAACAACTTTGCCGGCAACCCGTTTGTCCAGCCGCAGGACCCCGCTTTGGCCGGCGGCGGTGTTGACCAAAGCCTGGCCTATGGCGATGTTCTGTTTGGCTCCCCTCTCTCTGACCTGCTGATTGGCGGCCTGGGCGTGGACGTGCTGCTGGGCGACGCCGGGGAGGACGTGCTCATCGGCGGGCTGGAGCATTTCCACCCGGCCAAGAGCGACCGCAAATTTGGCGGCGACGGCAACGATGTTCTTATATGGGGCGTCGGCGATGGCTCCGACCTGCTCGACGGCGGCCCCGGCGAAGATGTCTTGATTTTGGGGCTGGTGGGCGAAGTGGAAAATGGTCAGACCGTTTTTCGGGTGAGCGACAACGAACAGGCCGGGCAGGTCTTTGTTGACCCGACCACCCAACTGCCGCTGGTGGACGTAACCAATGCGCCCGGTTTCTGCGGCGTTGTTGACGCCGGTCACACCGCCGACTCTGCTCAACAACTCCAGGCTTTGAATTTGGATCACCTGGTCCGTTTCTTCTTGCGTGAACAGGCGGATTCCTTCGCTGCTGGTGAACAAACCGCCGATAACGGTCTGCGCCAAACCATGCACCTGCGCGACATCGAATTTCTGGTCTGTCCCAGCCGTGACGGTGGCGCCATAGAAGCGCTCGATTTAACCACCAGCCCGCCCACCCCACTGAATTGAGCAACCTGGCGCTTAACCCGCGGCTGCAATTGATCGTGCGCTAAATGAAAATAGTGAAACATAACGCAGCCAAACCGCAACCTCATAGAGGAAATGACTCACGGACGCAAAAGAACACCGACAAAACTAAAGCTGAGAAAATCCGTGTTTTCTTCTGTCCGTGAGTCAAGGTTTTCGCCCATCACGCAAATCTTGTGAGTAACCCTGTAATGAAGTGGCTAACTTTCCCATGGTCCTGGAAAAACCTTACACAGTTTTCCTCGTAGACGATGTGCCGGTTGTGCGTGAGGCCCTGCGCTGGCTCATCGAAGACGAAGCCGATTTGCGGGTCATTGGCGAAGCTGGTGATGGCCTGGAGGCAGTTCACCGCGCCGCCGAACTGCGGCCCGAAGTCGTCATTCTCGATGTGGAACTGCCCGGACTGGATGGCTATGAAGTCGCCCGCCGGCTCAAAGGGCTGCTGCCGCCGCCGATTATTGTTTTTTTGACGGTTCACAGCGACGCCCCGGCCCGCCAGCGGGCTTTTGAAGCCGGCGCTGATGGTTTTGCCGAGAAGGGGCGGGGCTGGCTGACCTTGATTGACCAAATTCATTTAGCCCTAACCAGTCGAGCGGAATGACGATGGCAGGCTGGAAGAATGGAGGACTGGAAGGTTGGTAATGCAACCTTCCAACTTTCCAACCTTCCTCTCTTCAATGGGACACTTTGGCTATAACCGAGATCAATTTTAACCCTTGCAATTAGGCTTGAACCTAGTGTATACTGTGCGCAATCTGATAACTCCTGCCAGGCTGCAGACGTGTGGTTATAAGGTTTATCTTTAAGGGGGCAACTGCATGTCGAACTTCGTCAAAATCCTCGACGCTGATCAACTCAGTCCGGGTCAAATTACCGCTGTTACCCTCACCGGCCATGCTATTGGCCTGTTCAACTCAATGATGGATTTGTTGTCCTGAACAATATTTCATAGCTCAAAATCACAAAACCAATTAGATAAGGAGGTTGAAGAAGTAAATTTTATGGGCGGTTTGAGAGAAATCCCCGGTTTTCTAGGTACTGGTGGTAATCTGCTGGTTGACTTGACCCTGGTCATCGAAATTCTCTTCTACATTTCGCTCTGCCTGGGGGTGACAGCCCAACTGCGGAAACAATACAAATGGCACGACCGCTTTCAAATTCCGGTGGTGGTGCTGAACCTGTTTTTTATCGTCTTTGTTATGATCCCTACAATCATGGCTATTATTAGCACCGGGGTGGCCAGTATGCCCCCGCTGGTGCTGGCTCATGCCGGCGTTGGTGTTTTGGCCCAACTTGTAGCTGTTTATTGTTTGTTGGCCGGTTTGAAAATTTTGCCCCGCAAAATCGGGGTGCTGCGTTGGTTTATGTGGACTGCCTTTGTTTTGTGGACCATTACCCTGCTGCTGGGGATTGGCCTGTATATCTCCTTCTATACCGGCGGCGATTCGTCCGGCGGCGCAGTGACCGAGCATGCGGCCGAACTGCCGGCTGAACATGCCGCCGATGCGTCCACCGAGCCTGCCGCCCCGGTCGAAACTGTGGCCGAACACGCCGCAGAGCCGGTCACAGCCGAACCGACCGAAGCTCCGGTTGAAGTAGTCGAGGAGCACGCCGAGGAGCCGGTTGAAGTGGTTGAAGAGCATGCCGCCGAACCGGTTGAAGTGGTTGAAGAGCATGCCGAGGAGCCGGTTGAGGTTGCGGCTGAACCGACCGCCACGCCTGCCCCGCCGACGCCAACCCCGGCCCCGGTTCGGGCTGGACTGCTGACAGTCAGTGATGACCAGATTCACGGCGATAAAGCCACCCTGGCCCTGACCGGCGTGGTCGCGCCGCCCGATGGCTCGGTCTACGAAGCCTGGCTCGAAGGTGAAGGTCAGGCCCCGCTGAGCCTGGGCAAATTGACCCTGAGCGGTGATGCGATCAATCACACCTTTACCGACCCCGCTGGCCGTAACCTGCTGGCGCTGTTCAACCGGGCCTTCGTCAGTGTCGAGCCGGCCAGCGACAGTGCCCCCGCGCCTTCGGGGGTGAACGCCTTCGAGGGTGAAATCTCCACTACGGTGCTGGAGCCGATTTTGCCGGTGGTAGCCAGCGCGCCTGACACCCCCGATGGTGACGGCTACACCCTCAATGCCTTGAACCAGGTGTTGAAAATCGAGCCGGAAGTGGGCTTCCAGAAAGATTACTCAATTCCCAATAATGATCTGGCCGCGCTAAAGATTCAGGCCGAGGGTATCCTCAATATTCTGGAAGGGCAAAGCTCGCCCGACTATGGCGACCGGGACGGCAACGGTGAGGTTTATAGTCAGGGCGACGGCTTTGGCCTGCTCGGCTCTGGTTCCGGGGCGGGCTACCTGCAAGCCATTGCCAATCAAGCCGCAGCAGCAGCCCAGGTTGAAGGCGCTTCGCCCGAAACAGTCCGGCAAGCGGAGCAAACCCAGGCCGCCGCCGCCAATGCGATCAGTCTGGCCGAGCAAATTCGGGATTTGGAATTGCAAATCCTCCAGGCCGGCGATATTGCCTCCGTCGGTGATCTGGTCAATCAGGTTGTCAGCTTGACCCAAGCGCTCACCGATGCCGATGGGCTAGACCTGGCTGATCCCGGCCAGGGTGGGATGCGGACCGTGTATATTCTGAGCCAGTTGATGGCCAGCGTTGAACTCTTCCCGGTAGCCGGCGAGATCGCTGCGCCTGCCCCCGCTCCCACACCTGAATTGATTGACGAGCACGCCGGCGATACCGCTTCGGAACACGACGGCAATTGATCGTTATCACGTAACTACTCAGCCATGTCATTTCGACCGAAGGGAGAAATCTCCGAGGCCGATGCAGCGCGGTGGCGACGCTTCTCGTCGGCCTATGGCCTCGAAATGACAAGAGCTGAGTAGTTACGAATTGCCTTTATAATTTAAGTTAAATGCCGGGTCGAATAGCTGCCAAAAAACGAGACTTTTTGCTGGTGGGGTTCATCACCCTGCTGGCCTTTGCCCTGCGACTCCATAACCTGGGCGCAAACAGCTTGTGGTACGACGAACTGCTGGAACTCGATGTGGCCCAAAGTTCGTTTTGGGAGATTGGGTCGCAGTTGGAGCGCCATGCCGCCATGCCGCTGGATTATTATCTCATGCATGGCTGGATCAAACTGGGGCAGCAAGAAGCCTGGGTGCGCTTTCCGGCGGTGTTCTTTGGCACGCTGGCCGTGCCGGTCATTTATGTGCTGGCTGCGCGCCTGTTTAACAAACGGGTGGGCTACCTGGCAGCGCTTTTGCTGGCCTGGGCCTCCTTCTCGGTCTATTATAGTCAGGAGGTCCGGCCTTATGCTTTGCTGTTATTGTTGACCCTGCTGGGGTATCTGGGCTTGTGGCAGGCTTATCACACCGGGCGGCTGCGCTATTGGGGATTGGCCACGGCCGGGTTGGCCGGGGCGGCTTTGACCCACTATTTCACCCTGTTTCTCTTATTACCCATTGGCCTTTTTGTGGGCTACCGGCAGCTTCGGCACCTGAAGCAGAAAGAGTTTTGGGCGCAGACCATTTGTTTCATCGTTTGCCTGGTGATTTTGCTGGGTGTTTTTGTGGTCAACGGCCGGCTGCGGCACCTGTACAATGTCGGTGGCCGTTTCTCGACGGTGGTGAGCCAGCCCGAAACTTTGAGTATCCCGGCGGCTGAAAAACCCAACAAAGGGCTGGGTCCACCCCAGACTCTGGCCTTTTTCACCGACGGCGTTCTGACCCCGCTTGCCACCACCGATACCATGCTATTGCTGGTTCACAGCGCCTTCCTGTTGATTGCCTCGATCTCGTTGGTGGCGGCTAAAATACAGCAGCGCCACGCTATCCTGTTGTTGTTGGGCTGGCTCTTTTTACCCGTTATCCTGATTTATCTCTTTCTGTTACAACGGGGTACATTTTTTGCGGTTCGCTACATCCTGTACAGCCTGCCGGCCTATTTGATCCTGGTTGCCTATGGCATTGATACGCTGGTGATGACCATGCTGGGGAAACCGGATTTTAAGCCGGCGGTTGTTCGCTTTGATCCGCGCAAACTGCTTTACGCCGGTTTGCTGGTTTTGCTGGTAACGCCGCTGCTTTTTGCCGAATGGAGTGAGCTTTCAACCTACTATGCCACCGAGACCAGAGAAGATTGGCGTGCAGTCGGCCGGATGCTCCAGGCCAATGTCCGCCCTGATGATGCCGTGGTAGCCGTCAATGCCGAACCGGCGCTGAATTGGTATTATCCGCCGGCTAAAGCGCCGTTTGGTACCTTCAACCGGAGTGAGCCGATTTGGGCGGCGCTGAAGCAGCACCAACGGCGCTGGTTTGTGTTGAGTAGTTATTCATTTAAACGGGATGCGGGACTGCGCCAGTGGCTCAAAGAAAATGGTGCAGTGACCATTGCCATTGACCAGCGGATAGTGGTCCATATTCAGCAAGAGGGGATGCCGGCCAGGGAGTTGCTGGCTCAAGTGGTCACGTTTGATTTGCCCCAAAAGGCTTTAACTTACGCTACCCTGGGCGACCAACTGCGCCAGTACGGTGATTTGGAAACGAGTCGGACTTTTTACCAGCGAGCCGTTGAACTGGCCAGGACGCCGGGCCAGAAAACCGACTACGAAAGCCGTCTGGCTACCCTGGCGATGCTGCCTTATAGAGAAATCAATTAAAAGTTGTACTATCGCCTTAGCAGCGACGGCTCCCACGCCGTCGTTTGGCCGGGCGTGGGAGCCCGGCCTGCCTTAGGCTTAAAAATGACCAAAAAATGAGCATTTTTTGGTCTGGAAAATGGGCCAATCTCTGCTAAACTGCCGCTTAACGTGTTTCGACTGTTTCAATTGTGGCCACAGTTTCCGGCCTACCAAAATTAGTGAGCCGAGTTACTGTGCTGTTATTATTGGACAGCGAATTGCTGAACTGGCTTGTTTTTGATGGATAAAGGTGCTCGATAGTAGCGCCATTTAAATTTGTACCTTCAAAATTGGCATCGGTCAGAAGGGTATCGGTCAGGGTAGCGCCACGCAGGTCAGCTCCGGCCAGGTTAGCTTTGACCAAATCGGCGTGATCCATGTCGGCCCCGCGCAAGTCGGCTCCACGGAGGCTGGCGTTGTACAAACAGGCATGGCTTAACCAGGCTCCGCGCAGGTCAGTTCCGCTAAGGTCAGCGTGGCTCAAATCGGCCCCTTGCAGATTTACATTACGTAAATCTATGCCACGCAAATTCATTTGGCTCAAGTCAAGCTCACTCAAATCAGGCAACTCGCCACACTTGTGAGCAATTTTAATGGTGGCGATAATTCGTTCCCGTGTCAATTTTTTGGTCATCACCCCTCCTTTTAAGCTGTTCCTGATTCGATGGCGCAGTCTCGCCTATTAACAATTTTAGCCTGTTTTGCATTATGGTCATTCGTAGTATAATAGATGCCAGTTTTTGTCGTTATTTCACTAAATTAAAGTGTTTTTAATAAGTATTAGCTAAAAAAAGGCGCGCTATCGTGTTTACCACTGACGAAAGGAGGAGATTATAGAGATGAAGAAATATAGCAAGCCCGAACTGAAGAAGCATGCTGAATTGAAGTCCGTAACTTTCAGCTCCCACTAAGTTTTGCGTTTTAAGGGCTACACCCCATCAAGCCTGTCTTAATGATAGGCTGGGGGGAGTATAGGTGAGGAGTAGCCGGTCATTTGCCGCCAAAATTCGCACCAATTTTAGCCGTGAACCGTCTGTGCTGATTTGTGGCTATAGTGTCGTGTTTCTCCACAATCTATATACGCCCCTGAGTGTCGTGTTAAATAAATAATTAAGATAGCGCGCCTTTTTTTAGCTAATATTTTCGCAAATGTTTTGCGGTTGATAACTAATTTAGTTGCAAATATTCGCAATAATATTTGATTATATCCGGTTTTCTAAATCTGGCAATAGTGTCTCATTTAACCAATGGTTCTATCCAACCGATTATCAAGGCCCTGTCGAGGGAATTTAGGCCGAACCTGTGTGAGTCTTTGGAAAAAGTAGTTTGGGAGGATGTGGTTGTAACAGCGATTGCGTTAGGTTTGGCCCCGCTGTTGCATTGGCGGCTCACCGAGGCTAAGATGACATTGCCGCCACTGGCTGCGGCCAAACTGGCTGTTACCCGGCAGGCTCACGCCAAACGGAACGAGGCTATCGGCCAGCAGTTGACTGAACTCCTGACCGGGTTCGCACTCCAGAAAATTGATGTACTGGTGCTGAAAGGGGCGCTGCTGGCCGCTACCGTTTATCCCGAAGCGGCCCTGCGCCCAATGAATGATATTGACCTGCTGTTTCGGGCGGAGGATTTGCCCAGTGTAGGGCCAGTGTTGGAAAGTTTAGGCTACCAGGGCAAACACAAAAGCGCCGAACAAGGACCGGGGATTACCAAACATCTCAGCACCTATCGCCGGGAAGGCCGCCAGGGTGACACCCCGAATCCCTATCTCAGCGCCGGCGGCGAGCGGATGGTCGAACCACATGGCTTGCTGGAAGAGGCGTGGTTTGGCCTCAAGGTTGATATTACGCCGGGGGTGTGGGCGCGGGCGATGCCTGTCTCGCTGTGCGGTCAGCCGGCTTATCGGCTGTCAACCAGCGATATGATCCTGCACCTGACGGTTCATGCGGCTTTCCACGTGATTATGGGCGCGTCCGTTTTTGTGCAGCTTTACGATATTGGCCGGGTCATTGAAATCTGGGCCGCCGAATTGAATTGGAATGAAATACTCAGTCTGACTCGTCAGGCCAAAGCCCAGGCGTTTGTCTTTGCCGGTCTATACTGGGCCAAAACCCTTTACGGTGCGGCCATTTCTGAAGAGTCTCTGGCGACTCTGGCAAAAGAGTGCCCGCCGGATTTGGCCGCCTATGTTCGCTCGCTGGATGGGCCGGGAATTTTCCGGCGGACACAGCACCCGCCTCTGACTACTGTGCCCCAACGCTTGCGGCGTGGTTTGGCCGACCGTCAGGAAGCGGCCCGCTGGGCCGGTTCGTGGGGGGAAAAGTGGCAAATCTGGCAGACGGCGCTGGCCTTTCACAAAACGGATACGGCGGGTTTGCTGAAAAAGGGTCGTAAAAGCGCATCGGCTGATGCGCCGAATCCTGACTCTGGCGGCATGGCTGATAGCCGGTGTATTGCTGGTTTTTACCATCAGGCGGTGGCTTTTTGTTTTATTGGCCCTGCTGCCGGATAAAACTCGACCCGCACACGGGGATTTTGCGCCGCCGGTGTTGATGTTGATCCCACTCCGCAATGAAGCGGCAGCGCTGCCCCAACTGCTGGTGGCGCTGGCAGACCTGGCGTACCCCGTTGATAAGCTGACCGTGGTGCTGATTAACGATGGTTCGACGGATGGGAGTCAGGAAATTATTAAAGACTGGATTCGGGGGAAAGAAAACTGGCATTTGCTTTCTTTGGAGCAAAATGCGGGCAAAGCCCAGGCGCTCAATACAGCCCTGGTCGCATTTCCGCAGGGCGAAATTATAGCCGTCTATGATGCTGATGAACGCCCGCAACCCGCAGCCCTGAAAACCCTGACTTCCCCCTTTGCCGATAAAAAAATTGGTGGGGTGAGCGGCCGGCGCGCGGTCAGCAATGCCAGCGCCAGCCCGGGCGCCAGCTACACCACCTTTGAAGGACTGGTCCATCAACTGGTAACGATGCGGGCCAAGAACCGGCTGAATCTAGCCCCGGCCCTGTTGGGCGCGAACTGCGCTTATCGCCGCGCCGCACTGACCCAGGTGGGCAACTTTAAACCCGGCGCGTTGCTGGAAGACAGCGATTTGACCCTCAAACTGGCCCGCGCCGGCTGGGATATTGCTTTTGAGCCGCAGGCAGTCAGTTACCACAGCGTGCCCCAAACCATTGGCGGCTATTGGCGGCAGCACACCCGCTGGGCCAGGGGCTTCAACGAGGTGGCTAAAAATCAGGCCCGCTCAACCTTGTTTGATGCGCAGTTGCCCTGGCCGCTGCGCCTGGAACTGCTGATGTTCGCCCTGGGTTATCTGGACCGCCTGGCGCTGCTGGCCGGAGCCGCTTTGGCTGTGCTCCATCGGCCCAGCCGGTCGCTGTTGGGTCGGGTGCTGGCCGCCAGCCTGCTGACCCCGCTGTTGCAAATTATCGCTGCCCTTGCCCTTGACCGAGCGCCACGAGTGCTGTGGCTTCAAATCGTCTGGCTGCCCTTCTTTTTTATGCTCGATATGGCCATGGCCGCAGCAGGGATGTGGGAAACTCTAAAGCAGTCGCCCCAAATTTGGGAAGAGCGAGCTGCCAGAAAATAAACGGCCATGTCATTTCGAGGCCGGAGGCCGAGAAATCCCTATTGTGCAACCTGGAATAATGTTGGTTGGGTTAAGATAACTTTATGACTCATTCGCCTTTATTTTCTATCGTTATCCCTGTTTACAACGGCGGCGACATGTTCAAACGCTGCCTGACGGCCATCGGCCAATCCACCTTTACCGATTGGGAACTGGTCGTGGTGGACGACGGCTCAACCGACGGCTCTGACCGGCTGGCCGGCCAGTTTGGGGCGCGTCTGCTCAAAACCAAAGGCCGTCTCGGGCCGGCGGCGGCGCGTAATTTAGGAGCACGGGCGGCGCGCGGTCAATACCTCTATTTTATTGACGCCGATTGCGAACTTCACCTCGACACCCTGGCCCATATTGCCCAGGTTTTTCAAGCCGACCCCACCCTCGATGCCCTGTTTGGCTCCTACGACGACGCGCCGGGCGCAGCCAACTTTATCGCCCAATACAAAAATTTGTTCCACCATTATGTCCACCAGAACAGCAGCGAAGAAGCTTCCACCTTTTGGACCGGCTGCGGGGTCATCAAGCGTTCGCAGTTTCTGGCGTTGGGCGGCTTCGATTTGCAGCGCTACCGCCGCCCGGCGATTGAAGATATTGATCTGGGCTACCGGCTCAAGCAGGCCGGTGGACGCATTCGCCTAGCCAAACACGTTCAGGTGAAGCACCTCAAAGCCTGGACCTTCTTTAGCCTGCTCAAATCCGACATTTTTGACCGGGGTATCCCTGGACGCAGTTGATTTTAAGAGACCAGGCTCTTATGAGCGATCTGAATTTGCAAACGCACAACCGGGTTAGTGTGGTGGCCGTTTATGCCTTGCTGCTGGCGCTGGTCGTTGCTTTTTTTCAGCCGTATGCCCTCTTATTTGTTCTGGGCCTGGCGGCGCTCCTGTTGTGGCTCAATCAAAATTTGTACCGTTTTTTCTACCACAAACGCGGGCTGTTGTTTACCCTGCAAGTCATTCCGATGCACTGGCTCTACTATATCTACAACGCTATTTCTTTTGGCTGCGGGATGCTGCTATACTGGCAGGAACAACTGAGGGCGGAGAGTCTGGCTCCGCCGCAACCTTTAGGGGATGGGATCGAACCGGATGGAAATTGAAGTTGCCAGGCCCCTGAGCAGCCTCTGGCCGAAATCCAAAATCCAAAGTCCTTCATGGCCGGTGGTGGCCGGTTTTTGACTCTGGCCATCTACCTGGCCCTGCTCCCTTTCGTCGAGCGGACCTGGCGAGCCACCGGCGACGAGCCGCATTACCTCCTGGCGGCTCATTCCCTGGTGGTTGATGGGGATTTTGACCTGGCCAATAATTACAGCCAGCTCGATTATCTGAACTTTTATCTCAGCCGGGACATTACTCCCCATATCCGACTCGGCCCCGGCGGCCAACAGATTTTGGATCATCAGTTAGGTTTGCCCGTGCTGATTGCGCCTGCTTATGCCCTGGGGGGCCGGCTGGGCGTGCTGGTGTTTCAGGCCCTTCTCGGCGGACTGCTGGCGAGCCTGACCTTTAAGCTGGCGCTGCTGGTCAGTGAAGATGTTGGGGCCTCGCTCCTGGCGACTCTATTTGTCGCCCTCAGTCCGCCCTTGCTGTTGTATCAATACCTGGTTTACCCGGAACTCCTCGGTGCGCTGTTGACCACAATGGTACTGTACTACACGCTCAGCCAAAATCGGGCGACTCCCACAACCTTTACTTTGACCCTGCTGGCCCTCATCACCCTGCCCTGGCTCAACCGCCGCTTTATCCCGCTGGCGATTCTGCTGGCGGTGCTGTTTGTTTGGAAGGTTGGAGGGTTGGAAGGTTGGAAGGTTGGAAGGTTGGAAGGTTGGAAGGTTGGAAGGTTGGAAGGTTGGCCGTTCTTCGCTCGTTTCGTCTCGCCTCTTCGTTTCCTCGCCTCTTCGCCTCTTCTTTTGGCCTTCCTCTCCATCGGTTTGCTTTTCTGGTTTGACAACCAGTGGGTCAAAGTGGGCGAGCCTGATATTACGGCGCCCACGATAACCTCGATCTTTTGGGATCGCCTGGGGCGGGGGTTGGTGGGCTGGCTGGTGGACCAGCAGCGGGGGTTGTTTGTTTTTGCCCCCACTTATATAATTGCGCTGTGGGGAGCGCCGTTTTTGATCGCTGATGGCCTGCGCGGCAGCAATCGCTACTGGTGGGTGATGCTGCCTTTTGGCCTGGCGCTGGGCGTCACGGCTGTGGCCGGCGGCTTCTGGACAGCCTGGGAATTGGGACCGCGATTTTTGGTGGTGGCTCTGCCGGCGCTGGCGCCGCTGCTGGCCCTGGCCTGGCACAATTACCGTTCGATGTTGTGGCGCGGCGGGATGCTGCTGCTGTTTGGGGTGAGTCTGGGCCATAGCTGGATCATCCTGCAAAACCCCGAACTGCCCTATAATCATCCCTGCCGCTTTACTACAGCCAAACATTGGGTCTGCCGCTGACCGACTGGCTGCCCGATCTGGCCGGTTACGCCGAAATTACGCCCGCTCTCGGCGGTCCGAACTCCGCTCAAATTGTGACCGACCAGGGCCAAACGGTCTGGCTGGCCGAGGCGGGCCGTTCGGTCAAAGTCGTTCAGTCCGACCCCTTGACCAAACTACCCTTCGGCCATTATTATTTG
>JAAUSP010000147.1 GCA_012032575.1 Anaerolineales bacterium | reverse complement strand
AGGCTTGGTGCTGCTGCCGTTGGTCTGACCGCGCAGCATCATCCCCAGCATGCCTTCGACCAGCCCGGTCTGGCCGCTGCCGTTGACCGCCACATCCGGCACGACCCGCACATTGCGATCCCCCACAATTTGCATGACCTGTAAGGCGGTGTAACCCTGCGATCCCAACGCTTGCACGCCGGCCCGGTGTGCTTCGGCTTTGGCGCTGCCGATGGCCCGAATGGCCTCGGCTTCGCCCATGGCCTGGAGGCGGGTCGCCTCGGCCGCGCCGGTGGCCTGCTTGATCTGGGCGTTGGCGTGCATCTCGGCAATCTGCACCCCCTGTTCCGATTTGACCATGTCGTTCTGGATGTCGCCATGGCCGTTTCGCGGACAAGCTGCTGCCGCTGCTGCTGCGCTTCCTGCTGAACCTCGTAGGTCTTGCGCTGCTCCTCGGCAATCTTGCGGTCGGTCTGGGTCTGCATCAGCTCACCCGGCGGCAGGATGTCGCCGATGAGGGTGTCAATGGCCTGCACATCGTAGACGCGGATGGCGGTGCGAATGTGTTCGGTCGCTTCGCCCTGGCGCTCGCTGCGGGCACTCAGAAAATCAAGCACGGTGTAAGCCTGGGCCGAGTTGCGGAAGTAGTTGCCCACCGTCGGCTGCAACACGTGGTCCACCAAATTCTGCACCGACCCCACCCGCGAGATGACCTTGGGCGCATCCAGCGCACCGACGTGAATGATCTGCGACACATCCAGGTTGAAGGCAAAGCCATCTTTGGAGCGCACCGTAATGGACGACAGCTTGGAGTCGTAGTTGTGCGCCTCGGAGCGGTTGGCCCAATTGAGCACGATGTTGGTAGTCGGCACCAGTTCGACCTTCATGACCCGCGTGTTGAGCGGGTGCTTGCCGGGATAGAGCGGCGTCACCCAAACGCCCTTGTGCCCGGCATTGACCAAATCGCCGTGGGTAAAATCTATGCCGCTGACATCCTCGTGCGTTTTGCCGACGTAGGAAATCACCACGCCCACGTGACCAATCGGCACTTCGGTCATCGGCGTCTGTTCGACCTGCACAAACCAGGGGTTCAGATTCCACGAGCCGGACAGCAAGACCTGCTCCTGCAAGCCACGCCGGCCCCCACCGTTGAGAAAAGCCTGGACATTCTGGAAGTTATCGTGGCCGGGGATTATCGGCCCGGCAATCTCGCCCTGCTCGATGGGCATGCCGTCGAGCGCCGTGACAATGCCCACCCGATCCGGGGCTACCCGGTAGACTTGTAGCTGCTCGGCGGCCATGCCGTTCTGCCGGGCATTGGCGGCGGTGATGATGGTAAACAGGGCCGCGTTGATACGGTACGTGCCGGCGGTCAGCAAACCAAGCTGCCGGCCCTTTTCGCCGCCGTTGACCAGAAATTGGCGGGCATCCTGAAAGTTGTCACACTCGACCACCTTGCCCAGGATGCGCTGCGGCGGAATAGACGAACCATCGGCGGCTACGATCAGGGCAATCTCACCTTGCGGCACAACGGTGATCGGCGCTTTGACCACAGTGTACTGCCAGGGCCAGTAACCAAAGTGCCAGCCGGGGGCCAGGGTGTCGGCCTGGTAGCCGGACTCGCCGTGCAGGGCAATCAATTGGCCGGGCGGTAAACCCCGGCTGGAAAACTTTTTGACCACAATGCCAACCTGCCGCTCATTAATGACTACTATACCCAGCATTGCTCCCAACAGCAGGAGACCGATCAGAAAAATAACCCCACCAACCATAATGATAGGTAACCATTCGAAAATCATCTGTAAACTCTCCTTGTGTAAATAAGTAGACGGTAGACAGCAGACAGCAGACGGGGGAAATCCGGCTAACCTCTACTGTTACTGTCTATTGTAGGGGAGAAGTCAGGCTAAATTGGTTGTAGTGGGACTACGAAAATTGTAGATAAGAGGGAAGAGGGGAGATTGGAGATTGGAGATTGCTAATCTCCAATCTCCAATTCAATGTCATTAAGTTAAGCCGGAAAACCGCATCCTGAGTAGCGCGGAACGAAGTGGAGCGCGTATCGAAGGGTGCAGGTTGGCGACGATTTCCTGATAACGCAGCACCCTTCGATACGGTTCGCTTCGCTCACCTACTCAGGATGCTGCGTCCTGAGCCTGTCGAAGGGCTGCTAACTTAATGACATTGCTAAATCTCCAATTTAATAGTGAGTAACCACCCTCGTGCCAACCGAGGCCCAATTGAACAACCACTCGGCGTCGGGGGTGAACATGTTGACGCAGCCGTGGCTCATCGGCTGGCCGAAGTTGTTGTGCCAGTAGGTGCCGTGCAGGCCGTAGTTGCCGTGGAAGTACATCACGTAAGGCACGGCGGGTAAAAAGTATTCGTCGTCGCCCGCGCCGCCGGACATGTCGGCTGACTCGTATTTGACATAAATGGAAAACGTGCCGGCGACGGTGGGGAATTGGGGCAGGCCGCTGGAAATCCGGGTGCGGAAAACGGGTGTGCGGCCTTCGTAAGCGGTCAGACCTTGCCGGGACAAATCCACGTCAATCCAGCGCTCGGTGGCGGGATTGGGCCGGCCGGACCAGCCGTAACCATAAGCCGGAGCTGGCTGGTAAAAGGGCGGCTGCTCCGGGTAGGGGGACCAGTTTTGAGTCTGCCAGCGAGGCGGCGCAGGCATGGCCGGTTGGTTCAAAAACGATGGGATAGGAGATGCAGGGATAGCCAACTGCTGGCCCGCTCGGATGGGAGTATTGGGATCGGGCAGCCAATTGGCGGCTTGCAAATCGGCCAGGCTGACATTGAAACGAGCAGCGATGCTGTAGAGGGTATCGCCGGGCTGGACGGTGTAGCTTCCTGGGGGAGCTGTTCTCTCAACCGGCGGGGCAAAATTGACCCAACGAGGCTCAATCGCTGGATTGACCGGCCTGCCGAAGCCCGGCGATTCAAGAAACGGCGACGGGGTGGGAATAATCAACTGCTGGCCGGCGTAGACCCAATAACCGTTGCTTAACCCATTGGCCAGCGCCAGATCAGCCACACTCAGGCCGTAACGATTAGCAATCGTAAATAAGGTGTCGCCTGGCTGAACGATGTAAGTTTCGCCGTAGGCTTGCGCCGGCTGGCTGGCAAAACCGAGCAGAACAAAGGCGGCAAGGCAGGCAACAAAAAGCAGACGTTTCATTTCCCCTCCTGTGGACAAATCACTTGTCCTAAGATTATTCTGTTTATGTCAAATTGTCAAGTGATTCCCTTCAAACTAAAGCGGTAAAGGCTCGTATTTGCTGAAATTGACAATCAAAGCCAAGAAATATACTATATCGGTTTCAATCCATACTCCTTGAGAGAGCCGGTGTTAGGGTCAAATGAAACTACGGTTCGACCTTTTGTCTATGAATATTGCCCTGTATATTTGAGGCACTCCGATGACTGACTTGCCTGACGGAATGTGGCAGACCCACGTTTATGGTCTTTTGGTTCACCCTGCCACCTTGTCTGTTCTGATGTTACCCGATGAAACTGGCTGGTCTTTACCTTGGGTGCGACTGGAAGGCCAAGTATGGTTCGGGGAGGTCGGCCCCATTAATCGGGCGATACAGCAACAGCTTAACTTGTATACGACGGTCATGTGTCAGTTATACTATAGTGAGGATAAGGTCAACCAGCGTATAGAGGGAATTTATGTCCTGGAGAACCATAACCCAGGGCAGGAATGGCCGCTTCGTGGTCGTTGGGTTGGAGTCGAAACCCTGGTTGAACTAACCCTGACTGTGCCGAAGCAGCGGCAGGTAATTGAAACTTATCTGGCTGAGATAGCGCATAGCTCAATTCCAGCGCTGCGACCTGCCTGGATGCAGCACGGGTGGTTTGATGAGGCGAATCTGGATTAAAACCCAACTGGCGCAACTGGGCTACACTTTGACGGAGCCGCCGATTGAACAATTCAGTCATTGGGGTCTTGCCTGTATCTTATGCGCACATACCTCTATCGGGGATATTTACTTTAAAGTTGCTTCCAGGCAAGCTCTATTTACTCCTGAACCGCCCTTGCTGAAAGGCTTAGCCCTTTTCTATCCGGACCATGTGCCGACACTATTGGCGGTGGATACAGAACGAGATTGGATGCTCCTGGCCGATTTTGGTCAGCCGCTTGAGTGGCAAGCGCCCCTTACCGTACACCAGGAAATACTCCGTTTATTGGCGCAGATGCAAATTGCCTCGGCCCCACGAGTAAATGAACTGTTAGCTCTGGGCTGTTCAGACCGGCGCCTGGAGAAACTAGAAACTCAGATTGATGCGCTTATAAACGATGCTGACACACTGGCTGGATTAGAGGAAGCCGAAATTGACCAATTACGTGCCTTTGCCCCGCACCTCAAAGCAAGGTGTGCTCAACTGGCCGGTTATGGTGTGCCGCAAACGCTCGTTCATGGCGATTTGCATTTAGGTAACGTTGCTTACTCCAGGGGAAACTATCTCTTTTTTGATTGGACCGATGCGAGTGTGGCTCATCCCTTTTTTGACACCATCAGCATCTTTTATGAAGAGGATGCGACGATACAGGCACATCTGCGTGATGCCTATTTGGCCCCCTGGGTTGTCTTTGAGCCAATGGAGCGGTTGCTTGAAATATGGGAGCTGGCCTGGCCGTTGTGTGCCTTGCATCAAGTTATTTCTTATCAACACATTGTCGCCAATTTGGAAGGGCCATCACAACAAGATATGGCCGATGGTCTGCTTGATTGGTTACGGAAGCTTTTGAAATGTTTGTCGTAGCGACGATTAAAAAGTATGGATAAAATTCTCTCTTTCCTGGAAACAACCCTATCAAACTACTTAACCGACCTTTCCGCGCTGGTCAATCTTGACTGCGGCACCGAAAATAAAGCCGGGGTGGATCGGGTCGGGGCGTGGATACGAGATCGCTGTACTGCCTGGGGCTGGGAGGTGCAGCATTTCCCGCTGACCGATTACGGCGACTGCTGGCTGGCCCGGCTGCGCGGGCGCGGTGTGGGCCGGATTATGCTGATCGGCCACCTGGATACGGTTTACCCCGACGGCACAGCGGCTATTCGGCCCATGCGTTTTGACGGCCCAAAGATTATGGGGCCGGGCGTGTGTGATATGAAGGGGGGGCTGCTGGTGGGCATGTATGCCATGCGCGCCCTGCAAATCGCCGGGTTTGATGACTTTGCCGAACTGGTCTTCTTTTTCAACAGCGAAGAAGAGTTAGGCTCGCCCGTATCGCGGACCCTGTATACCCCTGTGGTCCAGCAGATGGACGCAGCCCTGGTTCTGGAAGCCGCGCGCATGAACGGCGATATTGTCAGCGCCCGCAAGGGGGCCGGGGTTTATACGGTGCGGGTTCAAGGCAAGGCCGCCCACGCCGGCGTCGAGCCGGAAAAAGGGGTCAATGCAATTCTGGAAATGGCCCACCAGGTGATTGCCTTCCAGAAGTTGAACGGTATCGCTCCGGGTGTGACCGTTAACACGGGGGTCATTCATGGCGGCACGCAGCATAATGTCGTGCCGGAACAGGCCGAATTGGAAGTAGATGTGCGGGCGGTTGATCTGGCTGGAGTAGCGGCCATTCGGCACGCTGTTGCCGGCTTGAACGGTCAGACCACCGTAGCCGGCACTCAGGTCCAAATTCAGGGCGGCTTCAGTTATTTTCCAATGGCGAAAACTCAGGCCACCGACTTTTTGGTTAAACTTGCTCAGGAAGCGGCCCGGGAAGTGGGCTTTGAGGTCAAAGATGCGGCCACCGGCGGGGCGTCGGATGCGAATATGATTTCATCGCTGGATGTGCCTGTGCTGGATGGGCTGGGGCCGGTCGGCGGCCTGGACCACGGCCCGGATGAGTACATCGAGCAGGCCAGTATTGTCCCCCGCACGGCGCTGCTGGTGGGCTTGCTCCGGCGCATCCTGGCCCGCCGCGACGATTTGGCCCGGTTGCGCCAGTCTGCGTAGGGTCAGGGCACTTTCACCAGACCCATCTGGGTAAAGTGATGGTCAAAACTGAACGCCTGTTGAATATCGCGCTGCCGGGCCAGGACGAGGCAGGCGCAATCGGTGTAGCTCCATTCTTTATCGGTGTAATGACTAAAAACCCGCCACACCTCCTGCTCTTCGGCGGCTGAAAAAATCACCATCTCCACAAATCGGCTGTTCCGCAGCCGGATGCCCAATTGCAGGGCGACCTGCATCCCCAACCGTTTTTTGACCAGCGTCATAGTTTCATCGAAGACGTGATTGGATACCAGCAGACTGCCCACCGCCGCGTGAGCCTTTAAAAATTGGCGGCGTGCTGATAGTGGGGGTCTTTGCGATTCACCAAAGCATACAAGCCGCTGGTATCAGCTATCACTTTCATTATTTTCCGCCACCTTTAACAGCGGACGATCCTGCCAGTCGGTGCGGTAGAGAAATTCATCGAGATTTTCGCTGGTGATGCCGTCGTTGGGGCCTTCACCCAGGCCAATAATCCCCCACAAGGGATCATCGGCCCAGCCTTGAGCCTGGCGGCGCTCGATAGCCTCGGTGAGAAGCTGCCGCAGCAGGGCCGACATGCTGACCGATTGCTGCTCCGCTTCTTTAGCAAGCCATTCTTGCTGCCATTCTTCCAGGATGATTTGAACGCGTTTCATAAGGGTATCCTATATGTGTAGTTGTTACACACATATAGGATACATACATTTTACCAGAATGTCAAGCAAATGTGAAACAGTTTTGATGCCAGGCCAAAATGGGATTAATAAATTGGGCAAATTAAGGCTTGACAAACATTTTCTTCTATGTTACAATGTGAACGTTCACAATGTGAACGTTCACATTTTTTCTACCTCTTTCTTCCTTCAATCTAATTCTTATCAAGCAGGATGGCAGCGTGACCAAGTCGAAGAAGCGGGTCACAATCAAAGATGTCGCAGCGCACGCCGGGGTTTCTTATCAAACCGTTTCTCGGGTGATTAATGATAACATCAATGTCACCGGGAAAACGCGCGAACGAGTCCAGCAGGCGATTGAAGCCTTGAATTTTCGGCCCAGCCTGGCCGCCCGGTCTTTACCGAGTCGCCGCTCTTACGTTATCGGCTTGATTATCCCCTACGAAGCCGACTATTTGTTTCGGGACCCCCACCTTTTGGCCCAGATCAGCGGCATTGACGCCGAGGCTAACGCCCAGGGCTACAACCTGCTGTTATCCACTGCCGGTAACTCCAACTCTGGCCTGGGCGCTTACGAGCGTTTTGTCCGCAATCAAATGGCCGATGGCGCTCTTGTCTATCAGACAACAGGCAGCCGGGCCGGGAATGAACTGCTGGTCGGGCAAAATTACCCCTTTGTCAGTTTGGGTTATGATCTGGACAACCCCGACGCCTATTTTGTCCACAGTAATGACTGTGCCGGGGCTAAAGACGCCACCCAACACCTTTTGGACAAGGGACATCGCCGGATTGGCCTGATTAATGGACCGCAAACAGGCGCGGCTGCCGCTATGCAGCAGCGTCTTACTGGTCATCAACAAGCTTTGGCAGAAGCCAATCTGGTGTTTGATCCGGCCTTGATGGTCTACGGCGATTACACCCGTCCCAGCGGTCAGCTTGCCACCGAGAAATTGTTGGCGCTGTCCAACCCCCCGACCGCTATTTTTGCTTTTAACGACCGCATGGCGATGGGAGCCATTCGCGCCCTGCAAGCGGTCGGGCTGCGTGTGCCGGAGGATGTTGCCGTCGTCGGTTTTGACGACATTCCGACGGCGGCGGATTTCAACCCGGCTTTGACCACCGTCGGCCAGCCGGCCCGACAAATGGGCCAGGCAGCGGCGCAAATTCTCTTCAGCCTGATCGCCGGTGAGCCGGTTGAAACACAAGAGGTTGTTTTACCGGCCAAACTCATCATTCGACAATCTTCATAAACGTGTGGTGTCTTGCGTGAGACAGATCAAACGGAACACGCAAGACGCAACACGAATATTGAGTAATGGAACTACCTGAGATTTGCAAGGAGGTGATAACCGACAGATTGTCCGAAAACTGACTTCCGTTTCGATTAATCTTAACTGCCAATAATATTTTCCAAGGAAGGGAAGAATCCAATGAAGTCTATCTATCGTTTCTTAACTATTGTGAGTGTGCTGGTGCTGGTTGGCGCGCTGCTGGGGGCGTGTGGCGGCGCAGCGACTCCGGCCCCGGAACCGGCCCCAGAGAAACCGGCGGCGGAAGCTCCGGCGACCGAAGCTCCGGCCGCAGAAGCTCCGGCCGTGACCGAAGAGCCGGCAGCGGAAGCTCCGGCGGCAACCGAAGAAGCGGCTGCTGCAGCCACCGAAGAAGCGCCGGCGGCCAGCGGCGACGAGATTGCCCTACGCTGGCGGACCCGGCCCGATAACCAGGCCGAAATTGACGTGTATCAATCGGTCAGTGATGCGATTGACGAAGAACTGGCTAATGTTGCTTTGACCTATGAACCCGGCGGCAGCGAGACATCGAGCTATCAGGATGTGTTGAAAACCGAGATTGCGGCGGGAACCGCCCCGGACGTGTTCTGGATTCCCGGCACGGATGTGGCCGACTTTGCCACGCGGGGCTTGATTATGGACCTGCGCTCGATGGCGGCGGCGACCGACGGCTACAGTGATGAAGATTTCTATCCTGGGCCGATGTTCCACCTGACCTTCAACCCCGACAGCGGCAACAGCGGCGAGACGCTGTGGGGCCTGCCCCGCGATGTGTCCACCTTTGCCCTGTATCTGAATATGGACCTGATCAACGAAGCCGGCGCACCGGATCCGCGTGAACTGGCTAAAGAAGGCAAATGGAATTGGGATACTTTTGTCGAAGTGGCCAGCGCTGTGCGCGGTCTGGGGACCGACATCTACGGCTATGGTGCGAACGCCTGGTGGGGACCGTATGGCACCTGGCTGAACGCAGCCGGTGGCGGTTTCTTCAGCGAGGACCGGGCGGCCTGTGCGCTGGACACGCCGGAATCACTGGCTGGATTGGAATTCGAGCAGAAACTTTACACCGATTTGGATGTCGCCGTGCCTTACGGCGAAGACAGTGAACCCCCGTACCTGGCGGGCAAGGTCGGCATGTTCCAGAATGGACGCTGGGCCACCCCGTCGGTGCGTTCCAGTGCCAAATTCAACTGGGACGTGGTCGAACTGCCGGAAGGGCCAGCCGGGAAAGCGGGCAACTGGCTGTTCTGGGGCGCGTATGTCGTGAACGCCAAAACCGAACATCCCGAAGAAGCGTGGCAGTTGGTCCAAGCTTTGACCACGGCTGAAACCCAGGGCAAAATTGCCGAACTGGGCGCAAATGTGCCCAGCCGGGTGAGCCAGGAAGCGTTGGATGCCTTCTTAACCTACACGCCTCCCGACAACAACCAGGCCTTTCTGAACGGTCTGGCCGGCGATCCGACGGCGGAAGGTCCGCTGTGGGCCGGTAGTTGGCCGGAGTATGACGCGGTGATGGGGCCGGCAGTCCAGGCCGTGTTGACCGGCAACCAGACCGTCGAGGAATTTTCGGCCAGCATCTGCAACGAAGCTAATAAGGTCTTTAAGTAATAGTAGTTACGCGGCCATGTCATTTCGAGCGACGAAGGAGCGAGAAATCCCTAATACTTCGTCTTGCCAGAGTAGTTTTGAGGGATTTCTCCCTCCGCTACGTTCCGGTCGAAATGACATGAAGGGGAGTCACAAAGCTTGCTTTGTGACTCCCAGCGAGAAAAATCAAAAATCTAGTTTGAAAGGGGGTTTGATATGGATGTTACAATTTCCGCCCCTCCTCGACAAACAACGGAAAATGGTGTGACGTTGTGGTTACGCTTGCTGGCAATCTGGCACGCTGTCGTTAGCGTGGCCGGTCTGGCCGGGGGTTTTGCCGTGTGGCAAATGGCCCCGGAAATGGCTACCTGGCAGCGGATTCTGGTCACAGTTATTTTGATCCTCACGGCGCTTGCCAGCGGGGGAGCTGTTCCCTTTATTATGCAGCGCGAGCACCGGGGCCGGATGTTGTCGTTGGTGGTTAACTACCTCTGGTTTTGGTCTGCTTTTTTGGGGCGCTGCATGTGTTGGGGGTATTTACCGGCCTCAACGCCCTGGCGAATACCTTTGGCAACGGCATACCTTATCTGTTAGTTGGCGGCGTGGGCTATTTGATCAGTGCCTTTGGCGACCGCTATGAAAACAATCCGGCCCGGCAGCGCCTTTTTCGCCGGATTGGGCGGATTATTATGCTGGTGGCCGCTGCTATTTTTCTGTTTGCCATAGACACCCTGTCCGGGCTATTGACCATTCTCCAGCGCTACGATAACTGGCTGCCTTTTGCCTTAACTCTGGGTGCAGTTTTGTTCGGGGTGATGATCTGGGCCATGTGGCGGCAGTCCAGCGCCGACGCCATGGGCGCGAATAATTCGCACGAGGAAACACTCAGCGGGTATTTGTTCCTGTCGCCCAATTTGTTGGGCTTTCTGATCTTCTTCGCCGGCCCGCTGCTGTTCTCGCTTTACATCAGCTTCACCGATTCCGATGCGGTGCGGCCTGCCAACTGGATCGGCCTGGACAACTATGCCAAGGTTCTAAACATCCGGGTTGCCCCGCTCGTTGCGCCCAACCAACCTTTTGAAGAGGCGATGAATGTAAAAATCTACAGCGAACTGGTCCGGGTCAATCTGTTAGGCCAAAACGTAGTGATCGGCGCTGAAGACAAGCTGTTCTGGCTGTCGCTGCGGAATACCTTTGTGTTTGTGCTGCTGGCCGTGCCATTGAGTGTCATTCCGGCCCTTTTTCTGGCCAACCTGCTCAACAGCAAACTGCCGGGTATGAAACTGTACCGGGCCATTTATTTTATCCCCAGCATTGCCGCCGTGGTCGGCATCGCCCTGATCTGGCAGTTGTTATTCAACGCCACCATTGGCTACATCAACTATGCCATTACCCTGGTGGTCAATTTTTTGAACGGCATTTTCGGCGGCGCTGTTGCCGACCCGCAGATTCGCTGGTTGTCTGACAGCAAAAACGGCGCTGCTGTCACTGGTCATCATCGTTGTCTGGCAGACGATGGGGTTCAATACCGTCTTGTTTACCGCCGGCCTGCAAAATATCCCCAAGGATTTGTACGAGGCGGCGATGGTGGATGGCTCCGGCCGCTGGACGACTTTCTGGAAAATTACCCTGCCCATGCTGGCCCCGACCACCTTTTTTGTGGTCACAACCACCACTATCCAGGCCATGCAGGTCTTCGATCATGTCTTTATCCTGATCAACCCGCCCGCCGGCCCGAACAATTCCACCCTGACCATGGTGCTTTATCTCTACCAGCAGGGCTTCCAGCGTTTTCAGCAAGGTTATGCGGCGGCCATTGCCTGGGTATTGTTTATTCTCATTTTTGGCGTCACCCTGGTCCAGTTCCAGCGCCAGCGGGCCAGTGCTTACGAAGGGTGATGGATGGACCCTATGAATTTTAGACAAACCCCAATTGCAAAAAAGTAGCAAGGTGGCAAGGTAGCAGAACGTATTTCCCCCGTCTACTATCTACCGTCTACTTTCCAAGGAGGCTCGATATGCGCGCATTTACACTGACTGATTACCTGGCCAATGGGGCGGCCTATGTGATTTTGACCGTTTTTGCCTTTTTTATGTTGTTCCCGTTCCTCTTCATGTTCACTACCTCACTCAAGGAACCGCAGGACACTTTTCGCTATCCGCCCAAACTGCTGCCCCGCCAGGGGTTGACCACCCAGGTGGCCGGGTTCGATGAACCCCTGCCCCTCTACTTTGTGGATTACGAAGGCCAGCAGCGCCAGTTCGCCCTGGCTCAGGACAATATCAAAATCGGCGTCTATGCCGACCCCAACCAGCCCGATGTGACCTATGAGCGCCCGTTAAAAGAAGTCAAGCCGACCGGCGGCTTTATGGACCAGCAAAAAATCACCGTCAACGGCGAAGAAAAAGAACTGTTTGATGTAGATGTGGACGGCCAGATTATCCCCATGATCCAGGTCAGCCAGACGGCGCTGGGTAAATTTATAGACCCGGCCAACCCCGACATCTCTGTTCTGCAAAATGTCCGCCTCAGCCAGCCGGTCGAACAGTTGACCGCTCACCCCGAAAATTACGAAGCGGTTGTGGATTTGCAGGGACTGGACCGCAGCCTGGCCAATACCGCCCTGGTCACGATTTTGGTCGTCATCGGCCAGATTACTACCTCGGTGCTGGGCGGGTACGCTTTTGCCCGGCTGCGCTTTCCGGGCCGCGACAGCATTTTTGTGATGTACCTGGGGACGCTCATGATCCCCTTTGCGGTGCTCATCCTGCCCCTGTACCAGTTGATGGTTTTGATCGGCTGGGTAGACAACATGGCCGCGCTCATCATCCCCTGGATTTTTACGGCTTACGGCACCTTTCTGATGCGCCAGTTCTTCATCACCGTGCCCAAAGAAATTGAAGAAGCCGCCTTGATTGATGGAGCCTCGCGCCTGGAGATTTTGTGGCGCATTTTCCTGCCCTCCGCCGCTCCGGCTCTGGCGACCCTGGGCACTTTCACCTTTCTGTACGCCTGGAACAGCTTCTTCTGGCCGCTGGTGGTCATCAACACCGGCAATACCCAGAATCACGTGCTCACCCTGGCCCTCAATGTACTGCGGGGCCGCGCCGCCGACAGCCCCAACCTGATCCTGGCCGGCGCTGCCATCGCCATCCTGCCGCCGCTGGTCGTTTTTATTCTGGGCCAGCGCTTCTTTGTCGAGAGCGTTGCCAGCAGTGGGGTGAAGGGGTAAGAATGAAGGATGAAGGCAGAAGAATGAAGGATGAAGGGATAACTGTTTCATCCTTTCGCCTTCCGCCTTCATCCTTTATCTCGTCCGCCAGCGGCGGTCAATTTTTGGGAGAAATTTGCCTTTATGTCGTCAAAACCTTTCCTCCTCGGCCTTGATCAGGGCACCAGTGGCAGCCGGGCCTTGGTTCTGGATGAAACCGGTCAGGTGCGCGGTTATGGCTACCGCTCGCTGGCCCGGCTCTATCCTCAATCCGGCTGGGTCGAGCAGGACCCTGCCGCCGTGGTCGCCGGGGTCGCCGAAGCCATTGCCGAAGCCCTGGAGCACGCCGGCTGCCGCCCCGACCAGATTGCCGCCTGTGGCATCGCCTGCCAGCGCAACACCGATTTCATCTGGGATGATCGCACTCGTCAGCCCATTACCAACGCCATCGTCTGGCAGGATTTACGCACCCTGCCTCTCATCGCCGAACTGGCCGCCTGGCCCCAGGCCGACCAGCGCCGCCGCCGCCTGGGTACATTTCCCGGCCCCTACAGCTCCTCGATGCACCTGGCCTGGCGTATGCGTCACGACCCGGTTGTGGCTGCCGCTGCCCGCATGGAGCACACCCGCATCGGTTTTTCTGCCGCCTGGCTGCTGGCGGCGATGGGCCAGCCGAACGGCCATGCCATGGATTACTCCCTGGTTCAAGCGACCGGCCTGTACGATTTCCGGGCTGAGCGTTACTGGGACGACTGGCTTGAGCTGCTGGACATCCCCCCCCGGCCCCTTGCCCGAAGCGGTTCCAACCACCCATAATTTTGGCGATTTGCATCTCACCGCCAATGGTGCGACCACTGCCGTGCCGGTCCTGACCATGATCGGCGACCAGCAGTCGGCCCTTTTTGGCTACGACTGCCGCCGCCCCGGCGACGCCGAGTCCTACGTGCTGCCACGCGAAGTGATCTACGGCAAGGTCGAAGAGCTGCTCGACAAGGGCGGCATCCAGCTGCTGCTGCGCCAGGTGCCGAAGGAACGCCTTGCCATCGCCCTGAAGACGGCTTCCGATACCATGCGTGATCTGTTCTTCAGCAACATGTCCGAGCGCGCGGCGAAGATGCTGAAGGAGGATATCGCCGCCCTGCCGCCGATGCGGCTGCGCGATGTCGACGAGGCGCAGACCGGCATGGTGAACACCGCCAAGGACCTCGCCGCCAAGGGCGAGATCACCATTTCCAAGAACCGCGGCGACGAAGAGCTGGTCTACTGAGCAGCGAAAGCGGAGGCGGCTGTGGCACCAGCCAAGGCAAGATTTCTGTTTGACACCGACTTTGGCGCGCCGACGCCGGCGGTCGAGGTGCGTATCACTCCGAAGCCGAGCGACGAGGTCCGCGCTTGCCGCGGCT
>JAAUSP010000146.1 GCA_012032575.1 Anaerolineales bacterium | reverse complement strand
GCGAGCGGCTCCGCAGGCGGTCAGCATGGTAAAAAGCAAAAAATCAGGGCCAGGTAAGAAATTGGATTGCACGTTGAACGGGTTTTCATCAAAACCTCCATCCTTTGGACTAAAATAAAAAACTCTCACGCTTTATAGACGTGAGAGTTGTCATTTTAGTTCCTTACCAGCCAAAAGCCAGCCGATTCCACAAACGGGCCGGAAAATCATAGGCTTTCATCTTTTCCTGGGTGACACTCACCGGGTAAGAGGTGCGCCGGTATTCAAAAGACCGCGCCTCAATATTCAAAATTCCATAAGAGGCCCGGGCGTCGCCATCGCGGGGCTGGCCCACACTGCCGGGGTTGATAATGAGCCGGCGCTCGCCCAGGTGCATGGGGCCGTTGTTGAACTCCGCTGCCACCGGTTCGCACATAGCATTGGCTTGCAGCGCCTCTTGAAAGATAACCGGGCTGTGGGTATGTCCCACAAAGCAGTAGGGCGTGTTAAACTGTTTAAAGTTGGGTTGAGCAATGGTCGGAGAGAGAATGTATTCCCAGATCGGGTGACGGGGGCTGCCGTGAACCAGGGTATACAGTTTTTCTTCGACTAAAGCAATGGGTAAATTATCCAGATAATCACGCACTTTGTCGCTCAACTGCTCGCGGGTCCACAACGAAGCAAAGCGGGCATCAGGATTAAAATCGTCAATATCCAGTTTGCCCAACACCGCCCAATCATGGTTGCCGGCAATGCACAGGTGATCGAGGGTTAAAAGCAGTTCGACACATTCGTTCGGGTCCGGCCCATAGCCGACCATATCCCCCAAACACCACACTTTATCGTACAAGCCCTCGGCATCTTCCAGAACGGATTCAAACGCGGCCAGGTTGGCGTGAATATCTGAGATGAGGAGATAGCGCATAGAAAATCCTTTTAATCAAAATCTGGTGGTATCATACCATAAGTTAGATAAATCTGCCAAAGGCTTTGTACCTCTCCAATAATGGGGGTATAATGCTGGCAAGGAGTGTCTGCGAGTGCCGCCCATACTTGAACCCAACACCCTGGATTTTATCAGCCACAGCGAAGCCCAAACTCGTCGGTTAGGTGCGCGTCTGGCAGCCTATCTCAAGCCGGGTGATGTGCTGGCCCTGGTAGGCGATTTGGGCAGCGGCAAGACTCGCTGGGTGCAGGGGGTGTGCGCCGGCCTGAGCGTCACCGACCCGGTGATTTCGCCCACCTTTACCCTGGTCAACGAATACCAGGGGCTTTGCCCGGTGTATCACATTGACCTGTATCGTTTGGCCGACGCCGCCGAAACGGCCACCTTCGGCCTGGAAGATTATTTGTACGGCTCCGGCATAACCATCATCGAGTGGGCCGACCGGGCCAAAACCTTGCTGCCCATCGAACATTTGACCATCGAACTGTATCACCTGGAAGAAACCAAGCGCCGGGTGGTTCTGCGTCCACACGGTCAGCGTTTTTTGACCCTGCTCGACGCCTTTAAACACGCCACCTTTGCCCAGCAGCGCCAGCCGTAGATTATTATAATTTTGCCCTACTTTACGGGCGAAGCCAATAGGTAAAAAGCCCTGCCGAAAGGAATAAACGAATGGCGAATGGCGAATAATTTTTATTCGCCATTCGCCATTCGCCATTCGATTTATGATTCTCGCCATTGACACCGCCACCCAATACGCCAGCCTGGCCCTGTACCACCCGGATGGCGTGCTGGCCGAAGAGAGTTGGTTTTCCGGCCGCAACCACACCGTCGAAGTGATGCCCCGGCTGGTCCGCATGCTGGCCCAGGCCAGTCTAAAAATTGCCGATGTGACGGCGCTGGCCGTATCGCTGGGGCCGGGTTCCTTTACCGGGGTGCGGATCAGCCTGGCCGCGGCCAAAGGTCTGGCTCTGCCCCACAAACTGCCGGTCATCGGCGTCTCTACCCTCGAAATAGCTGCCTACCCGTTGCAATCTCAAAGTCTGCCCATCTGGGTCATTCTTCAGGCCGGGCGAGGACGCATCATCGCCGCCTGTTATGGTCAGGGCGAAGAAAATTGGCAGTTTTTGATCGAACCTCATTTGACCACAGTCGAAACCCTGGCCGGACAGATCAACCAGCCCGCCCTCTGCACCGGCGAGATTGACGCCCAGGCCGCGCAAATATTGCAGCGGAGTTCGGACCACAAAGCGCTGATCGCCTCCCCGGCTAACCGTCTGCGCCGCGCCGGTTATTTGGCCGAAATTGCCGCCCAACGCCTCGAAGCCGGCGACCAGGATGACCCCGACGCCCTGGCCCCCATTTATTTACCCTCGCCCTCGGTGAGTGCGTAGTGCCTGAGCAGTCCGCTTTACCCTTCACAATTGAACCGATGACCCTGGCCGACCTTCCCGCCGTCATCGCCATTGAACGGGCCTCCTACGCCATGAACTGGCCTATGCATGCCTTTGAATACGAACTCCAGTACAACCAATTCGCCCACTATTTTGTCCTGCACACTTCTCTACCCCACCCTCCTCTTGGACCCTCATCCTCACAACTAGCAGACAACCCTCAACCCGGTCCTCAGTCTCCGGTCCCCGGTCTTACTGCCGCTGAAACCTCTATTATCATTGGTCTGGCCGGTTTCTGGCTCATGGCCGACGAAGCCCACGTCAGCACCATCGCCGTTCAGCCTGATTGGCGTGGCCTGGGCCTGGGCGAATGGCTGTTATTGCACCTGCTCGAGACGAGTCAGGCGTTGGGGGCAGCCGTAGCTACCCTGGAAGTGCGTCCCTCCAACCACCCGGCCCTGGCCCTGTATCAAAAATACGGCTTTGAGCAGGTGGGGCGTCGCCCCCGTTACTACAGCGACAACGACGAAGATGCCCTTATTTTAACCACACCGGCGCTCGCACTGCCGGATTATCAGGCCATGCTGGCCCGGCACAAGGTTGCGCTTTTCCAACGCCTGGCTAAAATTTAAGCTATGCCCAACAAGTTTGTTGAGTTTCAAAATCAGGTCGAAGCGGTCAAAGCCCGTTGCGCCGGTGGTGAAATCGCCGAAGCCGAGCGTGACGCCATCCTGCGCCAGATGCGCCTGCCCGACGAAGTCTGGGGCGATGTCTGGATGCTCAGCCCCAAAGGCGACTGGTTTCGCAAAGCCAGGGGCAGCGACAGTTGGGTCCGCGATTATCCTCTGCCGCTGATTGACCCGGCCACCCTGCCTCCTGTGCCCCGGATGGATTTGCGCCAGATTGCCCGCACGGTACACGACTGCACGCGCTGCCCGCTCCACCAGGGCCGCAGCCGCGCTGTGCCCGGCGAAGGACCGGCCAATGCCCAGATCATGTTCATCGGTGAGGGGCCGGGCTTCAACGAAGACAAACAGGGCCGGCCCTTTGTCGGCGCGGCGGGCCAATTCCTGGAGGAGCTGCTGCACGGCATCGGCTTCAAGCGTGACGAAGTTTTCATTACCAACGTGGTCAAGTGCCGCCCGCCCAACAACCGCGATCCCGAAGCCGACGAATTGGCCGCCTGCAAAGGCTATCTCGACCGGCAGGTGGAGCTGATTGATCCCAAGGTCATTGTCACCCTGGGCCGCTTCTCTATGTACCGCTATTTCCCCGGCGCTTCAATCACCAAAATTCACGGTCAGGCCCAACAGATCGGCCATCGGCTGATTGTGCCGATGTTCCACCCGGCGGCGGCGCTGCACCAACCCAAATGGCGGCCCTTATTGATTGAAGATTTCCAAAAACTGCCCCAATTCATCCAGGAAGCCGCCGCTTTTAGCCGGCCCAAAGAAGCAGCCCCGTCAAGTGCGACCCAACTGAACCTTTTTAACCCGGATTTAGCGCTTAAATACGGGCAATTTAAAAGATTGGAGTCCAAAGCTTGCTTTGTCTCTTTCAAAGCAAGCCTTGGACTCCAGTTTCCAACGCATCATCCGGTTTTGAAAATGGCTATAGGGTAACAAAGCCTATTGCGCCAGGGCCAAAATCGGTGTAATTTGGTCGTAGAGGAGACCAAATTATGACCGTTGCCCTTCTCCCTGCCCTGGCTGCTTATATTCCCCGTGACCGGGTGGAGCACATCCTCCGGCCCGATACCCTGCTGCCCGAAGAGGGCGTTGCCCTGATTGCCGACATCTCCGGCTTTACCCCGCTGACCGAAGCCCTGACCCAGGGCCTCAGCCCCGATCAGGGGGCGGAAGAGTTGACCCGCGCCCTCAGCGGCGTCTTCACCCCGCTCATTGCCGAAATTGAGGCGTTTCGCGGCAGCGTTATCAAATTTGGCGGCGACGCCCTGATTGTCTGGTATCCCCGCGAGCGCGGGGTGCGGCGGGCGGCGGTCATCCGGCGGGCGCTGACCTCGGCCTGGCGCATGCAGCAGGCCATCCGGATTCACGGCCAGGTGCCGACCCCCATCGGCATTATCACCCTCAAAATGAAGATCGGCCTGACCTACGGTTCGATCAAACGCTTCAACCTGGGCCTGCCTCAGTACGGCTATGAAGATGTGCTGGGTGGAGCCACGCTCGACCGCATGGCCGAGGCTGAACACCACGCCAATTCGGGCGATATTATGCTCGACCGGGCAACATTGGCCGCCCTGCCCGAAGCCATAACTGTCGCCGAGTGGCGCGACGATTTTGCGGTAGTGGGCCGGTTACTGCGTCCGGCGCGGCCCAAACCCTGGCCCCCGCTCCAATGGCATCCCCGCGCGGAAAAGGCGCTGGTGGAACGGCTGATCCCCTATGTGCCGCCCCAGATTTACGAAACTCTGGCCGCTGGCCGCGCTCAGGTGGCCGAACTCAAGCCGGTGGTCAGCTTGTTTGTGCAATTTCACGGACTGGATTACGACGCCGACCCTGAAATTGGTCCCAAACTCCAGACTTACTTCAGCACGGCCCAACAAGCGGCAGTGCGCTATGGCGGGCGGGTCAACCGGTTGATTACCGGCGACAAAGGCAGTTTGATCCACGTCATTTTCGGCGCGCCCCGGTCGGTCGAGGAGCAGGAGACGCGGGCCATCCGCTGCGCCCTGGATTTGCAGGCCGAGTGTGGCGGCTTGCCCTTCATTGCCATGCAGCGCATCGGCGTGACCAGTGGGCGGGTTTTTGCCGGGCCAATTGGCTCGCCTGATCGCCGTGATTACACCACCATGGGCGACTCGATCAACCTGTCGGCCCGGCTGATGCAAAACGCCGCCGACGACCAGATTCTACTGGAAAAAGGGGTGCGGGACGTGTTAGGGCCGGAATTTGACCTGGCTGACCTGGGGACGATTCGGGTCAAAGGCAAAGCCCAACCCATCCCCGTATTTGCCGCGCTGGCGGTGCGGACAGGGCTGGGCGAGTCGGAACCGCGCCGCTTCCGGAGGGTCAGGCCGATTTTTGGCCGTGAGCGTGAAATGGCCCAACTGCAACGGAACCTGGAAAAACTGGCGGCCGGTCAGGGCGGCGTTATCACTCTGATTGGCGAGGTGGGCATGGGTAAAACCCACTTTCTCGATTTTCTGCGCTTCCGCACCGAAACCGAAACCGCCTGGGCCGGCGGCATCAGCCTGGCTTACGGCTCGGCTCTCAGCGGCTACCTGTTCATCAGCGTGCTGCGCGATCTGATGGACCTGCCCAGCGGAGCCGGGCCTGACGAGTCCAGCCGTCACCTGCGGACTTTTTGCGCCAATTTGTTTGGCCCGGCCCGGCTGGAAGCTACCTATCCCTACCTGGCCCGCTTTATGGGCCTGCCCCTCGACGACGAGCTGGCCCGCCGGCTGGAAGGGCTTTCGGGCGAGAGTTTTCGCTGGCAGCTTTTTGAGGTAACGCGCGATTTGCTGGTGCAGTTGTCGCACCGCCACGCCCTGGCCCTGGCCCTGGACGATTTGCAGTGGGCCGACCCGACCTCACTGCAACTGATTGAAACCATCCTGCCCTTGACCACCCGCCACCCGATCATCCTGCTTTTGGCCATGCGCCCGGAGCGTGACAGCCGGGTGTGGGCGCTGCGCCAATACCTGCTGGAGCAGCCCGATTCGCCCGAACTGCTGGACCTGACCCTCGACAGTCTGGAGCCGGCCTCGGCGGCGGCGCTGGTGGCCCATACCGCCCCCGATTTGCCGGAGCGCCTGGTGGCTTACCTGGTCGAGAAGAGCGGCGGCAACCCGCTGTTCCTGGTCGAGATGATCCGCTCCCTGCGCAGCCAGGGTTTCCTGTCCGGCGATATTGACCTGAATGAAATAACCCTGGAATCGCTCAATATCCCCGATTCGGTTCACGGCTTGTTATTGGCCCAGATTGACCGCCTGGCCATCGAAGCCGTCATACCCTGCAAATGGCGTCGGTCATCGGCGAGACCTTTTTTACCCAGGTTTTGGCCGTGCTGACTGCCGGGGAGGAGGATTTGTCGCGCCAGATGGCCACCCTCGAAGCCGACCGCTACGTGCTGCCCGGCGCTACCACCGACCTCGGCCCGACTTACGCTTTTCGCCACAGCCTGATCCAGGAGAGCGCCTACAGCACCCTGCTCTACGAGCGCCGCCGGGCTTATCATCGCCAGGTGGCCGAATCTTTGGAGCGCTTCTTTCCCGGCCGTATCGCCGAGCAGTCCGGCCTGCTGGCCTACCACTACGAGCGGGCCAGCGATTTTGAGCAGGCCATCTACTATCACCTCCAAACCGCCGACCAGGCCCGCCTGCTCTACGCCAACGAAGAAGCCGAAATGCTGTACCAGCGCGTTTTGAAGCTGCTCGACGAGCAGGAGGCCGCCGGCGGCTTTCCCAACTCGGAACGCCGGGCCAAGACCTATCTCAAACTGGCCCAGGTGCGGGCCAATCAACTGGATTTTGAAGGGGCGCAGGAGTTTTATGATCGGGCGTTTGAGTTGTTGGAGCAGGTGGAGCGAGACACACCTCCAACATTTGATACTCCGGGGAATAGCAAGCCTCTATTTCGAGTGGGCGTGTTCGAACCAACTACGCTCGATCCGGGGTTAATTGACACGACGGATGATGAAGAAATTATCAAAAATTTATTCGAGGGGTTAACCGAATTAGATACGGAGTTGAACATTATTCCAGCCGTAGCTCGACGTTGGCACGTTGATGAAACCGGTCAAAACTACCAATTTGAACTACGTTCTGGCCTCAAATGGAGCGATGGGACCCCCCTGACCGCTCACGATTTTGTTTTCGCCTGGCGTCGTAACTTACATCCCGACACAGTCGCCGCTTTTGCCCAGCAGCTTTACGTGGTGCAGGGTGCTGAGGATTTTCATCAAGGCCGGAGGAGCGACCCTGCCTCTATAGCTATCAGAGCCTTAGATGATTTAACCCTGGAAATTACCTTAACAGCACCGACCCCTTATTTTCCCTATCTCCTGGCAACCTCTATTACTTTTCCGCAGCCAGCCCATATCGTTCAGGTTAACGAAGCCGGTTGGATGAAGCTGGAAAATTTGGTTTGTAACGGCCCTTTTAGAGTGGAACAGTGGCAGCCAGGTCGAGAGATGTTGTTGACAAGGAGTGCAGCCTATCATGGTTATATTCCTGGCAACCTGGAACAGGCCTTATTGCTTTTTATTGATGTACCCAATTTAGATGATTACCTGGCAAATAGGATTGACTGGTGTCCCCTATGGAAGCCCCCCGAATTATTGAGGCATCGGCCTGATGAAACATATTTGGTGCAGTATCTCGGTACATTTTTTTTGGAGTTTGCCTGTAAATTCCCGCCATTTAACCAAAAGTTAGTGCGCCAAGCGTTCGCCAGAGCGATTAATCTGGATGAGCTGATGCGAGAAGTTTGGGCCAATGGGCAAAGAGCAGCCTCAGGTGGAGTGGTGCCACCCGGTATGTCGGGTCATTCACCCGAAATAGGTTTAAACTTTGATCCTATTGCCGCCCGCAATCTTTTACGACAGGCGGGCTTCAATTCAGGAGCTGACCTACCTCCCCTGACCCTTGTCCTGTCCCCTGGTTTTGACACCACGCCAAATTTTTTGCAGTCAAGCTGGCGTGAGCACCTAGAGGCGCATGTCCAAGTTATAGAAGGTGTTTCAATTGAAGAAATCGCAGCAATGATGAAACAGGGAGTAGCACAATTATCATTATCAAACTGGGACGTAGATTACCCTGATCCTGATGATATTCTGCGGGTTCTTTTCCACAGCGCCAGCCCTAACAATTATCTTGGCTGGCAGAATCAACAATTTGACCAGGCTGTGGAACAGGCGGCTCGCTTGACTAACTATGCTGCCCGTTTAGCACTTTACCATCAAGCTGATAGAATTTTAGTCGCCGAAGACACGGCCGTTGTTCCTCTTTATTACCGGCAAGGGTATGGGTTGCTAAACCCCGGTTTTACCTGGGAGGGATCAGGTCGAGTCATTCGCGGCGGCACTTTTAAGTTCAAGAATATCCGGGCAATATAAACTATTCATCATTTCTTGAAGACAATCGGCAGAAATGTCTGTTTATCTAGCACAGTGACAGTGCCACTGATCTGCAAACTGGAACTAAAAACATTATTCTGCAATATCAGGTAAGCAGGTCCGCTACCCACCCCTTCAACTAATAGTCCTTTACCGCTCCCGTTCGCTTGATTATCAAAGAAAGAGCTATTAGCAATAGTGACCGAACCACTATGAATCACAATCCGGCCACCGCCGCCATTCCCATTGGTAGCAGTATTGGTAGAGACCTGACTATTAATAATTGTAACTTGACTATTGTTGAAAACATGAATCTCAAAACCGCCCCCCGTGTTTTGGGCTGTATTGAAAGTGAAATCAGTGTCCGACAATATGAGTTGAGAGTTGCCTCGTACCTCCAGATATAACCCACCGCCCCTATCAGCACTGCTATTGGTGATGAGTACATTGTCCAATAAGAGGCGCGCCCCGTCAGAAATGACCCCACTTATTGCGCCGCCTTGAGCCACCCCCCCGGCTACCTGAACAATATCCAAATAGCGCATCGTTGTTGAGATGAGTGGTGGATTAATTCTGATTATTGAGTCCAGCGGGTAATCTCCAATAATTGAACGTTCCGCCGGCCATTCAAAAGAAGAGCCGCTGGTATCAGAACTGACACAGGTAGTAGTAATTAGCTGCCATCCACCTTCAATAGTGATATTCTTCGTCAGGATAGCCCCGTTTGAGTCCCAGGCGGTAGGTCCTGTTAAAACCTCAACAACATCTCCATCTTCTACCTGGTCTAATAGACTGGCTAAATCACCTCCACACCCTGGCCCTCCTTTCGAACGTTTGGCCTCGGCATTCATCACCAATAAGGTCAAACTAACCATTGATATAAGTAGCGCCGCAACTATAACTAACCCAACCCGGTTTAAACTTACTTGCAGCCGACGACATTTCGACATTTGTGTTCTCCTTTGCCAAACAATTACACTTTTCATATCTATCATTGAACAGAAAACCAAAGCGGTTTATTGTCACTAAAGAGAAATCAATTAAGCTTATTAATAATAAAGGTGAGAGGGGCTGGTATTGAGCCTACACTGGCAAGTTAGTCAAAAGGGGCAGCGAAAAACAAGTAGAAACTGAAGTAGACAGGATTGGACAAATTAACAACAGAATGAGTATACTTAAAATAATATCATTTAAGCCTAAATGAAATAGGAAAAAAGTTAGGACAGATGAAATAAGGGGGAAACCATGACCATTCAACGCATCCACGGGGCCTGTCCCCACGACTGCCCGGACACCTGCGGCATTGTCACCGAAGTGGAAAACAATCGGGCCATCAATTTTTACGCCGACCCGGAGCATCCCATCACCGGGGGCTGGCTGTGCGCCAAAGTACGGCCCTATCTGGAACGGGTTTACCACCCCGACCGTTTGCAATATCCGCTCCGCCGGGTCGGCCCCAAAGGCAGCGGCCAATGGGCGCGGATCACCTGGGCTGAGGCCATCGCCGAAATTGCCGGGCGCTGGCAGGAAATTATAGCTCAGTATGGCGCAGCCGCCATTTTGCCCTACAGTTATAGCGGCACCCTGGGACTGGTCCAGATGACAGTTACCAACAACCGGCTGTGGAATCGGCTGGGGGCCAGCCAGTTGCAGCGCAGCATTTGCGGGTCCGCCGCCGAACTCGCCGTCGAAGCCACGCTGGGGGCCAGGCACAGCCAGCCTTACGAGGATGTGGCCCACAGCCGCCTGATCATCATTTGGGGCCATAACCCGGTTAGCACGGCCCCCCATTTTATGCCGCACCTCACAAATGCCCAGCGCAACGGCTGCCGGGTCGTGGTCATTGACCCGCGCCGCAGCCGCACCGCTCGCGGCGCCGATTGGCACCTGGCTCCCCTGCCCAACACCGATGGCGTGCTGGCGCTGGGGCTGGCCCACATCATCGTGGCCGAAAACTTGCACAACGAGGCCTGGCTGGAAACCCACACAGTCGGCTGGCCGCAGCTCCGGGAGCGCCTGGCTGCTTACGAACCGGCCCGCGTCGCCGCGATCACCGGCCTGCCGGAAACAGCCATCATTGACCTGGCTCGACTCTACGCCACTACCCAGCCGGCCCTGATCAAATTTGCCGACGGCTTGCAGCGCCATCAGCACGGGGGGCAGACCGTCCGCGCCCTGCTGACTTTGCCGGCGCTGACCGGCCAGTACGGGGTGCGCGGCGGCGGCCTGGCTTACAGCACCAGCGGCTACTTCAAATGGGCCGGGGTCAACCATCTGGAAAACTGCCCACCGCCCCCCCGCAGCGTCAACATGAACCGTCTGGGCGCGGCGCTGACCGGCGAAATCACCGACCCGCCGATCATGTCGCTGTACGTGTTTGGCTCCAACCCGGCGGCGATTGCCCCCAACGCCGGCAAAATTGTCGAGGGGCTGCGGCGGGAGGACCTTTTTACGGTGGTCCACGAACTGTTCATGACCGACACCGCCGACTACGCCGACATTGTCCTGCCCGCCACCTCGCAGCTTGAGCACGCCGACCTGCACAAAGCCTACGGTCACACCATGCTGACCTACAATCATCCGGCCATTCCGCCGCTGGGCGAGAGCAAAAACAATTGGGAGGTCATGACTTTACTGGCCGAGGCGCTCGGCTTTGACGACCCCTGGCTGCACCAGAGTGTTGACGAAGTGATTGAGGAAATTTTGACTGCTTCGGCCGAACATACCCCGGCTTTTCATGGGATTAGCCTGGCACAACTCAAGGCAGGTCAGGCTGTGCCCCTGGCCCTTGACTCGCCGACCCCCTTTGCCGATTTACATTTCCCGACCGCCAGCGGCAAGGTGGAGCTGTTCTCCCAACGCCTGGCCGAGGCGGGACACGACCCGCTGCCCGGCTGGTCCGATCCGGCGGAGGTTGAGTTGTTTGACACAGGGGCGCAGGGGCGCAGGGGCGCAGGGGAGAGTTTAACCTTGATTAGTGGGGCCGCCCACCACTTTGTAACCAGCAGTATGGCTAATCAGCCCAGCCTGTTAGAGCGAGAGGGAACGCCGTTTGTGGAAATCAACCCCGCCGACGCCTCTGCCCGCTGCATTGCCGACGGTGATACGGTGGTGGTCGAGAATGAACGGGGCGGGTGTACCCTGCGGGCCGTCGTCACCGAGGCGGTGCGGCCCGGCGTACTGGCCTCGCCCAAGGGCTACTGGTCCAAACTCGATGGCGGGCGCAATGTCAACTGGACCACTCCCGACGCCCTGGCCGATTTGGCCGGTCAGAGTACGTTTCATAGCAATCGGGTCTGGCTCCGAAAGTCAGAAGGATGATCAGGCAGTTCCAAGATTTAAATTAACCAAAGCGTGTTGCGTGTTGTGTGTTCCGTCTGCTTTTCTCACGCAACACGAATATTGAGTAACTATTTTCTTGGAACCACCTTAATTTCTTCCCCGTCCCCAGATAAACCAGCCAACGGCCAGACCCAGCAGGGGCAATAAAAGCAGCGTCCAGACGTTGAAGAGGGAAGCGCCGGAAGTCTCAACTTTTGACGCAGCGGGGGTTGGGGTAGGCGAGACAGGCGTAGCCTCGGCAAGCGGGGCTTCGGTCGGCTGCGGGGCAATTGTGGTCGGCTGCACTGCGATGGTCGTAGCGGTGTCGGTGGGACTGGGGGTGTCGCCTGACCCTCTGACGATGATCGTCAAAGGCTCCGACTTCAAGCGACCGACAGCATAAGTGGCCTGATACTCGCCCGGTTCGTCATAAACGTAATTGGCAACGTCGCCGCGTTTCTTTTCAGGATCGCACGTGGCAGCCGTCACTGATAACGAATTGCCGTCTCCAAACTCAAACCGCCCCTCCTGGCAGGCATTTTCCCTGTTCTCACCTGACTCGTTAGGCAGGGTTCCGGTAAAATTGACTTCCAACGGCGCGACACCTTCGATCACGTCGGCAGTTAAAAAGGCTGAGGGGAGGGTGAGTCAGGCTGAGGCGAAGACTGAGCCATAGATACTGCCTCAGCCTCAGCCTTAGCCTCAGCCTCTCCATCGGTAACAGTTTCAAACGCCACCCCATCTAGCACCACAATCACCCGCTCGCCCAGGGCGAAATATTTGCCGGCGTCGGGATGGTCGCCCAGAAATTCCAGGAACAGGTCCGACGGGAAGGGCAGTGGGGTGGTGGTCATCGTCGTCGGGTCGAAGGTGGTGTCGGTCCAGACGCCGTCTTTGAGCACAAAGGCTTTGTCGCCCACAGCGGTCACAGCGCTGCTGAGACCCGGTGCGCCGTCCGCGCCGGGGATGGCGGTGGCCAGGGGAGCAGCCATCGGGGCGCCGGCCAGGGCATTTTGTTCCACGGCTTTGTTGACGGCGGCATCGCCGGACACTTCAGCGGCGGGGGCGGATTGGGCGGCGGCATACTCGTCTTCGGCAATCTGCTGCCGCCCTTCCTGGCTGAGAGCCAGCTCCGGCTCTTCGACCAGGAACGAGGTGTAGGGGGTGATGATACCGTAGCGCACGCTCAGGTTGACAATCTCATCAATCATTTCGCGGTTCTCGCCGTGCAGCCGAATCTGGTTGAGCAGATAACCCACTTTGCGGGTCGCCCACAGGCGCGGAATGAACTCGGCGCTGCGGTTGGTGGTGCCGGGGCCGCTGGCAAAACTCAAATCGTCAAAGCGGAAGGTGCGCTCCTGGCCGTTGATCTGGCCGGTCAGGCTGACCGTAGCCGGGCCGCCGTCGCGGTAGCGCCCGGTCACAATGAGCTGCGTTCCGGCAAACAGGTCGGGCAGGGGGTAGGGATAGGTATCTTCGAGGGTCACGCCGTCCACGCTGAGGGTCAGGTCCGCCAGAACCGGGGTGCTGACTTTGGCGTAAAAGCCGCCGACCTGTTCGGTTACATTTTCGCCGGGGCGGACATAAGCGCTGGCTCCGCGCTGCTCCTGGGCCAGGGTGTCGAGCAGAACCGTGTCCACGTCATCACCCACCCCAAAGGGGAAGATGCGCAGGTTGGGGCTGGCCGCGCCCTCGACGTTGGCTAAAATCTGGGGCGTCTCGACCACGCCGCTGGTGGGCAGGCCGTCGGTCAAAAAGATAATGATGGTCGGGCGTTCCGGGTCGGCTCCGCCAATCGCTTCGAGCAGGGCGCGGTTGATGTCGGTGCTGCCTTCGGGCCGCAGTTCCTCAACAAAACGGCGGGCTTCGGGCAGAGCGGACAGGGGTTCGGGTTTGCCGGAGAAGCTGCTCACGCCGGTGCTGAACGAAATCACGTTGAACCGGTCGCCCTGGTTGAGGTGGTCGAGCACATACAGCAAGGCGTCGCGGGCCTGCTCCATTTTTTCGCCTTCCATCGAGCCGGACACGTCGAGGACCAGGATTACATCTTTGTCTACCACCTGCTCGGCGTCCACATTGGGCGCGACCAGCAGAACAAAGAAGCCGTCTTCATTTTGAGCTTTGTAGCTGAGCAGGTTCACCCCGATGTCATCCTGGGAGACGGTGTAGTAGAGGCTGAAATCGGTACTGGGCAGCACATTGGCGTCTTCCCAGCCGACGATAGCCCCGAAGCGGCCCTCGCGGTTGACGCTGACCGGGTGGCTGGAGGAGTAAACGGCTTTGATGGCCTCGTTGGATTGGATGTTGACCGTCACCGAGACATCTTCCAGGGGGCGGGCCGAAAAGCGCTCGGTGCTGAGGGGATAAACATAGTGGACCAGGCCGTTTTCGAGCGGCAATATTTCGCTGTATTCGATTTCGACGCGGCGGGTGTCGCCGGGGTCAATGGGGAAGATGCTG
>JAAUSP010000145.1 GCA_012032575.1 Anaerolineales bacterium | reverse complement strand
ATAATGACCCCATTCGGAAATTTATCGAAGAGATCCATCAGCTGGAGAGCGAGCCGCCGGATTAACCCGGCAACTGTTAGCTTTTAGCCGTAAACAGCTACTCCAGCCGGAGGTGTTGAATCTCAATGAAATCATCTCTGAACTGGAAAAAATGCTACTGCGGCTCATTGGCGAGGATATTGAACTGATAACCCGATTGAGGTCGGGCCTGGGGCAGATCAAGGCCGATCCCGGACAAATAGAGCAAATCGTGATGAACCTGGTAATCAACGCTCGTGACGCTATGCCCAATGGCGGTACCCTGATCATCGAAACAGCCAATGTGGAGTTGGACGAGATCTATACCCG
This sequence comes from Anaerolineales bacterium, assembly GCA_012032575.1. The sequence goes on along the minus strand of JAAUSP010000145.1, from coordinate 13,831 downwards.
CCAGCACACCGACGTTGAGCCTGGCCTTTATGTTATGCTGGCGGTAAGTGATAACGGCGTGGGCATGGATGCGGCCACCCAGGCTCATATCTTTGAGCCGTTCTTTACTACCAAAGGCGTAGGTCAGGGAACCGGCCTGGGGCTGGCGACGGTCTTTGGCATTGTCAAACAGAGCGACGGTGACATTTGGGTTTACAGTGAACCGGGCCAGGGTACGTCCTTCAAAATCTACCTGCCGCGGGTGGATGAACCGGTGACTATCTCTGAAAGTCAATCTGTCCCGGCAGAACTGCTGGGCGGCCCGGAAACCATTTTACTGGTCGAAGATGAAGCCAGTGTTCGTATTCTGGCCCGGCGCATTTTAGAGATGAATGGCTACACCGTACTGGATGCCAGCAATGGCAGCGAGGCCCTTCAGGTGTGTGCTCAACAAACAGGTCCCATCCACATGTTGGTGACAGATGTAGTGATGCCCGGCGGCTTGAATGGGCGCGAACTGGCCGAGCGCCTGCAATCACTCCGGCCTGGCCTGAAAACCCTCTACATGTCCGGCTACACCGACGATGCTATTGTTCAACATGGTGTGTTGGGGTCCGAAATGCATTTTTTGCAAAACCTTTTTCCCCCCGCGCCCTGACCCAAAAAGTGCGCCAGATTTTAGATTTGCCATAACCCTCATTACCTTCTGTCAAGTTGACGGTTTTATCGCTTTTGACTATACTAATCCAATTACTGTCTCCTTCACCTTCCGGCTTGGTCTGCGCTGCAAATTCTTAACTGGACTAAAGCCTCTCTGCCATAAATATATCCTTCGCCAATCTCATACCCTTTGCTTTGAAAGGAGGAATCATTTCGTGTCCAACATTGACGTTGAACTCGCGAGTGTCACCAAAAGATTTGGTGATTTCGTGGCTGTCAATAATGTCTCGCTCGAGATCAAGGACGGCGAATTTTTTTCATTACTAGGCCCCAGTGGTTGCGGCAAAACTACATGTCTGCGAATGATCGCCGGGTTTGAACTGCCCAGCGAAGGCGATGTATTGATTCGCGGCAAGCCGATGGGCGAAACGCCGCCCTACAAGCGTCCGGTCAACACGGTTTTTCAAAATTACGCCCTGTTTCCTCACATGACGGTAGCCGAAAATGTCTCCTTTGGGCTGGAGATGCAAAAAGTACCCCGCCCCGAAATCAACAGCCGGGTTAAAGAAGCGTTGGAAATGGTCCGTCTGCCCCAACTGGCCGAACGTAAACCGCGCCAGCTTTCGGGCGGGCAGCAGCAGCGGATTGCCCTGGCCCGTGCTCTGGTCAACCGGCCCCAGGTGCTGCTGCTGGATGAGCCTCTCAGCGCTTTGGATTTGAAGCTGCGCAAAGCCATGCAGTTGGAATTGAAGGAACTGCAACACCAGGTGGGAATTACCTTTATCTTTGTCACCCACGACCAGGAAGAGGCGATCACCATGTCGGATCGCATCGCGGTGATGAATGAAGGGGTGGTGCAGCAGGTGGGTGCGCCAATAGAAATTTACGAGCGCCCGCGTAATCGCTTTGTGGCCGATTTTATCGGTGAAACCAACTTTATGGAAGGCCGGGTGCTGGAGGTTGATGCGGCGAAAACGACGGTGGCTCTGGACGCCGGGGTGAATGTGCTGGCTCGCAGCGGCGATGACCTGAGCACCGGCCAGACAATTACCGTTGCCGTCCGGCCCGAAAAAATCTCGCTGCACCAAAACCCGCCCGATCAGGGGATCAGCGTTCCGGCGGTGGTAGAGGAAGCGGTTTACATCGGCACCGACACCCGTTACCGCGCCCGCATTGGCGGCAAGCAGGATGTGGTGGCCCGAATTCAAAATGTCGGTGGGGTGATGGATGGTGACGCTCATCCGTTTCAGCGCGGTGACCATGTTTACCTGGCCTGGCCCACCGACAGCGCCATGGTTTTGACCAGCTAAAACGACCGAGGACCGGGGATGATAGACCGGCTTTCTTTTACAACCTGGTCTTCGGTCCCCGGTCATCTTTAAGGAGGAAGGTTAGATGCAAGTATCAGGCCGGCAAAGTAAAGGAATATTACCCATCCTGTTGACTCCGGGTGTTTTTTGGCTCGCCGTTTTTTTTTGTGATTCCGCTCTTGATCGTGCTGGTGGTCAGCTTTAGCAAGCGTTCTCTGTTGGGCGTGGTTGAGCTGGAGTTCAATCTTGGTAACTACGCCCGCCTCATTAATCTGGACTCACCTTATGTTTTTATTTTTCTGCGGTCGCTGGGATTGGCCGCGGTCAATACGGTGTGGTGCCTCCTGCTGGCCTATCCCTTTGCTTTTTTTATCGCCCGCCAAAGCCCGCAGCGCCAAAAACTACTTATTTTTTTGGTGATGGTGCCTTTTTGGACCAATTTCCTGATCCGAACCTATGCTCTGATGTTTATCATCCGTGATACGGGGCTGATAAATACCTGGCTGCTCAACCTGGGTATCATCAGCGAACCCATTCAAATTCTTTTTACCCCCACAGCGATCAGGCTGGGTCTGCTGTACGGATACCTGCCTTTTGCTGTTTTACCGCTATATGCCTCGATTGAGCAGCTCGATTTTAATTATGTCCAGGCGGCCCAGGATTTGGGCGCGGACGGTCTACAGGTATTCATGCGGATCATCTTGCCGTTGACGATGCCCGGTGTCGTGGCCGCTTCGATTATCACCTTTATTCCGGCCCTGGGCGATTTTATCACCCCTGATTTGATGGGCGGTGGTAACACGTTTTTGATCGGCAACGTGCTGCAACAGCAGTTTCTAACCGTGCGGGATTGGCCCTTCGGCTCAGCGATGGGAATTGGCCTGATGACCCTGGTGCTGGGCGCAACTATGATTTATTTCCGCACCGGGGCCAGCCGGTCAGCCTAGAAAGGATAAAGGCGGAAGGATGAAGGATGAAAAATTTCTTCCGCTTTCATCCTTCCGCTTTCATCCTTTAACGTGGAGGAGTTTAACAAATGAGTACATCATCCGCAGCCGTACCCGTGCGCAGCCGCGCAATCTCGCGCCTGGCCCTGGGGCAAAAACTGTTAACGGCCAATGCCCTGCTGATTTTTGCCTTTTTTTATACGCCCATTCTTGTCCTCATCATTTTCTCTTTTAACGCCGGTCGAAGCGGTATCGTTTGGGAAGCGTTTAGTCTGCGCTGGTATGCTGAATTAGCTAACGATCCGGCCATTCTTTCGGCCTTTACCAATACGGTTATCGTTGCTTTTGTGTCAACTATCCTCTCCACGGTTATTGGGACCATGATTTCGCTGGCGATGGAGCGCCATCATTTTCCGTTCAAGCTGCCGCTTGATGCCGTGTTGTACATGCCCATCATCATCCCGGAAATTGTGATTGCCCTGGCCACGCTGCTTTTCTTTATCATCGTTTTTAACATGGTCAAAAACCTGTTCGGGATAACCTGGGGCCTGGGCTTGCCGACGATTATTATTGCCCATGTTGCCTTTACTATCTCTTTTGTGGCGACCATTATCCGCGCCCGCCTGGTGGATATGGACCCGAATATGGAACAAGCCGCCCGCGACCTCTACGCCGACGAGTGGCAGACCTTTCGTCGTGTTACCTTTCCTCTGCTTATGCCGGCTATTGTCAGCGGCGCGCTGATGGGCTTTACGCTTTCCCTGGACGACTTTTTGATTACCTTTTTGTCTCCGGCCCCGGCTCAACCACCCTGCCGGTCCTGGTTTATTCCAAAGTCAAATTCGGCGTCACCCCCGATTTGAACGCTCTGGCTACGCTGCTGCTGGTTTTCTCGATTGGGCTGGTATTGCTGGCGCAGTTCTTGCAACGGCGCGATTGATTGAGCCGGTTAAAAGCAGAATTAACACGAAAATTTTTTAGTGAAAATTCATGTAATTCGTGGCGAAAAATCCTGTTTGCCGAAGGTGGCTCGTCCAGGTTAGGGAATATGGGGGCAAGTAATAGTAGTTTTGTTTTTTACAAGGAGGAAAGCGATGAAGACGTATCAGTGGATGCTCATAGTGCTGTTGGTTTTTCTGTCTGCCTGTGGGGGAGGCTCAACAGCAGGCAGCGAGCCGCCCGCCCCAACCGAGCCAAAAGAAGTGGCTGTGCCCACCGAACCCCCCGCCGAACCTGTCGCTCCAACCGAAGCCGCAGCCGCCCCCACTGAAGACAATGGGTCTCCCGCTCTGGATAAAGAGTTGAGCGTTTTCAACTGGGCCGACTACATTGACGACCAGGTTATCAAAGATTACGAAAAAACCTACGGCGTTAAAATCATCTATGATACCTTTGCCAGCAACGAAGACCTGATTGCCAAACTTCAGGCGGGCGCTACTGGCTACGATGTTATCTTTCCCTCCGGTCAGGGAGTGGCCCAGGTGATCGAATTGGGCCTGGTAGCCAAGCTTGACCACAACAATATCCCTAATCTAAAAAATGTTGACCCAAAATTTTTAGACTCGCCCGACGACCCGGGCAGCCAATATTGTGTGCCTTACCAATGGGGCAGCACCGGCCTTGCTTATCGCACCGATGTGTTTGGCGATACCCCACCCGATAGTTGGGCCTATATTTTTGACCCGGCGCAGGCTAAAAAATGGCAAGAGGCCGGCGGGATCAACGTGCTCAACGATCAGCGTGAATTGATGGGGGCAGCGCTAAAATACCTGGGCTATTCGGTCAACGATACGGATGAGGCGCATCTGCAAGAGGCCAAAGAAGTAATTTTGAAGGCCAAACCTTTCTACAAATCGTTCAACAGTGAAGATTACGATGAAAGCTTGCTGGTTCCCGGCGAAGTGGTGATCTCGCACGCCTGGAATGGCGATGCAGCCCAGGCAGCCGCCAAAACGACGGACGAGGCCACCGGCGAAAGCCTCTGGGCTTATATTATTCCCAAAGAAGGCAGCGTGATCTATCAGGATGGTATCTGTATCACCGCCAGCAGTCCCCGCAAGGCCACGGCGGAACATTTTATCAATCACCTGCTGGATGCTGAAAATGGGGCCGCCATTACCAACTACACCTACTACGCCAGCCCCAACGCTGCCGCCAAGGAGTTTATCTTGCCGGAGATTCTCAGCGATCCCGGCATCTACCCTGACCGGGAAACTCTGGACAAACTGGAATATTTCAAGCCGCTGGGTGAAGCTATTTTTGTGTACGATCAGATTTGGACGGAGATCAAAAGTCAGTAGTAGGGAGTAAGCAGTAAGGAGTAGGGGACAGAGTTCAAATTACACTTGGGAACTACGGGCCATCTATGGTATAACTTTTGTCATCAACCGCGATGTTGGATAATATACCCATTCAAACTAAATTCTTTGGAGGAGAAACCATGAAAAAACATCTATGGGTAATAAGTTTAATTCTTTTATTGGGTTTGCTTTTAAGCGCCTGCGGCGGGGCCGCCGCTCCTGAACCGCAGTCGCCGGCTCAGGATACTGGGGCTGCTGCCCCGGCTGAGGGTGGCGAAGAAGCGGCTTCCGCTCCCAAAGACGGCCTGGCCCCGGAGTTGAGTGTTTACAACTGGGCCGATTACATTGACGAGTCCCTCTTGACCAATTACGAAAAAGAATACGGCGTAAAAATAATCTATGATACCTTTGCCAGCAACGAAGACCTGCTGGCTAAATTGCAGGCCGGAGCCACCGGCTACGATGTGATTGTGCCCTCCGATTACATGGTTGCCCAGATGATCGAATTGAGCCTGCTGGCTGAAATTGATCTGAACAATATCCCCAATATTAAAAATATGGACCCGCGCAACCTCAACGCCCCCTATGATCCGGGCAACAAGCACTGCGTGCCCTATCTGTGGGGCACTACCGGCATTGCTTACAATATCGAAGTTTACAAAGACAGCCCGCCCGATAGCTGGGCTTACATTTTTGACCCGGAAAAGGCCAAAATGGGGGCCGAGTCCGGCGGAGTTAATGTGCTCAACGACCAGCGGGAATTGTTGGGGGCCGCTTTAAAGTATCTGGGCTATTCGCTCAACAGCAAAGATGAAGCTCAGCTTCAGGAAGCTAAAGCATTGTTGATGGCTGTTAAACCCTATATCAAAACCTTTAACAGTGAGGATTACGAGCAAAGCCTGATGATTCCCGGCGAGGTGGTGATTTCTCAATCCTGGAGCGGCAACGCCGCCAATGCTGCCGCCGAAACGGATGGCAAGTGGGGTTATGCCATCCCTAAAGAGGGTGGCATGAAGTGGCAGGATAACCTGTGTGTCACCGCCACCAGCCAGAAAAAGGCTACGGCGGAACACTTTATCAACTATGTTTTGGAAGCTAAAAATGGGGCAACCATCAGCAATATAACTTACTACTCCAGCCCCAATGCTGCCGCCAAAGAATTTATCAACCCTGAAATTCTCAACGATCCAACCATCTTCCCCGCCGATGAAGTGCTCAACAAGCTGGAATGGGCTGAGTCGCTGGGTGAAGCCGTTTTTCTGTACGATCAGATTTGGACGGAGATCAAGAGCCAGTAAGGAGTAGGGGGTAGAGGATAGAAGGTTGTAGATAGTGGATAGTAGAAAGATAGTTACTTTCTATCCTCTATCTTCCATCCTCTATCTTCCATCCTCTATCTTCCCCTCTATTCTTCATCCACCGGTTTGCCAGAACGGTTCGCTCGAACCAGGCCCAGGTGCGCCGGAAGGGGTTGGAGCGGGTGCGCTCGGCAAAATCTTCCACTGCTTCGTTGGCCTCTACTTCTTCGCCCCCGTAATCACGCTCCAGTTTGGTCCAATGCCGCAGTACCCAGACTACCAGATCGGCTTCGGTGCGGCCTGGAAATAAAGTCAGGGTTCCTTCCTCGCGGATTTTGGTGGCCAACGGCATATAAATGGTATCGTACCAGTCGGCTACGGCCTCGTGCCAGGGAATATCGGTGTCCATATCCCAACTTTTCCAGTGACGGTGCAGGGCGATGGACTCTTCCATCTCCCAATAGCCACCCGGCTGGGTCAGAATAATCCATTGATCGGGCCGCAACTTGTCCAGTTCGGTACTGTCTAAAAATTCCAGATACTCTTCGCGTACGATTAAATCATCAATATCGTCGTCCGACTCCAGCGGCACGCGGGTGGGATACTCCCACACATAGGCTTCAATGGTTTCCGCGCCCAACTGCCGGGCCACCGAAACCCGGTGATTGCCGTCGCGCACAAAATAGGTATCGCTGACTTTGTAGACTTCAATCGGTGGCCAGCCGCCGGTATCGGTCATGCTGTCAATTTTCTCCCAGCGCTGGCGGCTGTTGCTTTTGCGGGGCATAAAGGTGCGGGTAAAATCCTCGTAGCGGCCCACACTGCCGACGATTTGCTCCAGGGGAATTTCTTGCAGCCCCAGATAATATTTGTTGCTGAGATGCAGTTTTTCGCGCACCAACTCAAAGGGGAGTAGGTCTACCGGCTCGTAGCGGACCAGGGCCAGCGCATCCTGCATAAAGGCCCGGCGGTGTGCCTGTTCAAAATCGCGGGCTACCCGCTCCTGCCCCGCGTCACGCTGGCCGGAAGGATTAGCCGCCATGGATAAAATTTTTCGCGGCGAGCGGTCATTTTTCATGGGGTAACATCATTGTTGGCTGAATGGTATCCTGATAGACAATTCTATTGTACCCTGAATCATGAGTCCAGGCAAGCATTTTGAAGGATGAAAAGAAAAACGCAGCGGTTTTAGCCAATGAGGCAGACAGGGAAAACGAGGCCACCGCCGAACGCCGCCGCTATCTGCACGTTATGGTCAGCCGGGCCGTGATAGTCTACCTGGTTCTTTTTATGCTCCTGGGACTCATTATGGCGATGGTGGGGGTCAATCCCCTGGTCAACAACGGCTTGATGCCCAAAGTGTTGCTGGTTTTTGTCGGCCTGGCCCTGCTCATCGCCCTGGCCAATACCCTCACCGACCTTTTCGGGAACAGGGCCGTAACTGGTTGAGCCTGGCCGCAAACGAGAAGACCCCCCAAACCGGACTGAATAAGAACGCTCCTTATTTTCAGGCAATTACTCAATATCAGTAGATCCAATTTTTGAAGCGGAGCAGTCTCCCACGCCTGCGTAGCGGCGGCGTGGGAGCCGCCGCTGCTGGTAAATTTGGATCCACTGAATATTCGTGTTGCGTTTTACGTCTTGCGAGAGGTAAAATAAACGGAATACGCAAGACGCAACACGTTGTGGCTAATTTAAACCCTGGAAATGCCTCATAAGGAGTGGTTTCTACTACTTGCGTCCGCCGAAGAAATTACCCGCCAGGCGCAAAATGTCATCCAGAGCGCTGCCGTCGTTGTTCATATCCAGCAGATTACCCAGCATACCCATCAGGTCGGGGTTTGATTGCTGGGCGGCTTGCTGCTGCTGGCCGAGCAAAGAAGCCAGGCCACCCACATCGAGGCCCTGATCCTGCTGAGTTTTGCCCAGCGCACCATCACCAGCGGTGCGGCAATCGTCAGCAATTGGCCAATAGACCCGGCATCCAGCCCGGTTTGTTGGGCCAACCCGGTCTGGACAAAATCCTGCTTGGCCCCCAGCACGTGCCCCAGAATCCCGGCTCCGTTGGCCGCCTGGGGATTGCTCAGAAAGCCGGCCATATCATTGAAAATAGCGCCGTTATGATCCTGGTTAAGCGCCTGGTGCAGCGATTGCGCCCCTTCGGGCTGGGAGGCATTGTTAGCCATCGCCGAAACCAGCAGCGGTATTGCCGCCGACAGCGCATTGCCTGTGGTTTGTTCGTCGGCCCCAATTTGCTGGCTGATTTGCGACAACCCGCCTCCAGCCAACTGCTGGGTGAGCATCTGTGAGATTGCGTCCATAGATTATTCTCCTTTGGTGGACCCGTGCCGTTATATTTTTTTGTGACCACAGTGGGAAAAAGATAGTACCGTCATTGTAGCATAACCTGAGAGTGAAGCAAAAGTGTCTCCGATCCGCTTATTCCTGCACAAACCCAAAAACCTCATACATCACTTTGAGTGCTGCCAGCGAGGTGACATCGGAAATATCCAGCGGCGGGCTGACCTCGACAATGTCCATCGCCCGAATGGGCAGTTCGGCAAAGATGAGACGCAGAAATTCCAGGCACTCGCGGGTGGTGGGGCCGCCGTGTTCCGGGGTGCCGGTGCCGGGGGTGCAGGACGGGTCAATGCCGTCAATATCCAGGCTCATGTAAACCGCTTCAACACCCTTCATCTGGGCAATCACATCGCGGGCCACGGCTTCAATGCCGCGCCGGTAGACGCTGCGAGCGGTGTGCCAGCCCATCTCCGGGTGAGCGGCATAAAAATCCAGTTCCTCGGTTAAAAATGAGCGCAGTCCGACAAAGGCCAGGTGGAACGGCGAAAAGTTGGGCTGTTCCAGATTGCGCCGGGCGGTGTTGGCGTGGCTCCAGGCGTGGCCCTCGTGGAAATCGGCCAGGTCGGCGTGAGAGTCAAACTGAATATAACCGACCGGCCCCTGAAAGCTTTTGGCAAAGGCTTTGAACAGCGGGATGCCCACGCTGTGATCTCCGCCCAAAAAGAAAGCCAGTTTATGCTGGCTGTTGATAATTTCAGCCGCTCTGGCCTCCGTCGCTTCAAAAAAGCGCTCCCAATTCAAATCAGACTCCATATCGCCGTAATCTTTGACCCGGACCTGCAAAACCGTGCCCTCTTCCGTCACAAAGGCCAGGTAGGGCGTGATGCTCCGTATTCGCTGCGGCGCGTGCCGGGTTCCTCCCCGCCAACTGACAGCGTTATCAAACGGAACACCCAACACCCCAACTTCAGCCTCGTCATCTTGACTAATCAAACTGCTCCACAACCCCCGATTTTCGACCAGTTTTGACATGAAAACCTCCCCAGTAGAATTAAATAATGAATGAATGACTTGGAAATAGATGCGTGATGCGTGAAAACACTTCACGTATCATACCTGCTTGCCCAATTCTCTACTCTCGGCTACAATGACTTATTAATTGCGAATTGTGAATTGCTAACGATAAGGCAAGCTTATCAGACCATTCACAATTCTTGTGCTTTCCATCCGGGCCGCCGTGCCTCCTCCCAGGTTAAGCATGCAGAGTGGCGTCTGCTTCAAAGTTTTGGCTGGTACAAGCAACTAAGGAGACCTAACAATGAAGTTAGTCTTACGCTACGCCGACCATTTCGGCTAATCAAAACCTACGCTGCTGCATGCTGTTGGTTCTCAACTGCTGTTGAGCATGGGTCAAATCGGTTAAGGGCCCCGCTGCCCGTATCCGATGCTGTCTCTCCCTTTTTGATGATAATAATATAACAATGATCCGGAGACGCAAAAGGCGACTCTTAAGTGGGACATCCTGACATGTCCGGCTGAATTGAGGTATAGCTTTACCTTCTCCGGCACATACCAGTGAACAGTAGGTAGTGATTAGCGAACACTAATTGGTTAATAGTTTACTGATCACTATTCTCACAGAGAATACTTTGCCATTCCTGCCTCTACTTTCTGACTACTGACTACTGGCTACTGACTACTGATAACTGGTTACTTTATCCAGGAGATTTTACCTATGTTGAAACGAGAAAAAGCACAACCGATTTTTGATCGCGCGATGAAGGTTATGTCAAAAGGTGTCAGCTCTAACTTCCGCTATTGGGGACCCACCAGTACGCCGGTGGTGGCCCGTGGCAAAGGGGCCAAAGTGTGGGATGTAGACGGCAACGAATTTATTGACTACCGGCTTGGCTGGGGACCCACAATCCTGGGCCACGCCGATGAGCGGGTCAACGCCGCCGTGCATGCCGCCATTGACCACGGCACCATCTTTGCCGCCGCCACCGAGATGGAAGTGATTGTGGCCGAAAAATCTGCGCTATGGTCCCCGGCATGGAGATGCTGCGCTTTACCAACACCGGCACCGAAGCGACCATGCACTCGCTGCGGGTTGCGCGGGCGTACACTGGCCGCGAAAAGTTTATCAAGTTTGAAGGCCAGTATCATGGCATGCACGATTACGTGTTGTTCAGCACCGCTTCTGCCAGTTATAATGCTTTGGGAGCGCGGCGCAGTCCGGTGCCGGTTCAGGTGGGGTCGGGCATTCCCAAAGGGATCCGTGATTACGTTATGACCCTGCCCTTCAACGATTTTGAGGCGGTCGAGCGGGCAACCAAAGAACGGTACTGGGAGATTGCCGCTATCATCGTCGAGCCGGCTCTGGGCAACAGCGCCGGCCTCGAAGCCGATCCCGGCTTTTTGGCCCATCTGCGCAAATTGTGCGATGAATACGGCATCGTGTTGATTTTTGACGAGGTCAAAACCGGCTTCCGTTTCGCCAACGGCGGAGCGCGGGAAGCTTACGGCGTTATCTCTGATATTTCGGCCTATGCCAAGAGCCTGGGCAACGGCTATCCGGTGGCCGCATTTGGGGGTAAACGGGAAATCATGGACCTGATTGGTCCAGGCAGCGTGGCCCACGCCGGTACTTATGGCGGCAACGCCCTGAGTATGGCCGCTGCCAATGCTGTGCTCGACATTCTGGCCGCCAGCCCGGTGCTGGCCAACCTGGCCAAACGCGGCCAGCGGCTCAAGAGCGGCCTGAGCGAAATCCTGAGCGACGCCGACATTTCGCATCAGATGACCGGCCATCCCAATATGACCGGCTTTTTGATCACCGAAGAGAAGATCAACGATTACCGGGGCATGGCGAGTCACAATGCGGAGATTTATGATGCTATTATGGGTTATTTGTATGAACATGGCGTCTGGGCCGAGATTGATGCCCGCGAGCCGTGGTTTCTGTGCGAGGCGCACGACGAGGCCCTGATTGACGAAACCCTCAACCGCTTCCAGGATGCCGTCAAAGCCGTCAAGGCCAGCTCTCTTTCCGCTGCTAATGGGGCTGGTAATCAAGCCTGACCCATCTGAAAGCTATCATTTCAACCCGCACAGCGGGGAGAAATCTTTTTAGATGTTGGCAATTAAACAGAAAACTCCGCCTGATCTACCGGGCGGAGTTTTTATCTGCCAAAAAAACAGAGGATCCCGGCGGCCACACCCCGCGCCAGAACTTTGGGCTTGTTTTCCAGTAGCGGGCGGTCATCCAGCAGAAACCCCAGCTCGATAATCGCGCCGGGAGTCATCCGGTCAATTTCGCGGAAGGCGTGATATTTGGTCATATTGTCGGTAACGCTGCTCAGGTGTTCGGGCAGGCCGGTATAGATGCCATATTCCTGATACAGGCAGGCCACCAGTCTGTCCTCGGCTTCGGGGATAGCGCTGTCGGTGGCGCGGGCCACCTTGAAGCCGCTGGCCCCGGCAACCATACAGCTATCGGCGTGAATGCTGACCAGGGCATCGGCTTGTAACCCTTGCAGCCGGTCATCGAATTCGTCCAGCAGAATTGCCTGCACCTCCCGCCGTTCCAGCAAATCCACCACTTCCAGCGCCGTGCGATAGTTGACTTCGGCTTCGGTTAAGCCATCGGGACAAACTGCGCCGGGATCGTAACCTCGATGCCCGGACACGATGCCAACCAGCGGCTTGAACGGGTCGCGGGCCGGCATGGGATTATCGGTTACGCTCACAGTAGGGGCCAGGGCCGGGGCAGGCAGCGCTTCGGTTGGAGCGGGCGCAGCGATTTTTATTTCCTCTTTGTCCACCGACCCGAAAAGCCGGAACCCCATCAGCACTCCCATCAGCACCAACACCAGAATCGCCAGCGAAAACATGGTGTGCTGGCTGCGCAAAGAGCTTCGCCGGGCTGCGGGAACCGGTTTGGGACGATAACTGTACATAATCTAAATAATAACATAATACTGTGTTTTCGTCTAGAATTTTGGAAAGGATTTTCAGAGGGTTTATTGGAATAAAGCCAAAAATTCAACCGGCCAAAGTACCCGAAGGTTGTGTTTGGCCAGGTTTTGCCGGAGTATATTATCATCCAGCAAATCACGATCAGCCGTAACAATAAACATCGCCTGCGCTGCTACAGCGGTAGCAATTACAACGTTATCTTTTGGATCACGACAATGCGGCGCATCTGAGGCCGGCATTATAAACAAGGCTCGTTGGTGGATAAGTTCAACAAACCGCCGCCCGCGTCCAAATTGAAGAAAACGTTGTGTTTTGGGACGAGCGATAACTTCCTCTAATTCAATTAACATCTCTGAAGAAATCACCAGATCAAATTTGTGTTCACGCCAGGCAATAAATAACGGCGACCGATTTTCAGCCGCCGCCATTCTCAAAAGCTGGTTAGTATCTATTACAACACGCATCACTGACGTGCCTGTCGAACTTCGTGAACAATAGCAACAAGATCATCGTCGCTTACCGTTTCTATATTTATCTCGGCCGGTTGCTCTACGGAAAATTGAGCAAATTCATCAAATAAGTTGGACCATTCCTCAGATGAAAGCCCGGCAAGACAACGCTCTTGCTCGTCAACCGAAAGGGACCGGTCAGATACGACAACGATGACCTGAGCGCCTTCAGGTAAATCAATCGAGTCGCGCAGATAAATTTGCCCATCTTTCACGATTCCAGCGTAACTGGTTAACATAGTCACCTCACTTTATCTTCATCCCAATTATACCATAAAAGCGGTGAATATCATTACTTCTTCTGGGTAAATCTACTTTGTACCACCAGCCAGCTAAAATGCGGCACGGCGTTCCAGATGCGCCGCCAGCGCCAGGGTTGGGTCAGCAGGCGGTGGAACCACTCCAGGTGAAGCTGCTGTAGCCACAGCGGGGCACGTTTGGCCGTCCCGGCAATAAAATCGAACGACCCGCCCACCCCCATGCACACCGGAATTTTGAGCTGTTCCAGGTTGCGGGCAATCCACTTATCCTGCCTGGGCGCGCCGTAGG
>JAAUSP010000144.1 GCA_012032575.1 Anaerolineales bacterium | reverse complement strand
AACTTCAACACCGACGCCTACCTCAACCCCAACTTCCACTTCAACACCGACGCCTACCCCCACCGCTACTTCTACTCCTGTGCCGGTTCCCCTCCCCCCCGGCGAAGCGCTGGATATAGATCTCAACCCGCAAAACCCGGCTGAACTGTTTGCCTTGTTGAAGAACGGGCGGCTCTATCGCACCCAGGACGGCGGTCACCAATGGGCTGAGGTTCAATTGGGTGGCCCGGTCGGCAGTCTGACTGTGCTGGCATTTGCGCCGGGACAGGCCAATGTAATTTACCTCGGCGCGTATGGGCAAATTCTCAAATCGGTCAACGGCGGCGACACCTGGCAATCGCTGCCCCTGCCCAATGACCAAATCCAGGTGCATGACCTGGCGATTGCTAACAGCAATTCTGATCTTGTCTACGCGGCCACCGCCGGGGGTATCCTGATCAGCGCCGACGGCGGCAGTACCTGGGTTAACGGCCAAAAAGCCGATGGCACGGCCCTGCAAACACCCCTTTATACAGTGGCGATTGAAGCGGGTGAGGATAGCCCCATTTATACTGCCGGCGAAGGCGACGTGATTTATCGGGCCGATGGTCCACAGTCCAACTGGCAAGCCTTGCCATGTTCGGCTTGCCGGCAGGCTGTTTATGCCCTGGCCGTTAAGGGAAGCACCGTTTATGCCGGCGGCGCTTCGACAATCCTGGTACAGAGTGATGACGCGGGCCAGAGTTGGCGCAGCGCTAACAGCGGCCTGCCCACCCCACAAATGCCTACGCTCAATATTTCCCGAATTGTCTTGGGGTCTGGCCCTATCCTCTACGCCGGCACCGGCTTTAAAGCCAATAATGATGATGGGTTAGGGCTGATTCAGAGTATAAATGGTGGCGATAACTGGTCCTACCTGCCCCTGCCTGAGCCAAGAACTACCTATCACGTTCAAAATATTGCCCTTGACCCCACCGATCCCAACGTCATCTATATTGCCGGTTTCGGGGGGATATACAAATCTGAGAATGGCGGGCGAGATTGGGTCAAACAATAATCGCCTGAAGAGAGAACGCATGCCCACACGTTACCATTTAAGAAAGATACGAACCCTGCTAATAGAAGGCTTTACCGTCGAAGAGCTGCGCCGGTTTTGTTTTTACGAACCCGAATTTAATTCGGTTTATAACGAATTAGCCGAAGTAACCGGCAAAGCCGATATTGCCGATAAAATTATTGAATTTGCCGCGCAAAAATTTAAGCTTGACCTCTTGCTGGCCTGGGCTAAAGAGAATAATTCAACCCGTTATGAACAGCATCAGCCTTATCAAGAGTTAATCCCCGACGTAATAGCAGCCGATGAAGCGCCTCAAAACTCTCCAGGAGTAAGGACAGCCCCGATTCAAGCCTTTCAACAAACTAACCCGGCCAACCCCTTCATTGACGGCCCGCCGGTGCCCCCGGAAAAATTTATTGGCCGGGAAAGAGAAATTGATGTCATTTTGGACCGTTTAGCCAACCCCTATAATCGCGGCGGCAGCATGGTCAGTGGTCCGTCCGGTATAGGTAAAACATCCCTTCTACATTACCTCCTGGTCGAAGATACCCGGAAACAATGGGGCATGCTGGGTTCTGAGGTCGCTCGTTTTATTTATATCCCCACCAATCTTATCACCCCCTTTTCCGAATTCGGCTTTTGGGAACATTTGTTTTACAAGTTAGCTGATTGGTTAGAAGTTACGCCCGGCACTGAAAAAGTTGTCAAATCGCTGGAAGCGGGCAAATCTCCAACCAGAGTTGATATTAGTCGCTTCTTTGATAAATTAGGAGAAAGCAAAGAGAAAAAATTTGTAGTGGTTTTATTGGATGGTTTTGATCGGCTCATGGGAGAGATTAATAAAGATAACTCACAAGCCGGGCTAGGTTTTTTGCACACCCTGCGCGCCTTGCTAAATTTGCCGGCCCCCCGCAGTTTTTCGCTGATTACCTCCAGTGAGCGAGAACTTTTTGATCTTTTTGCCAACGTCCCCTGGTTTGGATCAGGTTTTTATAGCAATTTGGCTAATCTTCCCCTCGGTCCATTTAGCGACATCCAAATTGATGACCTGATCGTGTCTTATCTGCGAAATACGGGGGTCAATTTTGATGACCGCGAGCGCAATCACCTGAAACGAGCAAGTTCTGGTCATCCTCAAACGCTGCAACGGACTGCATTTGAGCTATTTGAAATAAAAGTGGCAAGTATTGGTTCGATCAAAGCAGAAAAAGGAGAGAAAAAAATGGCTTTTGACGCTACCCTTATCAACATCATCAGCAGCGCCTCGACCTTGTTAATTGATATTGCCCGTGATGTATTCAAAGGTCGCCAGGCAAAACGGCAGGATACACAAACCAGTATCGAAGCGGATACAACAACCTTGGCCACATTACCTCTTGATCAGCCCAATGAGCTAAAAACTTTTCTCCAGCAAATAAACCTGGCCAACCAGAAGACAAAAATAGATATGATTGAGTCATTGGCAAACCAGTTAACCCGGCACAAACGCAACTGGAATGATTACAGCGAGGAAGAAGCCAAACCAACTGCTTCCGCCGCCGCCAGGGTTGAAGCCAGGCAGCTAAGAGAAGATGAGGAAGTCTTAATCAAGCGCAAAAGTCTGATGCTGAAACAACAACTTGAAGAACTGACCGGGCGTCCCATCGAGTTATCAGGTTTAGAGTAATTCCCAGGCAAAAATTTGTCCTCAAAGCGCAAATGCCCAAATTGTCTTTTAGCCTAACCTGTTGTAGGATATAAAAAGCCAGCCAGCCAACAAAAGATTACGAGAGGACATTTATACTTGCCTCCACTCATCCATTCAACTCCCGGCCAACCGATGCCCCTGGGCGCGACCGTCACTGCCGACGGAACCAACTTTGCCATCTTCAGCCGCCACGCTACGCGAGTCTGGTTGATGCTGTTCGACCAGCCGATGGCCGGCGCCCCCACCCACGAATTTGAACTGCATCCGGTTGCCAACCGCACCGGCGATATCTGGCACATTCATTTATCCGGGGTAAAGCACGGCCACCTGTACCTCTACCGCATGGATGGACCATATCGACCGGAACGGGGCCACCGCTTTAACCGCCACAAGCCCTTGCTTGACCCGTACACCAAAGCGCTGACCGGCGGCCCCACCTTTCACTGGGATTTCAGCCAGGCGTATGGCTTCGATCGTAATTCCCCGCAGGCCGATCTGTCATTTTCAACCACCACCCACCTGGCCGGCATGCCCAAATGTATTGTTTACGGCGATGACGGTTTTGATTGGCAGGGCGACCGTCCGCTTAACCGCCCCATCAACGAAACCATCATTTACGAGACGCATGTCCGTAGCCTCACCTATCACCCAGCGCCGGGGTCAGCCATCCCGGCACCTACCACGGCGTTATCGAAAAAATCCCCCACTTCAAAGAGTTAGGGGTCACGGCCATTGAATTATTACCCATTCACCAATTCGACGAGTGGGAATTTCGACGCTTTAACCCCGAAACCGGCGAGCGGCTGCGCAACTATTGGGGCTACAACACTCTCTGCTTTTTGCGCCCAAAGGCCATTACAGTCACCTGGGCGCAGATGCAGGCCAACAGGTTGTCGCTTTTAAAGAAATGGTCCGAGCGCTGCATCAGGCCGGGCTGGAAATCATTCTGGATGTAGTTTTCAACCACACCGTCGAAGGCAACCAGTTGGGGCCGACCCTCAGTTTCAAGGGCATTGATAACAGCATCTATTACATCCTGGCCGACAATCCCCGCTACTATCAGGATTTTACCGGCGTCGCCAATACCTTCAATGCCAACCATCCGGTGGTGCAGGATTTTATCATTGACTGCCTGCGCTACTGGGTGCTGGAAATGCACGTGGATGGCTTCCGCTTTGATCTGGCTACCAGCTTGACCCGCCAGCCGGGCGGCCACATTTCGGGCAATCCCCCCCTCACTGCCCGCATTGCCGAAGACCCATTACTGCGTCGCGCCAAGCTCATCGCCGAACCGTGGGACATCGCCGGCTACCAGGTGGGGCGGTTTCCCGGTGGGCGCTGGGCCGAATGGAACGACAAATACCGCGACGATATTCGCCGTTTTTGGCGCGGCGACCCCGGCCTGACCGGGCGCTGGCCACTCGCCTGGCCGGCAGCGCCGATTTGTATTACATGAACAGCCGCACCCCCAATGCCAGCATCAATTATATCACCGCCCACGACGGCTTTACCCTGAACGATTTGGTCAGCTACAACGCCAAACATAACGAGGCCAACGGTGAGCACAATCAGGACGGCAGCAACAACAATTCCAGCTATAATTACGGTATTGAAGGCCCCACCACCGATCTCCGCATCGAGGCCGTCCGCTCCCGGCAGGTCAAAAATTTTTTAACCGTCCTCATGCTGTCGCAGGGCACGCCCATGCTTTTGGGCGGCGATGAGTTCCGGCGCACCCAGCAAGGTAATAACAACGCCTACTGCCAGCACAACGAAATTTCCTGGTACGATTGGCGCTTGCTGGAAAAACACGCCGATGTTTTCCGCTTTGCCCGGCATGTGATTGCTTTCCGCCAGGCTCACCCGGTTTTTCGGCGTACTAGCTTTTTTACCGGGCGTGATTTGGATAACGACCAGTTCCGCGATGTGCATTGGTACGGCCCCAGCGGCCGCGATGCAACCTGGGACCCTTCCAGCAAATGGCTGATGTTCACGATGGACGGTTCCTGCCAGGAAACGGGAGCAGCCAGCAACGATACCGACTTCCTGGTGATGGTAAACAGCGATATTCGCGCCCGTCTGTTTTACTTGCCGCCCGCGCCGCACAACGGCCGCTGGCGGCTCGTTCTCGACACCAGCCAGCCTTCCCCCCTGGATATTCACCCCCCCGGCAAAGAGATCGAATTAGAGCCAACTATTGCCTACCCGGTTAAAGCCCGCTCGATTGTGGTCATGCTTTCAAAGTGGTAAACTAAATTCGGCAGATCACAACTGGTTCACTCCAAGCCAATCTGCGACTGGCTTCCGGGAATCGCATCCCGTCTGAGCTTGGATGATAAACAAAAATCCCCTCGCCGGGCTGCGGCAGACCATTCTGGCCTGTTCTACCCCCGTTGAAGGAGCTACGTTTTGGGCCAAGCGCTTCTCTCATTTTTTGGCTATCTGGTTCAGGTTGCCGGCATCACCCTCTTGCAAATCTTCATCCTGCTCGGCCCTATTTTACTGCTGGCGCTGGTGATGAGTCTCCTGGCCGATTTTGTCGAGCTGCTGGCTTTTCAGGTGATCGGCCGCATCTGGTTTTTGGTTTTGTTTGGTTGGCTGGGCACCACCATCCACGAACTGGGCCATATTGTTTTTTGCTTCCTTTTTGGCCACCGAATTATTGAGGTCAACTTCTTCAACCTTGATTTGAGGTCCAATTTGCGCGGCCATGTTATCCATAGTTACAACCTCGACAGCCTGAGTCAACGCATCGGTAACTTTTTTATCGGCATTGGCCCGATTATCCTGGGGCCATTAACCATCTTTTTAACCGCCCGCTTCCTTTTAGGCGTCAATATGATCGCTCCTTTTGACGAGATCGCCCTTGAAAATATCTCGTTTGACTCCTTTGGTGGTATTGTTAATCTCGTTATGAGTCTGCTGCAAGCCACTTTGGCCGGGCTTATCGGCATATTTAACGGCCAAAATCTGCTCGACTGGCGGTTTTACGTATTTCTGTATATCACTTTTGCCGTTGGCAGCGCTGTAACCCTTAGCCCGCCTGATATTGAAGGGGCTTTTTCCGGGTTTAGTGTGCTAACCATTACTGTCTTTTTGTTCAATTTTTTTACCTTTTGGCTGGACGATTTTGCCACCGGCCCTTTTCTCCTGCTCAGCCGATATTTGGCCTCGTTTTACGTGATTATGATTTTTGCTATTCTTTTGAATTTAGCCGCTGCCGGCATTTTGTTTTTGCTCTTGGTTTTTAGACAAGGAAGATAGTCTAACCGCCCCACCCCGCTCTTTCGATTGATAATCCCCTACCCTCTTTAACCCAACTCATATAGCCCGGTTGAGCTATTCAAAGATAGCTCTTTTTATTGGGTCAGATTATCGAAGGGTGTCTGCGGCAAAAAATCACCCCTCGATACACGCTACGGGCACTCAGGATGATTTTTCACCTGAAGGTAGCAACTTGGGTTACAATAAGAATCAAGTAATGGGAGGCTGTCAGGCAATATGGCAGCAATATTATTATCTCAAACGCCAGGCAAGTTGGAACAGTAGGGGGCACCCGATCAAGCTGAACCAAACGCCCAGCGTTTGTTCTTGCTTAATTCAACTGCCAGATTAACCAACCCTGGCCCAGCCACTTGCGGCGCAGATTGATCTTGTACCCTCGCGCCGCCAGATTTTGAGCGCATACGCCAAACCACTGGCGCAGTCCCCACACTTTATAAGCCTGTGTTTCCTGTGCCGCCGCTTTCCAGGCTCCGAAAAAATCATAAATCGCTTCGCCCGGAACCATGCGATGAATATAGTTTTTGGGCAGGACTGTTTGAAATTGGCCGGGGTCAAAACCGGCCCGAAAACTGGCGCTAAACACCAATGCTTCGGTCTGCCACACGCTCCCGCCGGTATCCTCCAGGGGACGACGCAGCACGTTGGCTGCCCAAATCCGGCCAAAGGGGTCGGACGTGCCTTCAATCAGCAGTCCGCCGGGTAAAACATAGTGAGCCAGCCGCTCGTATGCCGAAAACACCGCGCTCTCCTCATATTGGCGCAGCACGTTGAAAGCCCGCATCAAGCGAACCGTTTCCGGCTGGCCGTCCGGCCATTTTTGCAGCGGCAAATTAAACCCGCCCAGGCGAAAAAATGTCTGCGCATCAGCGTAAGGTTGGGCATGGGCTACCCGTTCCGGGTCAATTTCGACGCCCAACACGGGCAAATTGGGGTTAAGTCGGCGCAGGCGAGCCGCGCTTTCCAGGTTGTCACCGGCTCAGCCCCAAAGCCCAAATCCACATAAAAAGCCCTGGCATACGGGCCGTCAGTTCGGCTCAATAAACCAGGGTCATATTTCAACAAAAAGTTGTCTACCCGGCGCAAGCGATTTCGTGCCGTTTTGCCCCGCGTCGCCTGACCTTCCGGCTTGCGGGGAATCCAGTTCGGGTGAGGCTTACCCTTCATATATGACCAGATGACTCTTTTCAGTCCTATTTTGGAAGATTTTAGCAGAGGCTGAATTGTGATGTCAAACCTCCGGCCCCCTCAAATATGAGGAGCCAGCATCCTTAGATGCGGCGACGTTCGGCATCTGACGCGAAGCGTGCCTCATTCCTCAAAATGGTGAGCTAACTGCCCTGCAATGGGAATTGTATCCGATTGGTAGAGCGTCTCCAAAATTGTACTAATCGCCTCATGAAAATACACCCGTTCCGCTGCGTCCAGGCGTTGGTATAAATACTTCTGAAAGAGAATATGCCGGAAACGATACTGGGATAAACGCTGCCCGCCCAACCAGCGCACCGTCTCGGCTTTGATCAGGCGATGGTTCCGCTCCAGGGTATCACTCAAGCCATGCACCATCTCCAACTCACCGATTCCATGCACTCTGGCCATAACCTCGGCGGTAAAGATTTCGCCTTCTACACTGGCCGCGGTAAGCACCTGTAGCCACGGTTCCGGCAGTCGTTCGATCCTTTCGGCGATTATGGCCTCTACCCGCGCCGGCAGAGTCTCCCAATCCAGCGTTGGCCCTTCGATCCAGCAGCCCTGTTGATCCTGGACCAGATCGCCCCGTTCCTGCATCCCTCGCAGCAACTCGACCGTAAACAGGGGATGCCCCCGAGTTTGCTGAAACAGGGTTTGGCGGAACGTTTCACCCAGCCGGTTTGGCTCAGTATTTAGCAAATCATCCACAAAAGAGCGCTCTTCGACCTCAGCCAGATCAATTTCGATAGCCCCAAACAGGCGTTTCAACTCGTTGACCACCGGCTCAAGCGGATGCCGTCCCTCAAGATGACCAATGGCTCACCTCAGCCGGACGATAACGCCCCGACGATCAGAATCCGACTGGCCTCGATCCGCTGCCCCAGATGGAAAAGGAGATTAGCCGAGGCGTGATCTATCCACTGCAAATCATCCAGCACCAGCAACAGCGGCCTGTGCTGAGCCAGCCAGCGCAGCACCCGGCTGTACTGTTCAAACAGATCACTCTGCGGGCGTGTTGCCGAATCGCCTGGATCAGTCAGTCGTTCTACCAACTGGTTCAAATGGATCCATATTGACCTGTCGAGGTCTGACCTGAAAACTTCGGCCCGCTTAATCAAGGCTTCCCCCGGCAAAAAACTGCCGATCAGGTCAGGGCCGACCTCAAGTAGAGCCTGGATCGAGTGGGGCAGCAAACGCCACAGCCGGTCGGCATCTTCCTGGCTGACTGCCCCAGCCGCCCACTGGGCTTCAATGTCGCCGGTTAAAAGAGCCAGAACCTCCCGGAAAGGCAGGTATGGATCGCCGCTGCCGGTGTGGGCATTCCCCTTGCCCCCAACCACAATCAGATGAGGCTGAGTCGCCTGAGCGCGCCGGATCAATTCCTGGATCAGGGCGGTTTTGCCCTGACCGGGGCCGCCCGTAACCAATACAATTCGACCTCGCCCCGTCAAAGCCGTATTGAGAAAGCTATCCAGGCAGGCCAATTGGGTTTCACGGCCAACAAAAGGAGCCGGAGGCAGCGGGTAATCAGTGACCGCCGGCTTTCGACTGCTCTTGCTTTCTTGTGGCTTCAATCCGCTGCCTTCTTTGGTCTTCCTCTCTGCCACCCCGCTCAACTTACCGGCCCGAATTTGTTCACACAGGGCCGTTGTTTCCACTTCCGGTTCGATGCCAATCTCTTCGGCCAATCGGCAGCAGGTATCATATTGAGCCAAAGCAGCTCTGCGCTGTCCGCTTAAGGCCAGCAGACGCATCAGTGTGCGGCGGTTATCCTCTCGCCACGGCTCCAGTTCGACCTGCCGCCAGACATAAGTCAGCGCCTCACCATACGTCCCCTCGCCCTCTAAAAAACTAACCAGACGCCCCAGGGCTTCGCCGGCCAAACGATGCAACTGCTCGCGGGTGAGGACTGACCACTCTTCAAAAGCCGGACTGTCGCCCAATGAGAATCCTTTGAGGAAATCACCGCGATACAGTGCTACCGCCTGACGCAGTTGCGCCCGGCACATCCCACAGGTTTCCAGCCGATCGTGAGCGTGACTCTGACCGGCTGCCAGGAGGTTGGTGAAAGTGGTCACATCGAGCTGATAATCACTTGCCGGGTTGAATTGGAGGGTTTGTGGGGTAACCAGGAGAAAGGGCGGCGCAGTCTGCAAACTATCGAGGAGATGCCTGAGCTTAAAAAGCGCCTGGCTGAGATTCTGGCGGGCGCTGCGTTCGGATCGCCTGGGCCAAAGCAGTTCTGCCAGCATTTCGCGCCGATGCGGGCGATCTGCTTCAACTGCCAGATAGGCCAACAAGGCCCGCACTTTGTCATATTCAAAGGCGGTCACAGGTTGACCGTCGAGATCAACCTCAAACGCGCCTAACAGGGTAATAAGGAGACGGGCCATTTCTTTTCTCCCAAAAGATATAAGGCCGCCTGATAGTATTATACCTCAATTCGAGGCCAAATTTCAAGCGTTTTTCATAGTTTCTTGAGATTTTCCTAAGAGGGTTGAGGTATAGTGAAATAAGAACAACAATCGGGAGGTAAACTGTGGATTGCAGCATCCTTTCGGGCCGCCTGATTGTCGCCTGGCGGCTCCTGGCGAGTTTAGCCCTGCTGGTCAGTTTGGTTGCCGGCCTGGATTCACTTCGCCCGGCCCCAGGAACTAACTTCAATCTCGCCTGTGGCGACTCAGCCGGTCTGATCAAGGCCATTAACCAGGCCAATCAGGCCCATGCAGATGAAACTATTACCCTGAATACCGATCATCAGACCAACTGCGTTTATACCCTGAATTCGCCGTACCCCCCAGCCGCTGATCAAAACGGTCTGCCTTCGATTACCGGCTCAATCAACATTGACGGCCAGGGGGCCACGCTAGAGCGCAGTCAGGCGGCCGGCACCCCCTTCTTTCGTGTTTTCTATGTGACCGCAACCGGAAAACTGACCCTAAACCGGGTGATTGTTCGCAATGGCCGGGTTGTTAGTGGCGGGCTGCCGGCTAACAGCGGCGGAGGTATCGCTAACTTCGGCGAGGTGAAGCTGGTCAACAGCATCATCAGTGGCAATGAGGCCAAAAATGGGGGCGGTATCTTCAACGATGTATGGGGCAGCTTGAACCTGACCAACAGCGCCGTCAGTTTCAACAGTGGGACCAGTTTTGGCGGCGGTGTTTTCAACCAGGGTACACTGAGTCTGGTCCAGAGTACGGTTAGCGGGAACCAGGCTGATTTAAGCGGCGGCGGCATCGCTAATTTTGGTACGCTGAGTCTCACCCACAGCGCTGTCAGCTACAATGGCAAGGCCAGTTTGGGCGGCGGTATTTTCAACCAGGGCAGACTGAGTCTGAGCAATAGTACGATCATAGGCAACAGCGCCGGGCAAGATGGCGGCGGTATCTTTAATGACTCTGGCCAACCTGTCTACTTGACCGATAACCTTGTCAGTGGCAACCACGCCCAAAGAACCGGCGGAGGTATCTTTAATTTTGAAAAAAGCGAGCTGAATCTAACCCACAGCACTATTGGTGATAATAGTGCCGGCGGCGACGCAGGCGGTATCTACAATCATCATCATAGCACCCTGAGCCTGACCCACAGCCTGGTCAACGATAACACTGCTCTGGGGAAGGGAGGTGGCATCCTTAACAGAAGTCTGGCGATATTAAGCCTGAGCGACAGTACCGTTAACAATAACCAGGCCGATGAGTCCGGTGGCGGCATTGCTAACTTCGGCACGCTCAGTCTAATCAAATGTACCATCGAGGGTAACAGAACGGGTGGCAGGGGCGGCGGTATTTTTAACAATTTTCAGACCTTGACCATGGCCGACAGCCAGATTATCCGTAACAGCAGTGAACACAGCGGCGGGGGCATCTTCAACCGAGGTGAGGTCTTTCTGACCAACAGTATTGTGGCCCACAGCCCCAGCGGCGGCGATTGCGCCAGTTCCGGGACGCTTTTTGCCATATCAGCAGCCTGATTGGCGATGAGCGTTGCAGCTCTACCTTCTCCGACAGGACCAGGCCTGAGCCGGCCAAATAACCCAGACACCCCCCTACCTGGTCGAGAACAACGATTTATTGACGCAGTAAAGGTTCAAATCTTTGTAGTTTGAGAGGAGAATAAATCATGGCACTTCATAGTCATCCAATACTTCCGCTTAAGGGGCATGGACTGCGGCGGCGCTTCCCCGGTCCGCTGATAGCAGTCCTTCTCCTGGTGGCGGTCATTATCGGTCTTTATCTGTCTGTTCAGTCTGAGGCAACGCCAGAGATTGCCCCGCCGATAACAAGGCCGGAGGTTGTGCCCCCTGTGGTCGCAATTGAAGAAGACATGTCGCCGTATTATCAGAGTGAACGGGACATCACCCTCCCAACTATCCTGCCGGATGCGAACGCCTATCACCAGAGCGAGTGGGGCTGGACGCCACCTTCGACATTCCCCCGGCTTGATACACCTGCTTTAGCCGAGTATCACCAGAGTGAATGGGGACATCCCACGACTCAACCTCTGCCGGATGCCTATCACCAGAGTGAGTGGAACCGCTAAGTGTCCTCAAACTCTGTGTTGAGTTTAGCAACAGACGCCTCCTGATAATGAGCCGGGTGATTATCAGGAGGCAGGGGATGTTTTTAGAGGCATAAAAAATACTCAAGAAAGTTGTTTATGCTCGAGTTGTTGAATCACTCTCTCCACTGCTCGAGCGGTTGAGTCAACAACTATGACCCCGTTTGGGAGAGGGATTTTAAATCCCAAGTTTAATTCCTCTTGAGTTGAAATGACAATCATAACGGCGGCACTCTTGGTTCGCGCGGCCTTGTACAATGAATTTATCGCTGCTGTTAATGTTTCTCCCGGTCTTTGAACTCTGATCGGAACTGGGCCACCTTTATATTGCAATTTTAAGAAAGCGTCAATACCATTGTTCCGTTGGACCGGAACTATATCCAAACCGGCAAGTTGCTGCAATACCTCCTCCTCAATATTGCGATACGACTCTTTCCCTATTTCAAGAAGCTTTGATTCTGTCCTCACCGGGTCGTCAAGGCGTTTTTGAGTGATTTCGAGTGCTTCTGCTGATAAATCAATCCCAATAGCATTACGTTCCAATAATTTTGCGGCGACAAGGGTTGTGCCACTACCACAGAACGGGTCAAGTACAGTATCTCCGGTGTCGGTGACCAGTTTAATAATTCTCTCTAACAAAAGGATGGGTTTTTGAGTGGGATAACCAGTTCTTTCTTTTGCTTTTGGATTGAGAAATGGAATTTCCCACACATCGCTCAGCGGTACACCTTTTTTGAACCCATTTAGCACAACTGCTCCATGCTCATCACGAGCATAAACCGCTTTGCCAAACTCATCTCTTTTACGTTTTTGCAGAATTTGGTCAACATTTGTGGTCGGTGAATAATCCTCAAAATAGGTATTAAACTTATAGCTGTCCGTTTTTGAGTAAAAGAAAATATTTTGATGCGCCGGTAATACATTTTTTGATCATTAGACCAGCGGCGATAATACCAAATTATCTCCGCTCGGAACATCTCTTCGCCAAATACTTCGTTGAGGAGGAAACGAGCAATATGTGCGGCATTACGGTCACAGTGGAAGAAAATCGAGCCGGAAGAACGGAGCAGGCGATGCAATTCTATTAACCTGCGATAGATAAATTCTGCATATTCATCTATTGAATACCAGGTATCGGGAAAGCGAAACTCTCTGGTTCGGTCCCTGGGACCAAGCTTTTGCACCTTTTGGGTAAAGAAAGGTGGGTCAAGGTAGATAAGATCAACGCTTTGGTCAGGTATATTTTCAAAATATCCAGGCAATCCCCCTGGTGAAGTTCGTATCTCATTGCTTTATTCGCTCATCCGCCAGTTCTTCTAAAATCTGCTTCAAATCAACATCGGTCCTATTCTTAACATAATCCCAAGCAGTGTCCCGGTAATAATACTCACCACCAAGACCACGATAGAGTGTTTCCAGTGTCTTTTGAATCCGTATGGCTTGCTCTCGGTTGGGATAGTAAAACATGACCCGGATAGGAATATAACCCGCCTGATGGATGACTTGTAAGCGTGTGTGTTCTTTCGTGATATGATCACCGTCGGTGGTTGCATCTCTCCATTTAATTTCGAGGGCATCATTACCAATCAAGCAATCAATTTCAAATGTAACCGGACGCTTCCCTTCTGTATTGGGAATTCGTACTGATCCCGCGTCAGGGTAGGCATGTTGAAAGCACAATCTGGCTGCTTGTTCGAGGAAAGAACCAGCATATTTATACAGAAAACGGCCTTTATTCTGATAAATGTCAATCAATCTACCCTCTTCGTCGGACACCCCCAGCACTCTGTAGATTAGAAAATGGGAAGTGTCATCTTGCTCCATTGCCTTAATCCGTTTGTCCACTTGCGTTTTTAGTGCGTCAGTGTATTGATTTGCCAACCGGCGTATATCATCCTGGATACTCATTACGCTTCCCTACTTCACAACTCCACCAACGTCCCCAGTCCCATTCTCTCCGCCGCCCGCAAAACGGCGTTGGCGGCGGCGGCATCCTGCACCGCCACCCCGACCGACTTAAAAAAGGTGATCTCGTCGTGCGACTCGCGGGCCGGGCGCTCGCCGTTGACAATCTGGCCCAGTTCGGCGTGAATATCCAGCTTGCTGATGACATTCTTTTCCAGGGCCACAATCAAATCGCCGGCTTCGGCCAGGCACGCCTGGAGCGAATCTACGACAATTTTGGCCCGCCGCACCGTTTCTTCATCCACTTCCTGCATATTTGGCGCATACGAGCCAACGCCGGTCACATGCGTCCCCGGCGACAGGTCGCGTCCATCAAAAACCGGCTTCTCCGAGGTGGTCGCGGCAATGACAATATCCGCTCCGGCCACGGCTTCGCGGCGCGACCCGGCAATAATCACCTGCGGCGCGTCGGGCCAGGCCGACACCTCGACGGCAAAGGCTTCCACCCTGGCCGGGGTGCGGCTAAAAATGCGGACTTCTTTGATCGGGCGGACAGTGCAAGCGGCTTCAAGCTGCGCCC
>JAAUSP010000143.1 GCA_012032575.1 Anaerolineales bacterium | reverse complement strand
ACTGCGCAGCCAACTATTACTGATGGTTACAATACCATTGCTAACCACCGGCGGTGTTTGCAGCCCGGCATTGACAATCCCGGTCATCCATTTGGTAGAATCAATCTGGGTTCCATCAAAGTTATCACTAAACAGCGGCGTGGTAACCAAGCCCAGTTGAATCTCCCCGTCTGCTTCAGCGGTCAAGACCACATTGTTTAGCTCTCGATTAACCGTATCGGTTAATACCAGGCAGCTATTAAAATCGGCAACCGTTGTATGGGTGATCAGGCCATTGGAGCTGCCCTGGGCCAGGGCCAGGCGGGGCGGCATAGCTGCCACTACTACTAAAAAAACCAAGCGCACTGCTAAGCCCTATAAATGCAAAAAAGAATATGCTGCCTATAACAGTAAAGATTCGCCAGGCGAAATATTTTCCAGCGCCAATAATAGGCCAAGTCTGACTCATAAATCTACCCTCCAATCCAACCCCCTATTTTTTGTTAAGCTCAGGTGTGGACTTTAGAGCGTATCTTTAGTTTATCAGAATTTAGTTTGAAAACGGTTTGAAGAATGTTATATCTTTATCAGAAGGGAGCTATGTCTTAGTGTACCAGACCTCCAGGGTGTGTTGGCCAGGGGGTAAGGAGAACCAGGCATTGGAGTCGTTGCTACCGGGTTGGAGCGTAAAAGTGGCGGGGTGACCATCAATTTGGACACGGGAAATTTTACTCAGGTGATCTCCCTGCCGCCACAGGCCGGAACAATCATCGTCAATTCAAAGGCTTCATTTTCCACAGCTTGTAGCTGGAAAGAAAGGTGTCCGTTAGCTTGATCCCACATAAGATTATTCAGTTGAGCCGCATCACGGCTGCGAACAAAATTAAGCAGCCGGGCTGCGCTCCAAATAAGCAGTCCTTTTTCGGCGGCATAGTCGAGCGTACCTTTGGCCCACGCTTCCACCTGTGCCCGCACTGGGCTGGTCGGGTGATAAAAATCAAGATGAAATTGGGTAGCCAGAGCAGTGTGGTAGGTAAGAGCGTTATCAATCATGGTTTGCGAGATATTAATGGCTGCCACTGGGTCTAAGGCTTCCCAGCCAGAATTAACATCCTTTAGCAACTGTTCGTCAATGAGTTCAGTCAGCACCTGATAAACGTCAATGACCTGGCCGGTTTCGTCCACCATCTTCATAGGCAAACCGCTGCCGGTAAAATAGCCATGTACCCAGCGTCCTCCATCCGTCTTAAAGGTGGGGCCGATGTGGTAGAAATCAACGTTCAGACCAAACCCATTGGCAGCCTGGGCCTTGGCCGTTTCTACCCAACCGCTCCAAAGAATACGATGCGTGCGTACAGTGCTATCAACTGGCAGTTCATAACCTTCGGCTTTGAAGGCAGCGACATAGGCGGCATATCCCTCAGCTACCCCGCCTTTCTACATAGGGATGCAAGCTAAATTCGTGACCACGCGCCCGCCAGGCTTCAACTTCGGCGGGGGTGGGCAGATGTTCCGGGTTGGTAGGGAAAGGGTTGAACCAGTTTTCAATTTGTTGAACAGCCAGACCCGCGCTGCGCCGCAAACTATTTTCCGAGCGTGCCGGGGGGGTAAAATAGACGCTCATGGCGCCTTGATGGGCCTCGACCAGGGGCAGTAAAGCTTCTATATTTCCAGTGGGATTGGCATGAGCATCGCCGGTAACAATCAGCATGGCTGGACTGGCATTGGGAAAGTACCACAGGTGCGGCAGCGGCAGAACTTCGGCTAGCATCTCATGAATTAATCCGCTCAACAGACGCATCTGTTCGTCCGCCTGGGGAATAGGCAGCCGCTCCAGGTCAATCCAATCAACAAAAGCGTCGTGTGCCCGAATCCCATCCGCTCCATCTCTTTCTTGTTGAACCCAAAGCGGATTTCCCTGGCGGGTATAAGCGATGCTGCGAGCCAGGTCAAAGGCCCACAATGCCACCCAACCGGTACCATGCTGCCGGAGAGTCACGGCCGGCAGGTCAGTAGGTGTAAGTCTATCAGCATAAAGTTGAGCGATAACAGTTGCATCAACAGGCCGGTAATGATTGGCCTGACCGTGGAATTGAAGCGTTTCAGCAGCGAACGAGCGGCTGCCAAAGCGAGTTTCATCAATTTTAAGATAACCCTCAGCCGTTACACCTGTTTCTAATTCAACTCCACCCAACGGGGTCAACATGTTGTCAGGCCGCATCGCAATCAGGCGTCCGCCCGCGGCCACATACTCTTCCAACCAGATAACCTGCTTCTCGGAAAGAGTTCCCTCGGCCAATAACACCAACGCAAACCGGCTGAGCTGCCCCTCTGCCAGAGTCTGCACATCGGCTGTCTGAAACAGGTTCAGACCCTCAGCTCGCAGAATTTCCCCCAGATAGACTCCGAAAGGATTAGTGGCGTTATTGGTTAACAACAACACGGGGGCTTGATTTTTATCACTTGTAGTTGCTGCCAGCCGGGCTGGCTGTAAAGATGAAGAGACAGTTTCGGTGTGCCAGCGCTGATATCCCAGCCAGGTGACTGCGCCTGCCGCGCCGGCAGCGGCCAAGTATCGTAAAAAAGCACGCCGATTGAGTTTAATCATAGATAAACTGTAACAAAATTTAATAATAAAGCTGTGAGAAGATAGTTAGAAAATAGTTAAAGAAATCAGAACTACCTTGAGCTTTCCGTATCCTCCAACCCAAGTCATTTTAAAGGGTTGTCCACTCTAAGCCAACACCTAACCCCTCGATACACAGATTTTAGAGTATTTTTGGTTTCAGAGAAAACGGAGCTTAGCTGCGTTTCAAAAATGCCTATCGCGGAGATAGAAACTTTTCCCTGAGCATCCAAAGCTGCCACCCGGAAAGAATAGGTTGTATAAGATAATAGGTTTGATATAGTCAGTTGGTGGGAAGTTACAAAATCGTCGTGATGACTATCCGCAACGATAGGATCAAGCCATTCTTCTGCTCCCATCGTTTGTCTAATCCAAATCTGTCCTCGAGTGGGCGTTTCTGTCTCCCAAGTTATGGTTAATGTTGTACCTGTCACAACCTGTTGAAGATTGAGAATTACCGGGGCTGGGGTGGTGTCAGAAAGATAAACGGTATTTTCAAAAAGCTCTTGTGGCTGATGACGAGGCAATTCCTGACTATCTAAAATCAGTAAAGGATCAGGAGTAACCGGGTAAACTCCCATATCGGCCAGAAGATTACAGGTTATCTGTTGAAGGCGCGAGTCCGGTTCAATCTGGGCCAGACCCCAGGCCCACAAATTAGTACCGGCGGCAAAAACAATTGCCCCACTGGAAGCTACATAGCGGGTGGTATGCGCCAGTCCTGCCTCGATGGGCGTATAATGATAGTCGGCCGGGTTATCGCGCATAACTCCGTAAACTGGTGATGCTGCCAAAATAACCAAATTTTCCGGGGTGTGACCATTATCCGTTACCGCATCCCACTCCCAGCCGACCAATCTTTGACCAATATCCACATAAGTACCGGGCTGCATCTCTTGCAGACCCGTATAACGATACAAATGATCCTGAGCCAATTCCGCTGATATCCGCAGCGGAAAGAACGTTGTATCATTATCACCCAAATACTGAACACCAATTAGAGCATTTTCCGGGTTATTGACACTTTGAGGGTCACGCCACAAATTTGTGGCATGACCGCTCGGATCGGCTGGGCCGCTTTCACTGGTTTTGTAACACACTAAAACCCGCTCCGGCTCGCCGGTTTGAGGGTCTGGCTCTAACCGGACCCGCCAGTAACCTGTGTTGGAGGAAAAAAAGCCCAGGTGAACGCCCGCATCACGGGCAGCCGTAATAGCATCGCGCATTTCCTGGGTCCAATATTCATCGTGTCCCACCGACAGAAATACGCGATGATCCAATAATTTATTCGGCCCTTCGGGTTTGCCGGAGCGATGAGTATCAATGTTTGTTGAGTAAACCACATCGTAGCCCTGCGCCTCCAACCAAAACACCATAGGAAAATCAGACCAAAAGTAGGTATTACCATAATATACCTGAGGAGCGGCATACGGACGATCAAAAGAAACTTTTACAGCTCGAGTTGTTTCCGCTACGGTTATACACCCGACACTGTTAAAATTATAGAGAGACTTGCCATAGTAATCATTATAGGCTTGATAAGTGGTTACACTTTGCTGAAAGAGAATATCAGCTTTATGAGCGTCGTTACGAACCACAAAAAGAATATAATTCTCGCCGCCGGTATCAGGGCGGACTAATTTGGCGATATAAATGCCCGAGGCCCAATCTTCAGGAATGGTGAGGCTGTGAGAGATTGTCCAGTGACTGCAACTGGCCAGTCCTGTATCCCAATCATAGTAGGGTTCCGGCTGAACAATACCTTCAAGGTCACGAATTTCCGCTAATAATCGGCCTCCCACCCCATTGTAATAGCCACTCCGATAGACAAAAAGATCAAAGTGAGGAGCGGAGGTGTTAACAAAAAAGTTAATAGTTTCACCCAGATTAAAGCTGGTAGCCGAGGCAAATCCTTCAATTTCTTCAGGGGTATAGTTGTTTATTTGCCAATCGCCTGAGCCAGGCTGTAAATTTTCTTCAACGATAGGATTTGTAGCCGCAAGTCTATTTTGTTGAGGCATCTGAGATACCCCCTCAGGCAGGTTAGACTTATTGGATGCAAAAGCGTTTGCCTGGGTCAGACTGGAGGTTGGGTTGAGAATGTTAGTGAATTTGGATAGGAGTGTGCCGGCAAATAAAGCAGCGCCACTTTTAAGAAGCATTCGCCGGGAAATATGGGTGGTGGTAAAATTTCTGGTCCGCATGGAGATTACCTATTGTGAAATGCAGTTTTATAATATGAGTATGATTATATGTTATGTTGGTTTGAATTTGGTTTGTTTTGTCCGTAGTTCCTTTGTCTTATGTTTTGTTTAAATCTCGACTATCAAATTATGCTTTAATCTTTTAAAAAGAAAAAGAGCCAGTCCTTTTGGCTGGCTCTTTTAACGCAGGCTGTATGATTTTTTAGATCGGGATCCTATCTGCATTTTGAGCGGCGGGAACCGGGGTTGTCTGTACTACCTTAGTTTGCCACAAGGAAACTGAAATCACTGCGGCTAACGCATATAACCCGGCTCCGCTGGCTAAAGCAAAGGTAAAATTGGTTTGCATACTCACCAGGATAACCAAGGCTGATCCTAAAACTGAAAAGACGCCGTTCATACCCCAAGCCCAGGGAACCAGCGTTTGAGCTTGCTCGCCAAGTTGGCGCAACCCCGTAGGAAAAGGGATACCCATTAATAAAGCCAGCGGCGCTATCAGAATAACGCTGGTAAGCATCCGCATGGGATCCGACAGGGGCAGCAACATGCGAAATATAGGCGGCAAACCTAAAATATATCCAAAAATCAACAGGGCTAATATCGCCAGGAGCCAGCGTAATTGCTGCGGCGTTTTACAAATCTTTTGTCCCACCAAACTACCTAACGCCGAAAAGAATAACATACTAAAAATTGTAGTGGTGATAGCGTGCGTGGGATACCCAATAAACAGTGTGAACCGCTGAATTAGGATTATCTCTACGAAAATGTAGCCTAATCCTAACAAACAGAAATAGGTTAGCATGGGTAAGGCATGGGGCGTTTGGAGGCCTTCTCTTTTATAACGCAGCAGTGGAAAAATAACAAAACCCATTGCTGTTAGGGTAGTAAATAAAAGCATGGCCATAAGGATTAGATTTCCCACCGGAAAGTTATTGTTAACATCACCGGAGTATTCACCGCTGCTCAATCGCACGTCAGTCCACTTGAAATAATTATAGAAAAAAGGATTATCATCGGTCACGGGGTAGATATTGAACACATAAGCGGCTTCAAAGGCGCGCGGGTCAGGCGCAAGTAGATAATCGGTGTAAATGGTATCCAACCGCTCAAAGGGATCGTGAAGCAAATGGAACTTATTCATCACCACCCATTGACGCAGCTGTTCAATGGCCGCCAGGGTGAAGGGTGATCGAGAAACCAAAAGAGTGGCGTTGTAGTTCTCCTCATTGGAGACAATAGCGATATACTGGGCCGGATTAGCAACACCCTGCCGGCGCAATGCTTCGGCGGCTAACCCGGTCAGGCGGAGCATTTCTCTGGGCCGTTCATTCACATTACGCGTCCAGGAAAATATACCTTCAGGTGAAAGCCGGTTGAGCGCCAGTTCAAGGGCATCTACTGTGTAAATATATGACTCCGACAAAACATACGCACCACCGGAAAGGGCCGCAAAATTATCCAGGCCGATACCCTGGATTATATCATACTGCTCTTGATCGCGGGTTAAAAAGCTTCGGCCCTCGGCTACAGCTATTTTGGTGCGAGGGTCGTCGGACAACCGACCGGTGAAATCAGCGTATGGCCCGGTGAGCAAGTTAACAACATCGGAATTAATTTCGATGGCGGTAATCTGCCTGGCCTGGTGATAACGAGCCAGCAGAATATCCAATCCACCCCCGACCCCAATATTGAGCACTTTTGGTTTTTCGACACTGACCAGATAAGGCGCACTAATAATGGCATGGTCAAGAAACTGAAACCTGGTCAGATCCCCATCAAATTCATGCAGCGCCGTCATCGAGGTTCCGTCTAATGTCACAAAATGGACTCGTTCCCCCATTGGGGGCGAGCCTTCCTTATTTTCCAGATAAACTGAACTGATACCACCAACAATGGCTGCCGGCCCCCCTGACTCATACAGGGGTAATACATCTACCCGTCCCACTGGATTCCAACGGGTATATTCGGGTTCTTCAATGCCAACCGTGCGTAACAGGGTAGGCAGTTCTTTTGTTTCGGGAATAGGCAGTTGAATGGGCCAGATAAAAGCGATGATTACAAACAAGGCTACCTGCCCCACTCCCAGCAGAGCAATCGCCTGCCGCCATCCTCTGGATAATCCTTCCTGGAACAGCAAACTGGCTATCAACCCCAACAGAGCAATCAACACCAGAGTAGCCGGTCCACCAAACATCTGAATAATCCAGACCACGGCCAGAGTACTCAGGCTGGCCCCTAATAAATCAGCAAAATAAAGCCGGTGGGCCTGACGCGCCCATAAACTAAAAACTCCGGCCACTGTTAGCCCGCCCACAAAAAACGTTGTAAATAAACAGGAAAAATAAACGGCCAGACCCACTAGCGTTGAAACCAACATAGCTCGGCCACCTAAAGGGTCAAACTGAATCAGGTTAATTGCCAGGAGACACAGCAAAATACTAAGGCTAAACCCAACAGTCAGCTTGCTAATCCGTTTTGAGAGTACTGCTGTATCCCACTGTCTCACAGCCAAATAAGTACCAGCAGCTCCCCCACCCAATAAAGCTACCCCCACCACCAAATAGGTAAAATGATACCAAATCATGATAGAGAAAATACGGGTAAATGTTACCTGTAAGGCCAGAATGCTGCCTGAAATCAGCGCCAGTCCAAGATAACGGGGAAAAAACTGAAATCGTGTTGCCATGATATACCTCGTAGTAAAATGGTGCGGTGGAAGACGGTTTATTTGATTAACAGCTATAAACGGTGGGCGATATAGCGTTGCCAGACAATTAAAGCAAAATAATAAGCGCCAAAGGAGCCAAACTGGCAACAAGGAGGGTATTTAAACTTTCCCCTGCGTCAGCATCTAATTCAAAGTCAATACCTGTACCTCGGACGGCCTCAACCTCATCTTCACTTACCAAGGGCTGTAGCAGAATCGGGGCAGTGATACTAACGCTGGCTACAACGGGGGCAGGTATGGCAGTTGGAGTAGGCGTCGCCGCGAGGGGCCGGGCGGAAGCAGCCGTTACAGCACTGCTATACCAGATTTGATAACGGCTGTAAGGAGTCAATTTAAGCTCATCACGCACAAACCAAACCAGATGCAATTTATTACCCTGGCTAATGGTCAAGCGGGGGTACTCCGGCCAGCCCGGGCCATCGTAAACTACTTCCGGTACCGACCATTCTTTGCCGTCCCAGGTTAGATGGTAGAGATGGCTGGCCGGACGGTTAGCGCGCTGCCGCCCTACTGCTACCAGATGAATGTCTCTGTCGCTGTCAACTGCCAGATCGTAACCATCAAAGGTTAATTCCTCCCAGGGGCGGGCAAAGAGATTGGGAATAGTTTTGGGAATTCCCCACGATACTCCGTCGTCCGTAGACCAACTGTAAAAAATCTCTCGCCGGGTGGTAGTTCGCCACACAGCCAGCACATTGCCCTGACCATCGCCCAATGCGGCCAATTGGACGTTACTTTGTTCGGGGTAAGCAAAGGTGGTTTTGGGCGACCAGGAATTGCCTCCATCATGGGACACAACCAAGATGCTCTGTTCCGGTTTACCGGTTCTGGTTAGGCGATCAAATCCTTCATCCCAGGTAAGGTAGAGCACCCCCCGCGTATCCACTTCCAAGTTACTGCGCGACTCTGCGGCAATGGTTTTGGAAAGGTTAACCGGGGCTGACCAAGTTTTACCCATATCAAGAGAACGGCGATAAAAAATATCAGCAAAATCTTTTTTGGGGCCGGCAGATAACCCAAACTCATCCCTGACGATAGGTGCTTCTTGATCATACAGACCATGTAATACTGCTTTATTATCAAGATAAATATTGCCCGAAAAGCTCACCCCGCGACTGACCGGGAACGGGGATGACCAATCAGCGGCTGAATTGCCGGCCTGTCGCGCTGGCACCCGGCGCAGGTTCCCCCCATACCACAACCATAATTTGCCCATCTGATCCGACACCAGGGTGGGCTGATAAACATTCTCGATGTTCGTTTCCTCTTCAGCCGTAGTAGCTACAATATCATACGGTTTTGTCCACGTTGAGCCGGCCAATTGGCTATACATCAATAAAGGTATGGACTGTTTAGGATGGTACAGTTTCTCTTCAAGCGTCAAGCCGCCATCCCAAACTACATGAGGAACGCCTTCATTATCAACGGCGATATCGGCGAACCAGTTGAAGGTATCCGGATCGGAGATTGTCACCGGTGTTGACCAGACCGTCGGTGATTGGGCGTAGGCCGCGAGCCCCAGCCAATTTGTTACCCCCAACAGCAATCCGCCCAAAATCACTAATAAACTTATCCTCTGCACAGTCTTTTATTACCTCCCCTGCCAGTAATGCCAGCCCATCCCCAGGCCAATCAGCACAATTATTAGCGGCATCAACGCCTGAAGTAGCAACAACAAGTCATCGCTTTCTCGCATCAGGTTTTTTCTAATTTGGCTAGCATGCTCCATTTCCCCCGGCGAAATGGGTATCTTAACCGGGGTAGGGGTAAAGACAACCACAGGTGCAGGCGTAGAGGTTTGCGTGGGCGTAGGGGTAGGGGTAGGCGGCAGTGGTTGGGCCGGTGCGGCAGTAATAGCGCTACTATACCAGATTTGATAAAGGCTGCGACGATCAGTTTCCAGCCGGTTCCGCACAAACCAAACCAGGTGCAAGCGATTGCCCTGACTGCTTACAACGCGCGGCCACTCCGGCCAACCCTCTCCCTCGTGGACCAACAGGGGTTCAGACCAACTGCGGCCATTCCAACTTAGATGATAAACTCGGCTGGGTTGCGTAAGGCTGGGGCGGCCTACCACAACCAGGTGCATCACCCCGCCACTATCGGCCACCAGGTCATAACTATCAAATCGGGTTTCATTCCATTCACGGGCCAAAATATTGGGAATCGACTGGGGCGCACTCCAGGTAGCGCCGTCATCCACCGACCAACTATAAAAAATTTCATCCCGAGTCAGCGCCCGCCAAACCGCTAAAACACCACCTCGGCCATCGCCGGTGGACGTAAACTGGGCATTGGTTCGCTCCGGGTAGGCAAAGGTAATTTTCGGCGACCAGGTTTCACCCCCATCACGAGAGATTCTCAAGATACCCTGCTCCCGCTCCCCATACTCCGTCAAACGGTCCCAGCCCTCATCCCAGGCCGCATAGATCACCCCGCGCGAGTCCATTTTTATTTTTTCCCGGTGTTCACCCACCTGGGTGCGAGACATATTGAGGGGTTCCGACCAAGTTTTACCACCATCAACTGAACGGCGATAAAAAATTTCTGCCAGAAAAGCGGGAGGGGCTTCCCCAAACAGAGTTAATCTCTGGTCAATAGATTTATCCAGTTTGGTTTCCTGATCGTACAGAACATGCAATACTCCGTTGGGGTCAGCCATGCTAGAGCCCATATAAATAGCTCCTCGGCTTAACAGGTTGGGTTGGGACCAATGAATAGCTGAATCCCCGGCTAGATTTGCCGGAGCCTGGATTAGATGACCTTCATACAAGGCAAATAGATTGCCGTTTGGATCAGCGGTGAGAGCGCCACGGTAAATATGACCGCCACCCAACTCTTGAAAAATAACATTAATATCTAGCGGTGGCAGCCATGTATCTCCCTCTAGCCGAGAATACATCAGTAAACTAAGAGTTTGGTCGGGATAAAGCGCTTTATCGGCTTCGCTTAAGGAACCATCCCAGATGACATGCGGCCGGCCAATATTGTCAATAGCAATATCGGCAAACCAATTAAAACGGTCCTGCTCAGAAATAATGACTGGCGGCGACCAGATAATCGGGGCCTGCGCCAAAACCGGGGAAGTTCTGGACGGCCCAGCCAACGCCAGCAGGAGCAGCACCCC
The DNA here is from genome assembly GCA_012032575.1 of Anaerolineales bacterium. The sequence goes on along the minus strand of JAAUSP010000143.1, from coordinate 3,617 downwards.
TCCCAGGCAAATAAAGAGATAAGGTCTTAAGGCAGTAAATGACATGCTGCGTTCACTTTATAAACTTCGGTTTGTTCGCCGGCAAAAACCCGCTGAAACAGGTTACTGCCGGCCGGATCATACGGGCCTTCCGCCTGCTCGGCATCGCCATAGAGCAGGTAGTTAATTTTGTAATCGGTCAAAAAATCGCACCGCTCAGCGTCGATAGTTTCCACAGCAAAAAAGCGCTTGACCAGACTCTCTTTGTGGTTGAAGTCAATCGTCATAACGGCGTTAGATAAAAAGGGACGCATGCCGGTCATGCCGGGCAGATAGTGACCGGTGGTAAAGGCGCTTAAGACCACCTCATCCCGGCTTGCATTGGCTTCGAGCCAACGCATCGCTGCTACATCATCGCGGCGCAGGTAATAGGGATATTCGTAACGCCCCAAATCAACAAAGCGCCAGACCAGCAGATAGAGGTTGGCCGGCAGAACAGCTAATAAGATCAGCGCCGGCAACCACTGCCTGACTCGTTCAACGTTTAACGTTTTAATATTTAACGTTCCCACCCAGGGGATCACCCGCTCAAAGATAAAATCGGTGGCCAGGATAGCCAGCACAAATTGAAAGCCGGTCAGCAACATCACCTGAAACCTTGATGGGATATGCATAGCAATCAGGTTGGCTACAAACCAGGCTTTGAGAAAGAGATCACGGTTAGAGGCAGTCCGCCAGAAATTGACCTTGAGACCTTGCCCAAAACCACCCAGAGCCAAGAAAAACGGAATACCCACCAAAATCAAGAGATGTAGTGGCGAAGGCAGGAAGGCCCCCAGGTTATCGTATTGAGACAGAGCCTGTTTCCATAACGGATTGGCCGACGACGAAACCCAGCCAAAATAAAGGGCCGCCGGCGCAGATACAACCACAACCACCCCCAGGCTCAACAAGTTGCGCCAGCGAAAACCATCGCGTAAAGTCAGCAGCGCCCCATACATACCCAGCACCGCCCATACCGTCACAAGGTCGTAAATATGGCCCAGCCCCAAAAAAAGAGCCACTCCTGCTGCTGCCAAACTTAAAATAAATTGACGGCGGTGATGAGCATACCAAGCCAGTCCCAAAACCAGGCCAGTCAAAGCTAGGGCCAAAGTCAAATGGGGTGAAGCCAGCATGACCCACAGCGAGTTTCCCGGTGTGGTGTAAACGTCATGAGGCCAGCGTAAATCAGGCAGGCGATTGAGATATTTGTCTATCACCCAAATCCAACCCAGGCCTGAGGCCAAGGTTGCCAGCCAAAAAGCAAAACGCTGCCGGCGCGGGTCATTGAAAAACAGACCGCACAACCAATAAACCGAGCCGACATAAACCGGCACCGATAAAATCCGAAACAACTGGTAAACCTGATCGAGCGACAGGCCCAACCAGGCTGCTACCCGACCTGGAATCCACCAATGCAGGTTGACAAATACCGCTGTATTGGCTTCAGAAGTGAGACGGTTATCAATAAAGAAACGGTCACCCGACTCGCGCATCCACGAAAGATACTGAGCCGTATCGTGGACATTAAAGATAATCCCGCTAAACCAGCGGTCGGCCGGCGCTGAGAAATACCCGTACAGGTAAGGCAGCGAGGTGACGACCAGCAGCAGCAGGGATACCGCAGCTATCTCGACAAGGGCGCTGACGCCGGATCTACTTTTTGAAAGTGGGGTCGCTCTTGCAACCGTCCATTCCTTTGCGCTAGCCAAAATACGCCTCCTAAAACCACAATAACAGGTAATAAACTATACCAGCGGGCTAAACCGAGCACCATGCCCAGATTGCGGGTAATATCACCCGCCAGAAACTTGGGCCAGAAAAATTCGACAAGGGGGTTGGCAATGACAATAGGCGGAAATTCCTGCCCGGAAACTGAGGCAACCCAGACCAATATGAATGAGATTGCCACTAATCCTCCCACCAACCAGCGCCCCAGCGGTTTTACCGCCCAAACTGATACGCAGGCGGCCACTGGGGGCACCACAAAAGGCAAAATATTGAGCAGGTTGCGCGGCCCAATGGCAAAGCCGCCGCGCCAATCGTACCAGGCCGAGAGAAGCACCAGTTGGGCCAGCAGCAAGCTCAACCACAGAATTGTTTCGGCGCGCCAGACGCGCAGCGAGGAGCGAGTCAAAAGATACCAAAAACCGGGCAGCGCCAGCAATAAAAAGGGCGACAAAAGAACAAGCCACGATAAGGACTAAAAGTTACACCCCAGACCGCGTCCCAACTGGGCTGGCTGAAACCCAAAAAACCGGTGTTGGAAATTTCAGGAAAGCGGCCCAGATATTTGTAGCTGGAGGCGAAAGGGCTGCCAAACGCACTAAAGTTATACCAGCCCAAAATCAGGGCAAAAGGTAGACCACCCAAGCCAATCTTGATAATCTGCCACTTTTTATCCAGCAGCCAAAAGGCATACAGCGACAGCAGAATGAGGGGAAACAAGGCCGGGAACTCGGTCAACACGGCCAGGCCCAACAGGCCACCTACCGCCCACAACCACTCCTGGCTCATCTCTCGCAGGCGGATTCGATAGAGCAAATAAAACGCCCCAAAAAGCATAACTGCTGCGGGCTGGTGACCGTAAAAAACAGTCGAGTAGGGAAAAACCACCGTTGCCAACCCATAGGCCAGAACCAGCATCACTCTGGGAGCGACAGGTTGAATCAACCGGCCTAAAAACCCAAAAAGCAATACCCCCAACAATGCCGAAGGCAAGGCAATGGTCACAAAAGTGGTGGCATAGAGGGCGGCGGCAAAGTAAACTTTTTGCTCCAGCAGCCCTGTACCTTCCTCATTAAAAGTATTCGATAAGGCCTGACTGCTGCTCATCCGCTGGAGAATTGCCCGCACCGGCGGCGTATCGGACAGCAGCCGGAAAACAAAATAGGTCGGCGTACCTAATAGAGAAGTACCGGGGGCTTTGTCGGTGTAGATATGCCCGTCGTAAACAGCGTAATCGCCGGTATTCTCGTAATAATCGTCAATACGGATCGTCCCTTGCTCCACCAGGGCCAGCGTCAAATCCATCCGTGAATTTTGATTCCACTCGGCCCAGCGGGGGAAGAAATAACCATAACAAAAAAGCAGGGTCAAAAATATTAAAATTGCAATTCGTTTTTCAGTCATAAGTATTTCGGGTGGTGCGCAGCAGTATGATTATGTCTGAGAAAAATCTAACACACAATAGTATGAATGGCGCATGAGGTCAGTTAGAAAAAAGTTAGAATCTACAGGCATCCCCGTTAGACCGGCGCCCTCAAGCCGGTATAAATTTCGTCGAGCGGACGGCAAGCGACCCGGTAATCATATACGGTTTCGGCCAGTCGCCGGCCACTACGCCCTAACTGAGCGGCCAGGTCAGGATCATTCAGTACCCGCAGGGTAGCTTGAGCAAACTCGGCCGGGGTGTCGGCGATGAGAATATCCTGACCGTGAGTCACCTGAATACCTTCGCAACCCAGGCTGGTGGAGACAATGGGCAGGCCCTGAGCCAATGCATTGAGAATTTTGACGCGCATGCCCCCACCAGCCCGCAGCGGGACAATAAAAACGCCGGTGGCGCGTCAGGTAGGCGTCGAGGTCTTCCACAT
>JAAUSP010000142.1 GCA_012032575.1 Anaerolineales bacterium | reverse complement strand
CGCCGTTCATGGCGATGCACATGGAGCAGCCGGCTTCGCGCCAATCGGCCCCGGCCTCTTTGAAGATTTTGTCCAGCCCTTCGGCTTCGGCTTGCTGCTTGACCTGCTGGCTGCCGGGGACGACCATCATGCGCACCCCGTCGGCCACTTTGCGGCCTTTGATCAGACTGGCGGCCAGCCGTAAATCGCTGAGGCGGGAGTTGGTGCAGCTCCCCAGGAAAACCACATCCACTTTCTGGCCCAGCAGCGATTGGCCCGGCTGCAAATCCATGTAATTCAGCGCTTTTTCCAGCGTTTGCCGTTCGCTGACATCTTTGATGGTGGCCGGGTCGGGGACGCGCTGGGTGATTTGCATGCCCATGCCCGGATTGGTGCCGTAGGTAATCATCGGCTCCAGGGCGTTGGCGTCAATCACAATCTCTTTGTCAAACGTTGCGCCCTCGTCGGTGGGCAGGCTGCGCCATTGAGCCATGGCGGATTCCCAGACCGCACCGCTGGGCGCGTGAGGTCGCCCGGCGATGTATTCAAAGGTGGTGTCGTCGGGGGCGACCATACCGGCCCTGGCCCCACCTTCAATGGACATGTTGCAGATGGTCATGCGTTCTTCCATCGTCAGGCCGCGAATTGCGCTGCCCATATACTCGAAGACATAGCCGGTGCCGCCGCCAATGCCAATGCGGGAAATCAGGTTGAGGATAATGTCTTTGGCCGACACGCCGTTAGCCAGCGTGCCTTCCACTCGCACCGCACACGTTTGAGGTTTGTTTTGCAGCAGGCATTGGGTCGCCAGCACGTGTTCGATCTCGCTGGTGCCGATGCCAAAGGCCAGCGCCCCAAACGCGCCGTGGGTGCTGGTATGGCTGTCGCCACAGACAATGGTCATACCCGGCTGGGTCAAGCCCAACTCCGGGCCGATGACGTGGACAATGCCGCGGTTAGGGCTGTGCAGCCCGTGCAGCGGAATGCCAAAATCAGCGCAGTTTTTCTCAAGCTGGCTGATTTGCTTGATGACCAGCACATCGCTGATGGGAATGTGCGGCGGGGTCGTCGGGATGCCGTGATCCATGGTCGCCACGGTTTTATCGGGCCGGCGCACGGTGAGGCCCTTCTCGCGCAGGCCGGTGAAAGCCTGGGGTGAGGTTACTTCGTGAACCAGATGGAGATCAATATAAAGCACCGTCGGGTTGCCGGCTTCGGCGACCACGACGTGCTGATCCCAGATTTTTTCAAACAGGGTTTTGGGGGAATGGCCATTAGTTGACATAGAGCGTACCTCGAAATTAAGTCTCTCCTCGCAGCATTTGCTTGTATAAAACGTAATGCGTCATGCATAAAATGGACGGCAGGTCCTTACGCATCACGCATTACGTATTACGCTTATAAGTTTAGCACAACCTGTGCGATTCAGCCAAAAGATTGAAAGATCGTAACTACAGCTATGTCATTTCGACCGAAGGGAGAAATCTCCGCGGCCGATGCAGCGCGGTATAGATTTCTCGGCCTACGGCCTCGAAATGACATGAGGCTGAGTAGTTATGAAAGATCTGTCCGGCTCTAATCGCTGAGGCTGCTTTGTTGGTTCAGCCGTTGGGTATGAAGCAGGGAAGCCAGAATGGAAATGGTCAGGATGGCGGCAATAACGCCCAGCGAAACGCCGATGGGGATTTTGTAAAACTCGGCGATGACCATTTTGACGCCGACAAAGGTCAGCACCACCGACAGCCCCAGCTTCAAATAATGGAATTTGTCTATCACCCCGGCCAGCACAAAATAAAGCGAGCGCAGGCCCAAAATGGCAAAAACGTTGGAGGTGTAGATGATAAAGGGGTCTTCGGTCACGGCGAAGATCGCCGGGATAGAGTCGAGCGCAAAAACCAGGTCGGTGCTTTCGACGATGAGCAGCACCAGGAAAAGCGGGGTGGCCATCAGTAGCCCGGCCTGGCGCACAAAAAATTTGTCATCGGCGTAGTTAGGGGAAACTCGCATGAAGCGCCGGAAAAGTTTGACCAGGGGATTGTCCTCCGGGTGAAGCTCTTCATCTTTATGAAAGGCCATCCTGATCCCGGTGAAAATCAAAAAGCCGCCGAAGATGTAGATAATCCAGTGGAACTCGTGCAGCAAAGCCGCGCCCACGGCAATGAGGATACCCCGCATCAGCAGCGCCCCGATAATACCCCAGAACAGCACCCGGTGCTGGTACAGGGCCGGTACGGCAAAATAAGTAAAGATAAGGACAAAGACAAAGATATTGTCTACGCTGAGTGATTTTTCGATCAGGTAGCCGGTGAAAAAGGCCAGGGCAGCTTCGCCGTTGGAGTATTGACTTGTGGGTGAAAGGGTGTCCCAGAAAAAGTAGAGTCCCAGGTTAAAGCACATAGACAGCGCCACCCAGACGACGCTCCAGATGGTCGCTTCTTTAACCGAGACGGTGTGGGTGTGGCGATGAAACACCCCCAAATCGAGCGCCAGCATCGCCAAAACAAAGACATTGAAGCCGACCCAAAGCCAAATTGTATCCATAATGTTCCCCCTCGTGGTGTAAGATTTGTCCGTGGTAATAAAAAAGCGAGACTCCCACGGCAAAAGTCGTGGTAGTCTCGCCAGTAGTGTTGATACACTTACGACCAGCCGGGAGCATTGCTCCGTATTGACGACTGGCCGGCCCATGGAGATGGGTGGCTACTCCCTAACCAATGTTTAAGACTATAGCAGTCTGTCTCGGTTTTGTCAAGGGGTTTTAAATAAGTGCCGCGACAGAGATGTTGTTTTTTGAATTAACGTGTGCTAGACTGGACGACGTATGATCAAACTACTTTGGTTTCTATATGTTGAATATCAGTGGAATTTTGCTGCTGCGGGCCTTGCAGCGGGAAACGCGGGCCAGGGTGTTGGAAGTGTTGATTGTCAGCGCCAGCCCGGCTCAATTGATTGGCGGTAAAATCGCCGGACTGGCGACGCTGGCCCAGGCCCAGGTGGGGCTGGCGCTTCTGGCCGGAGAACTGGTTTACAGCCCGGCGGCCCTGACCGGCCCTGCTACCCTGCGACCTGCCTCAAAACCTGCGGAAAATCGGTGAACAGCCCGGTCACTCCGGCGGCGATGAGACGTTCCATTTCGGCGGGGTCGTTGACGGTCCACGCATTGACGCCAATCCCGGCCCGGCGCAGCGCCTGGGTGCGGGCCGGCTCGACGCTGGTGTGGTGGGGATGAAAGGCGTCAACGGTGAGGCCGGAGGGCCAGGTTTCGCCTTCGTCCAGCAGTGCCGCCACGGCGATGGCCGGATTCAGGGTTTTAGCCTGCTGCATAAACGGGTGGACAAATGAGGATAGCAGCACTCGCTCGCTCATGCCCAGGCTTTCGATGAGACGGACGACCGCCTCAACCACTGGAAAATCGGTTAAGGGCGGGATCAGGGACTTGATTTCGACGTTGACCCGCCAGTTGTGCTCGCGGGTCAGCAGCAGGGCCTCGCGGAGGGTGGGGACCGGCTCACCGCCCAGGGAAGTTTGTTCGGTTGGGCTGACGGCTCCGGCGGCAATTGTGCCGAAAGGGTCCGTTTCGACAAACCAGGAACCGGCATCGAGTTGGCGCACTTCGGCCAGGGTGAAGGTCGAAATGAGCCAGGGAGCGCGGTCGGGAAACAGGAGCGGGGCATTGGTGGTGCGGGCCAGCGAGTCGTCGTGCAGAACTACCAGTTCGCCGTCGGCGGTCACGCTGACATCCAGCTCCCACATGTCGGCCCCGATTTCCAGAGCCTTGCGTGCCGCCGCCAGGGTGTTTTCCGGGGCCAGGCTCGACGCGCCGCGATGGGCGATGCAGAGGGGTTTGGGATTGAAGAGATTGAGCATAGGGTTCTCCGAAAAGAGAGATTAGAGATTAGAGATTGGAGATTGGAGATTGGAGATTATCGAGTATTGCCTCTAATCACCCATAAAAGACAAATTGGGACAATTGGTTCAAATTTGGAGGTTGCAGTGACCCAAACAATGATGTCATTGGATCAGTATCATGAATATCCGGTTGAGATTATGCAGCAGCGGGCTGCCAATTTTTACGCCGACCTGCGCCGGCGGCGGACGGTGCGCGATTTTTCGGATCGGCCCGTGCCCCGTGACATCATCGAGCATTGTTTGCTGGCGGCAGGTACCGCGCCCAGCGGAGCGAATTTCCAACCCTGGCATTTTGTGGGGGTCGCTGATCCGACAATCAAGCGGCAAATTCGGCTGGCGGCGGAGGCCGAAGAGCGCGAGTTTTACCATAATCGCGCCCCGGAAGAGTGGCTGGACGCGCTGGCCCCCCTGGGTACAGACGAACACAAACCTTTTCTGGAAACCGCCCCTTATCTCATCGTCATCTTTGCCCAGAATTACGGTTTGGCGGCGGACGGCCGCAAAATCAAGCACTATTATGTGAGCGAGTCGGTGGGGATTGCGACGGGCATGTTGATTGCGACGGTGCATCAGGCCGGACTGGTCTCGCTGACCCACACTCCCAGCCCCATGAATTTCCTGGGCGAAATCCTCCAGCGCCCGCCCAACGAACGTGCTTATCTGATCCTCGTCGTCGGCTACCCCGCCGAGGATGCCCGTGTTCCTGTGATCGGCAAAAAGACTCTGGCTGAGTTTGTCACTTTTGTGGGATAGCGGAAGCCATTTTCGCTCCAAGCCGGTCTGCGACCGGCGTCTGGGGGTCGCAGACCCCCTCTGAGCTTAAAGTTTTTTATGTCTTCGTGCCTTTGAGGTTTTCTTCTGCTACGCCCACGCCGCAACAAGGGACTCCAGCCCGCTGAAAATCGCGTCGGGGTAAATGCCTTTGAGCTGGCTTGAGGTTTCGTTGTCAATGCCGGTGGTAACCAGGATGGTTTTGACCCCGGCCTGCTGGCCGCCCAAAATGTCGGTTTCGAGCCGGTCGCCGAGCATGGCAGTCTGGCCCGGATCGCGGCCCATTTTCTCCACAGCAATGTCAAACATCAGCCGCTCCGGTTTGCCAATGGTCACAGGCGCAACGCCGGTGGCCGCCTGAATCGCTGCCAGAATGGAGCCAGCGCCGGGCCAGGGGCCTTCTTCGGCGGGAAAGGTCAGATCGCCGTTGGTACCGACAAAATGCGCCCCCCGCTGAATATGCAGGGTGGCATACTTGAGCTTGTCGTAAGTCAGGGTGAAATCCACCCCGGCGACCACTACCTCCGCCGGTTGGCTGAGATCATAGACCAGCTCAAAACCGGCCTGCCGCATCACTTCCAGAATACCTTCCTGACCCACGGCAAAAACCCGCGTCCCCGGCGGATAGCGATGCTTGAGATAGGCGGCTGTGGCCAGGGGGGAAGTCAAAACGTGCTCCGGGCCGATGGTCACGCCAAAACGGGCCAGCTTGTCTACATATTGGTTGGGCGTTTTGCTGGCGTTGTTGGTGGCCAGGATAAAAGGGATGGAACGGCGGTTCAAAAAATCAAAAAAGGGGACGAGGCCGGGCAGGGGGGTATTGTCCAGCCACAGCACACCATCCATATCAATAATCAAAGCCTGAATATCGCGGAGTTGAAAAGGTTTGTTCATTTGCTTAAATAGATGAGAGAAGAGATAAAGCGGACCAGGCTCAAGCTCGCCAACAGCGCGCCGAGCGCCAGTCCGCCGGTCAATAAAATATACGGCACGGCATAGACCGCGCCAAAAAACACATAACCACAGTTGAGCAGCAGGGCCAGATAGCGGGCTTTGGGGTTGGCACTGGCGGCAATCCGGCGCATGCCCACGATCATTACCGGGATTTCGGATACGGAGAAAATCAGCAAAAACAGAAAGATGGCCCAGCCAAAGAGGGAATTGGTGACGAGAACCGGAAGCCACGCCCAGCGCATCACCGCCAAACAGAGCGCCGTGACCAGCACAGCCCCGATCAAGCCAATCAAGCCGGTCAGGATGACGTTATTTCGGCTCATCCGTTTCAGTGCTGGTGGCAGATTCAGCTTCAGCCTGACTCACGTCGTTCTCGACTTCTACGGCGGCGGTGGCAATGGCCCAACTGACCAGCCCCCAGGTGACGCCCGAAATCAGGCTGCCCACCCCCAACGACCAGGCCGTAATCGGCGTGGTTGGGTCGCGAAAGATGCCGACAATGGTCAAGATAATCCCCAGCGCGGCGAACACCAGCCCCACTTTGAGCGGGCCATCCAGCCGCTGCCAAATATTCTTGGGTTTTTCGGTCATGAGCATACCGAACTCCTGGAAGAGCGTAGTCAGTAGCCAGTAATCAGTAGCCAGAAAAAATCTGACTACTGGCATTTGGCTACTGACCTCTGTCAAAGTGGCTCGATTTTAGCAGAGAAGTAGGGAAAGACGCAATTTAAGAAGCGGCAAAATATTGACCGTGATAACCGTGCAAAATGGACTGGGGGACTTCGGCCCGGCCCAGTTCGGCCATGGAGGGGGCGTCGAGAATGAGCAGGAAAGAATTGCCCCGGACGGCATCCAGCACCACGGAGAGGATAACGCCGCCATCCTCGGCCACCGCGCCGGGGGCGCGCACAAAAATCGGTTCGCCGGGGTAACAGCCTTCTTGATACCAGCAGGCGGAACACCGGCCTTCGATATCAATTTTGACCAACTGGTTGTAAAAGCTTTCCGGGCAGTTCCGGTTGACGCTCATACCGTAGACAAAGCGGTAATCGCCGCGTGTATTGAACCGGTCGTCGTCGAAGCGGGGCAACTCCAGGCACTCGTCCGACAGCGTCTCGTAAGTGACCTTCGACCCTTTAAGGGGGAGTCGGTAGCGCCGGAGCTGGCCAAAGGGCAGCCGCGAGGCGGTGTCTTGCAGCCGCTTGAGATAAAAAGCCTCGATGATTGAGGCGTCGGGATAAGCTGCCAGGTCAACCATCAGTTCGCCGTCTTGCTCAAAGGCGTTGATGTGGTGAAACGCAAAAAAAGCCTCGCTCTCGTAACGGCCCATCAATTCGCCGGTGTGGCGGTCAAGCACATAAAAACGGGTGCCCTGGCGGGGCTTCCACTGGAAATTCTCGATGAACGGTTTGAGCCAGAACAACAAGCTGAGCGGGTTAACCACCAGCGGAAACTCGGCCACGATGAAATAGTTCTGGCTCATACCAAAACTGTGCATATAGGCCGGCTCGCCGGTTGGGACCGCGCCGATTAGCCGGGGACTGCTTCCGGCAGCCAGCCGGTACAGCCGGTACTGGCTGACCCGTGAGAAGCGCGTGATCAAATTATAAGCGGCGCTGTGGTCAGGCTCAAACTGGGGGTGAGCCGTGGTTATCTGGCCGATGGGTTGTTTTTCGTAATGGTAGACGCCCACCGCGGCCAGCGTGGCCGGGTCGAACTCCACTTGCAGGGGTGTTTCTCCCAGGGCCAGGAAGCGACCGGCCAGCCGGGCTACGTTGACCTTGGCGCTGTCGGTGATGTGCGGTGAAAATACGGCAAATACCCGCTGAAAGAGCGAGCGGCAGGGGTCGGTGGCAAATTCGGAATAAGTGATTTTGCCGGTGGCCTGGGCCTGGCGGTAGGCCTGGCAGTCGAGAAACTTGTTGGCATACGACACCTGGCCTGCCTGAAAAGAGAACTTGTGCAGCATGGCCAGCCCATCAAACCAATGGCGGTACTTTTGCTGGCCGACCTGCAACGCGCCCGGCCCATTACGCAGCAGCGTACCGCTCAACCAGGGTGGAATTTGACCGTAGCTGGGCAACTGGTCCAGGGTAATTTCCTGGCCGGTCTGAGTAAAACCCAATTCAAATTGTGGAGCCATGACTATATGAGTGTATCTGGAAAATAGTGCGGCTGCAAACCTGACCTGACCTTAACCAACGCCGGCGTTGGATCAATCAACTCGGCTGCAATTTTGCCCGACGCCAACACGGCTGGGACACCCGCGCCGGGGTGTGTCCCAGCGCCTACAAAATAAAGATTGGCAAACTCCTCAGAGCGGTTGCGAGGCCGGAACCAGGCTGATTGGAACAGGGTCGGCTGGATGGAGAAAGCCGCACCCTGGTAGCTGTTGAGCGTATTCTGGAAGTGGAGGGGGTCAATAAAATGTTCGGCGATGATATTGGCCTGCAAATCGGGCAGATAATTATCTTCCAGAAACTGCATGATTTTATCCCGATAACCCGCTGCTGCCTGGGTCCAATCGGTCCCTGAACCCAAATGCGGCACTGGCGAGAGGACATAAAACAGTTCGCAGCCGGGCGGAGCAATTGAGGGGTCGGTCAGGGTGGGCATGTGCAAGTAGAGGCAAAGATCTTCAGGGAGGCGTTGCTTCTTAAAAATATCGTCCAGCAGCCCTTTGTACCGCTGGTTGACAATGAGATTGTGATGGCTCAGGGCTGAGTCGGTATAGCGCCGTTTGGTACCAAAATAGATCACAAACAACGACATGCTGTATTTCATCTTTTCGATTTTGCGGTTGGTGTATTTGCGCCGGTACTCTGCCGGAATAAGGTGGCGGTAGGTAAAGGCCACATCGGCGTTGGAAATGATGTCGTCGGCGTAATGAACTGTGCCATCTATCAGGCGAATGCCGCTGGCCCGCCGCTGGTTGATAAGGATTTCGGCCACTTCAGCCTTAAAGTGAATCGTTACCCCCAGTTCAGCTAACAATCGTCCAAACGCCTCAACAATAGCCCCGGTGCCGCCCATAGCATAATGAACCCCCCAGTGACGCTCAAAACTCTGGATGAGGGCGTAGAACGAGGGTGTGTCAAACGGGCTGCCGCCGATCAGGAGGGGATGAAAAGAAAAGACCCGCCGCAAGAAGTCATTTTGGATAAACTGCGAAACGTAACGGTGCATACCTAAAAAGGACCCTTTTTTGATCGCGTCGGGTAAAACAGGCAGCATATCGGCCAGCTTCAGACAAGGCTTCTCGGTGTATTCTCGATAGCGCCAGAAAACAGCATCATTCTGCTCAACCATATCCTGATACCCTGCCTTATCATCAGGATTCCAGCGGTCAATTTGAGCCAGGGTAGCCGCGGGATCACGATGATAATCAAAGGAGTGGCCGTGGTGGTCAAAGACGCGATAAAATGGATCGAGGGGAACCAGCTTGAAGTAATCCTCCCGTCGCCGGCCCGCTGCCGCAAAAATCTCGTCAAACGTATAAGGGGCGGTGATAACCGTCGGCCCGCCATCGAATTTGAAACCATTGATCTCATACACATAAGCCCGGCCACCGAGTTTATCCCGCTTTTCAAAAAGTTGGACCTCGTGACCCTTGGCAGCCAGCCGGGCTGCTGCCCCCAGCCCGCCAAAACCACTGCCAATAATAATAATCTTTTTTTTCACTAACCTTTTCTCCCTCGGATTATTTTTGGTTGGAGTTGGACTCCAAGACTCAGTTTGGTCAGCCCCAGGTATCCTGCTTGCTTTGCCACCATAAACCCGGCAGGCGGCGCAGCTTGCCCCAGCCGTTCACATAAGCCCGCCGCCGGAAGACATCAAAATCGTGGCGTTCGATGTCGTTCAAAATAGCGCTGTACAACCCGGCGGCGGCAGTAATGGCAAAACGGCCATCCGGGTTGAGCAGGGCAATACCCGGCTGCGCTTCGACGTACAGACGGCGCGTGCGCTCGATCTGAAAACGCATGAAAGTCCGCCAGCGCTCGTCTACCCGCCCGGCGGCCAGATCGGCTTCGCTGAGGTTAAACGCCGCTAGTTCTTCCTGGGGAAGGTAGACCCGCCCCGCCCGCCAATCTTCACCCACATCGCGCAGGATGTTGGTCAGTTGCAGGGCGACCCCCAGTTTGACCGCGTAAGGGATCGCTTCTGGCCCGCTAAAGCCGGTGATGTGCATGCTCATCAACCCCACCGTCGAAGCGACGCCGTAGCAGTAAGTAGCCAGATCGGCAAAAGTCTCGTAACGTGTTTGCTGCAAATCGCGGGCAACCCCTTCGATGAGCTGCTCGGCGTAGCGCTGCGGAATCTGGTATTGTGCCCGCGCATCGGCCCAGGCCATGGCCACCAGGTCATCCGCTGGGGGATGCCAGGTTGACACCCGCTGCCGCCACAGTCGCAGCCTGACCTCGGCATCGCCGGTCGAGCGGTCAATCAAATCGTCGGTGATGCGGCAAAAGGCATACAGCGCTCGGGTGGCCTGGCGTTTGGGGCGAGGCAGCAGGGCCGACGCCAGATGGAACGAGCGGCTGTGCCGGGCGGTGAGCGAGTCACAATAGGCATAAGCTCGCTGAAGCAGCCCTTTATCTTGAATAGGTTCTGCCGGAGCTGGAACGACGGTGTGCCAGGCTTCGTAGGCCAAACCCAGCAAGATACGTTCCCAGGAGTGGATATTCTCGACCATTGGTTTTATCCTTTCCAGCGCGTAGTTAAGGATTCAGGGCAGGGCTTATATCCTTTTGTTATAATACGCAACTCAGGCTATTCTGCATTCGTATTGTCAAGAAAATATCATTATTTTGTCATTAATTTGCACAAATATTTAAAAGAAAAAAGAAGCGGGCAGATTCTGCTCGCTTCTGGGTAAGTCAGGGATTTGTTTGATTTATAAAGGCAGCGGGCTACGCTTTCGCCAATTTCTGTAACACTGCCAACAGCCCCGGAATCGTATACTCTTCCGCCACAGCGCTGACCGGCACGCCCAACTCCTGGGCGGTGCCGGCGGTGATCGGCCCGATGCAGACCACCCGGCTGTTCACCAGCATGTCCGCTGGAGTACGCCCTTCCAGGCAGTTGACATAGCCTTGCACCGTCGAGGAACTGGTGAAGGTGACAATATCAGCCATAGGGGGCAGGGAACCGCCGGAGACGGGTACGGTGCGATACGAGGCAATTTCGTCCACCTCCGCCCCCCGGTCCAGCAAACCTTTGGTCAGGGCGCGGCGGGCGATGTCGGCGCGGGCCAGTAAAAAGCGCTGACCGACCACCGGCCCCAGTTCATCAAAGGCAGCCAGGATGCCTTCGGCGGTGTAGACATCCGGCACCAATTCGGGGATGATGCTGCGCTCACGCAGGGCGGCAGTGGTGGCGGGGCCAATGGCGGCAATTTTTATGCCGGCCAAAGTGCGGGCGTCACGCCCGGCCGCTGCCAGCCGTTCCCAAAAGGCCGCCACGCCATTGGTGCTGGTCAACACCAGCCAGTGATACTGCTCCTTGGCGGAACGGGCAATGATACGCCCAATGGCCTCATCTAGCGGGCCGGTGTCGGCAATGGGAGTAATTTCGATGGTTGGGAAAGCAATAGGTTCTGCCCCCAGCACGCGGAGGGCGGCCATAAAATCAGCCGATTGGTGAACCGGCCGGGTGACCAGCACCCGTTGGCCGGCCAGCGGAGAGGTGTTGTCTTGGTTTGACATGGCTGTTCCATGCTTATAATTGTGAATTGTGAATAGTCAATTGTGAATTGTTAACGAAAAAAGTTAATTGCGAACAATTCACAATTCACAATTGTAATAATTCTTTTGCGCCTTGAGCCAATGCTTTGGCGGCGAGCTGGCGGCCTAACTCCTGGGCCGAGTCTAAGGGGGCGCTGCCGTTGACTCGAATGACTCGGCAGCCATCGGGGCTGGCTACCAGCGCCTGTAAATCCAGTTGCGATCCCGTCACAGTACCCAGTGCGGCAACCGGCAGCGAACAACCGCCGCCTAACCCGGCCAAAAAAGCCCGTTCGGCGGTGACGGCTGCGCGGGTGAGCGAATGCTCCAGCGCTTGCAGATAACGGCGGGTGTCAGGATCATCGGCACGGGACTGCACAGCCAGCGCGCCCTGGCCGGGAGCGGGCAGCATCACGGGGTGAGGAATGGGGTAAGCGTGTTCCAGGTCGGTGTGGCCCAGGCGATGCAGCCCTGCCTGCGCCAGCAGAATGGCCGCATAGCCAAAGCTGGGGTCATCCAGTTTGCGCAGCCGGGTATCCACATTGCCCCGAATATCTTTAATGGCGAGATCGGGGCGCAGGGCCAGGATTTGAGCCGCCCGGCGCAGGCTGCTGGTGCCGACAACGGCGTTTTTGGGCAAATCTTCCAGGCGGGTGGCCTGATGGGAGAGCAGCATATCCTGAGTCCCGGCTCGCTGCGGCACGGCGGCAACGGTCAGGCCGGGACTATCTTCGACCGGCAAATCTTTGAGACTGTGGACGGCCAGATCAATCCGGCCTTCGCGCAGGGCCGTTTCCAATTCGGTGGTGAATAAGCCCTTGCCGCCAATCGCCGGCAGCGGGTCGTGCCGGTTGAGATCACCCTGGGTGTCCATAAACACAATCTCTACCGCCAGATCATTCCAGGCGGCCAGGAGCATGTCCCGGACCATATTTGTTTGGGTTTGAGCCAGCAGCGAGCGCCGCGAGCCGATGGTGAGAGTCTTGGGCATAAGTATATCTTTAGCTAAATATAAGCAACGTGTTGCGTGTTGCGTCTTCCGTTAAGTTTACGCAACACGCAACACGCAATACCAAATTACTTTTTCAATAAATCTGCTACGACTGCCTTCTCATCGTGCAGTTCTTGCAGGGTGGCGGCAAATTTGCCTTTGGCCCAGTCGCTCATGGGTAAACCCTGAATGATACTGTAACCGCCCTGGCCATCGCTGGTGATGGGGAAGGAGAAGAGCAGCCCTTCATCCACGCCGTAGCTGCCATCGGAGGGCACAGCGCAAGAGAACCAGTCCCCGGCAGGGGTCTCTTTGACCATGTTCTGAACGTGATTGAGGGCCGCGTTGGCTGCCGAAGCCGCCGACGAAGCGCCGCGTGCTTCGATGACTGCCGCACCGCGTTTCTGGACGGTGGTCACAAAGGCATTTTGGAGCCAGTCGTGGTCGCTGATAACATCGTAGACTGGCTGGCCGTTGATTTTGGCGTTTTCGGCATCGGGATACTGGCTGGGGCTGTGGTTGCCCCAAATGGTCACATTACTCACTTCGTTGACGGTTACGCCGGCTTTTTTAGCCAGTTGGATAACGGCCCGGTTGTGGTCGAGCTGGGTCATGGCGGCAAACCGCTCGGCCGGTACTCCGGCGGCATTGTTGGCCGCAATCAGGCAGTTGGTGTTGGCCGGGTTGCCGACGACCAGCACCCGCAAATCACTGGCGGCGCGGGCGGCGAGCGCCTGGCCCTGGCCCACAAAAATAGGCCCGTTATCGCGGATCAGGTCGCTGCGTTCCATGCCTTTGCCGCGCGGCTTCGAGCCAACCAGCAAAGCCCAGTTGACCCCGTCAAAGGCCACGTTGGCGTCGTCAGAGATGGTCACGCTGTCGAGCAGGGGGAAGGCGCAGTCGTCCAATTCCATCACCACCCCTTCCAAAGCCTTCAGAACGGGGGTTACTTCCAGCAGGCGCAAGGCCACACGGGTATCGTGACCAAAAATCTCGCCGGACGCTAGACGAAAGAGCATCGCATAACCAATTTGGCCGGCTGCGCCAGTTACCGCAACGTTGACAAGTTTACTCATGAGGTTTCTCCTTAAATATACAAACGAAATTGATAAAGGATATAGATGGGTAAAACGTGAAAAAAATCACTTTTTACGCCCCCGAAATTACTTCGCAATGTTACCCCAAACCTTGAATTTTTGAAAATGGAAGGGGGTGAGTCTTTAAGGCCGTAAGTTATTGGGGCGGCGCAAGACCCGGCAAGGGGGCCTCACTTTCGATCACCCGACGGGTGAGCAGATACCACTGAGCAATGGTGCGGAAGCGGTCGCTGGGGTTGTTCATGGGGAGAAGCTGCACATCGTGGACTTCGCGGCTGATGCCGTAGGTATAAACCGGGTGGAAAAGGATCAGCGAGGGCATTTCTTCGGCAAAGATGTGTTGAAATTGATAGTAAAAGTCGTTGCGGCGGCCTTTATCGGTGACGGCGCGGGCCTGTTCCAGCAGCATCGAAGCTTCGTCGTGGCTCCAGCCGGCGTAATTCTGACCGCCCTGAATTTGGGTTTGATGCCAGAACGGGTAGGGATCGGGTTCGCCGGTCAGCAGCACTTCGGCCAGGGCGGCCTGGAACTGGTGGTTGGCCAGGCGGTCACCCAACCCCGCCCCCACCACCTCGACGCTGGCCCCAATGCCGGCCTGTCGCCACTGCTGGCTGACCGTTTCGGCCACTTTGACCCGGTCGGGGTCGTCGCTGGTGAGGAGATTGAAGGCCAGCGGGCGGCCGTCTTTGTCGCGCAGGCCATCGCCGTCGCTGTCGCGCCAGCCGGCCTCGTCGAGCAGACTGGCGGCTTTGCCGGGATCGAAGGGGATGGGCGGCTGATCGGGGTTGTAGGCCCAACTCCCACGAGCGGATGGGACCGTTGGCCAGCAGCCCTGGCCGTGCAGCGCCTGGTCAATGATGGCCTGCCGGTCGAGCGCG
>JAAUSP010000141.1 GCA_012032575.1 Anaerolineales bacterium | reverse complement strand
TTCGTGGCTGGCCAGATTTTCTTTAAAAATGACATCGCCCTGATTATAGCTTTTTCCTGGCAAATTTGCTCAATCAAGCTCAGTTGGCTTGAGTCTAACTCTTGAAAAATATCAATCTGCTCAAGAATATATTTTTTCTGCATTGGGTGGATTCTCCTTAACAAGTCCGGGGGGTGATACAGTGATCCCCTGAGTAGTTCTTTCATCTTAACATAGGGTCAGGCAAACGTCAATGGGACTTTGGCTTTACATCCGGCTCGCCTCGCTGGGTGTGGGCGGCCCGGGCCAGCAACTCAAACAGCCGGGCGACGCCATCGCCGGTTTTGGCGCTGGTTTCCAGATAAGCCGCACTGATCGAAGCGGCATACTGTTTACCCTCGATGGCCTCGATGACGCGGTTGGGCCGGTCAACTTTGTTAGCCACCACCAGGAAACGGTGATGATCCACCACGCTTTTGGCTTCCTGCTCCCAACGGGGCAAGTTTTCAAAGGACTGCCGGTCGCTCACATCGTAGACCATCGCCACTGCCCGCGCCCCCCGGTAAAAGTTTTCGCGAAAGGAAGCAAAGCGCTCCTGACCGGCCAAATCCCAGACGGTCAACTTAAATGACAGGTCGCCGCTCTTGACCACCACCGTTTGAAAGTCAACGCCGATGGTCATAATCCGCGATTCCTGAAACATGCCGGTGGCGAAGCGGCGCAGCAACGTAGTTTTGCCCACGTTGCCATCGCCAATAATGGCAACCTTGTAACGCAGAATTTGTTCCGGGTCAACCTGATCCATACAACCGTGAAAGACCGGCAGATTGGTTGGTATTTTGCCACCCTCCAATCTTCCAACCTTTCAATCCTTCCTCACGCTAATTTGAGAAACATCTCGTAATTAAAAATAAGCTGATTTTCGAGAACAGGCGTCTTCGCCAGGACGGGCGCATTGATCTTTTCAAAGTGCTCGTGGGCCTGGCGCAGGCTGAGGCTTTCGATGTCGGCCGGCTCGGCGGAGTAGAGCACAATCAGGGTGCTTTTCTGGCCGGGCACGTAAATCAGCACCTTGCCGTCGTCGGTCACGGCTTTGCGTGCGCCGGTGCCCATAATTTCGGCAATGGCCGAGCGAAAGCCGGAGAAGAAGCCAACCACCAGTTCGCTTTCGAGAGGGAACTGGCCGACCGTGCGCAGCGGCAGGCTGGTGATGTTGTCGTAAACGGCATAGGCCAGCACTTTGGCCGCAAAACGCTGACGAATGACCATACTCTCGCCCGCGCCAACTTTGAGCATGGCCGGGTCGCTGGCCTGCTGCAAAAAGCCACGTATCACCCGCCGCTGATTTTGATAATGGCGATAAAGATTTTCAAACTGGGCGCGGTTGATCAAGCCATCGGCCAAATCCTGAACTGTTTGGTCCAGCTTATCTTCCACCACTTTTAATTGGGCCTCGATATCCTGGCTGGGGTCGGCGGTGGGAGCGGGGGGTTGGGGCTTCGAGCCCGGCGCAGGTTTGGGATCAGCGTCGTTCAACCAATTGATAAAACGGTTCCACAAACTCACAATGTTAAACCTTAATACTCGTGATGCGTGAGGATTTCAGGCCTAAAATCCTCACGCACCACGCATCACGATAGTTAAATCTTGCAATGCCCTAATCTTGACTCTTAATATTCTAGCACAGTTTTTAACTTTTCACCAACGGGAAAAATATACCAAATTTCGCCCAATTAACACATTCCTTGTATAATATACGTTTGCGCCAGCCAGCAGGTGCTAGAAAGTAGACAATTTTGGCCAGAGTATACGTTTCCCTGGATATTGAAACCACCGGGCTTGACCCGGAACAGGATGCCATCCTGGAAATCGGGGCAATCCGTTTTAAGGGCAGCCAGGTGTATGAATCCTATCATACCCTGCTTGATCCGGGCCGGCCCATTCCCTATAAAATTCAACAACTCACCGGCATCACCCCGGCCGACCTCAAAGGCGCCCCCAAAATCGGGGCGGTGCTGTCGGAGGTGCGCCGCTTTGTCGGCGATAACCCGATTATCGGCCACAACATCGGCTTTGATTTAAGTTTTTTGGTCCGGCAGGGGTTGTTTGAACAGAACGTCGGCATTGACACCTTTGAGTTGGCCAGTATTCTGCTGCCGCACGCCGGTCGCTACGGCCTGTCCGCGCTGTTGAAATACCTGGATGTCAAGCTGCCCCCCGACGGCCAGGCCCACCGCGCCCTGGACGATGCGGAAGCAGCCCGGCGGTTGTTTGAGGCCCTGCTCGACCAGGCCCGCCGCCTGGACAGCCGCATTATTGAGGAAGTGGCCCAGATTGCCAGCAAAACCGATTGGCCGCTGGCCTATATTTTCCGTGACCTGGGCCGCGAGCGCCGTTACACCCCGCCCGCCGGCACGCTGGGCCAGCAGTTGGCGGCCAAAGGGCTGATGGACGACTCGGCGGTGGACGGCGGCTTTGCCCTGATGCGCTCCGACCCCGACAGCCGGGCCTTCGACCCGCCGCTGAAGCCCGTCACCAATCCGACTCCGCTGGACATCAGAGCTTTGTCGGGACTGTTGGAAGACGATGGGCTGTTTGAGCGCAGCTTCCCGAAATTTGACGCATCGCCCGAGCAGTGGACATGCTGGCCAGCGTGGCCGGCGCGTTCAACGAGCCGAACCACCTGATGGTTGAGGCCGGCACGGGCACGGGCAAATCGGTGGCTTACCTCATCCCGGCCATTTATTGGGCGGTGCAAAACGGGCAGCGGGTGGTCATTTCGACCAACACCATTAACCTGCAAGACCAGCTCATCAACAAAGATATTCCGATGCTGCAAAAGATTTTGCCGGTTAAATTCAAGGCGGTAGCCCTCAAGGGGCGCAGCAATTATATCTGTCCGCACCGGGTGCAGTTGTTCCGGCAAAAAGAAAATCTCAACCCCAAAGAGCTGCGGCTACTGGCAAAATTGTTGGTCTGGCTGCCCAGCACCACCACCGGCGACCGGGAAGAGCTGTTTATGCCCGATTACGCCGAGCAGGCGTTGTGGCATCAGGTGGCCTCCGATAGTACCACATGCACCGCGCGCACATGCAGCGCCGAAACCTGTTTTTACGCCCGCGCCCGCCGCGCCGCCGAGTCGGCCCATGTAATTGTGGTCAACCACGCCCTGCTGCTGGCCGATATTGCCGTAGACAGCCGGGTGATCCCGGAATACAAATACCTGATTATTGACGAGGCTCATCACCTGGAAGACAGCGTGACCAGCCAGTTGAGTTTCGAGGTGGATCAAAAATCGCTGGGCCAACTGTTGAGCGAGTTGAGCCAGCCGCTGCGCAGCTCTGGCCAGCGAGCCGGCTTTATCCACGAAGTAGCCCGGCGCTGTTTGAGTGCTGCGCCGCCGCACGTGCGGGGCGACATCAACGATATTGTCTTCAAATGCCACGAGGCGGTGGAAAAAGCGGGCAAAGGGGTGCGCCAGCTTTTTACCGTGCTCAATGCCTTTGTGACCGAGTTCCCCGGCGGCAGCCGTTATAATCAAAAAATCCGGCTCACCGAAGATACCCGGGCCCAGCCGGCCTGGTCGAACGTGGAGTTAACCTGGGACCACACCGGGGCCAGCCTGGGAGAAGTGTCCAAAGCGCTGGGTATTCTCTACACCATGCTGACCGAATTGGAAAGCTACGATGTGGCCAACTGGGAAGAACTGCTGTCCACCCTGACCTTTTATCGCGGCCAACTTGACGAGGTGCGCAGCAATTTGCAGGTCATTCTGGCCCAGCCCAGCCGCGAGCGGATTTTGTGGGTGGAGCAGAATATGCAGAGCAAAGCTTTGTCGCTGCACAACGCGCCGCTGCACGTGGGCAATCTGGTGCATGAGCATTTGCTCAAGCCCAAAGAGTCGGTGGTGTTGACCTCGGCCACCCTGCGGACCAACAATTCGTTTGAATATTTTCAGGAGCGGCTGCACCTGTGGGATGCCGAGGAAGCGGCGGTCGGCTCGCCCTTTGATTACGAGAACAACACCCTGCTCTACCTGCCCACCGACATCCCCGAACCCGAAGCGCCGGGCCACCAGAAGGCGGTCGAAACGGCGCTGATTAACTTAGCCAAACAGATTCGGGGGCGAACCCTGGTGCTGTTTACGGCCTACACCCAGCTTCGCAACGTGGCCGGCAATATCAAAGGGCCACTGGCCGAGGCCGGGATTGTGGTATACGAACAGGGTGACGGGACCAATCGCCGCCAGATGCTGGAAAATTTCAAAAACGCGGAGCAGGCTATTTTGCTGGGGACGCGCTCATTCTGGGAGGGGGTGGACATCCCCGGCTCGGCGTTGAGCTGCGTGGTCATCACCCGCATCCCCTTTGCCGTACCGAGCGACCCGATTGTGGCCGCCCGCGCCGAAACGTTTGACGATGCGTTCAGCCAATACTCTATTCCACAAGCCATTTTGATGTTCCGCCAGGGGTTTGGGCGGCTCATCCGCTCGCACCAGGACCGGGGCGTGGTTGCCATTTTCGACCGGCGGGTGATGAGCAAAAGCTATGGCTCCGCCTTTCTCGAATCGCTGCCCCATGTGACCGAGCAGCGCGGCCTGCTGGCCAACCTGCCCAAAATGGCCGAGGATTGGATTGATTACGGAGGGATTTAGGGATTTACGATTTACGATTTACGATTTTAGAGTTACTTTATAAGACACTGAGTATATCTTATCGTGTTGCGTGTTGCGTCTTCCGTTAAAATTACGCAAGACGCAAGACGCAACACGTTTCATATCATTTCTACCTGGAGGATTACCTATGATCGAAGTCAATGCCCTGCGCAAGGGCACAACCTTTACCCACGAAGGGGAACTTTTTAAGGTATTGGAATTTACTCACAACAAAACCGGGCGGGGCAGCGCCACCATCCGCACCAAGGTGGTCAATTTGCGCACCGGGGCCATTTATGAAAAGACTTTTAACGGCGGCGAGCGGGTCGAGGACATCAGCCTGGATCACACCAAAGCCGAATATCTCTACAGCGACGGCGAACTGTACCATTTTATGGATAAGGAAACGTTTGACCAGCCGGCCTTCAACGCCGATATTCTGGGCGATATTGTGCCCTACCTGGTCGAGGGCATGGAAGTGAAGATTTCCAGCTACAACGGCGAGGCACTGGACATCGAAATCCCCACGACCGTGGAGCTGAAAGTGGTTGAGACCGAACCCGGTTTTGCCGGTGATACCGCTCAAGGCGCGACCAAGCCGGTCACGCTGACCACCGGCCTGGTGGTGAACACACCCCTGTTTGTCAACGTCGGCGATGTCATTCGGATTGACACCCGCACCGGGCAGTATTTGACCCGCGTGTGAGGCGATGAGGCGATAACGCGAGGAGGCGAATTCTTTCCTCGCTTCCTCGCCTCATCTCTAATGGATTTCTAACATAAGCCTGCTATAATTTTTCATTATGAAAACACCAGCCGGCAAAGAATGTAAATTTTATTTTGGTGACTTTCATCGGGGGCGCAGTACGCAGGCATGCCGCCTGATTGAGCAGAATCCGGAATCGCCGCCGTGGCAACCCAGCCTGTGCCAGAGCTGTCCCGTGCCCGATATTCTACGGGCCAACGGCGCTGCGACCCTTAAATTAGAGGGGGCGGTGGTGAAAAAGTTTTTTGGCTTCAAGCAGGAAGTCGAAGTGACCGGCTGGTGCAGCGAGTGCTTCAGCGACGTGCCCAACCCTCTCCTCGGCTGCCCCAATTGTGGCCGGGAACGTCGGCCTTCCATTCTAGATTTGGGCGAAGGGCCACGATAGAAAAAAGGCCGGTTGCCAACTTAGTTTGGCAACCGGCCTTTTCTTTTATCTAACCAAAACGATAACCATAACCCCATTCATTGTGAATTAAATTGGGCTTGGCCGGGTCTTTTTCAATCTTGTAGCGCAGGTAGCTAATGTACTGGCGTAAATATTCCACCTCGCCCATGTATTCCGATCCCCACACTTCGCGCAGGAGAAACTCGTGCGACAACATGCGGCCCCGATGCTGAACGAGGGCTGACAACAGCCGAAATTCTATCGGGCTTAGGCTTATCCGTTTCCCATCAACCGTCACCTGATGCCGGGTAAAATCAATCGTTAAATCATCAAATATCACAATTGGTTGGCGGGGGGTGTCTTCACCATTTTTAGTATTCGGAACACGCCGGAGCACGGCCCGAATCCGGGCGACTAACTCATTCATCGTTACCGGCTTGATAATAAAATCATCAGCTCCCAAATTTAATCCCTTGACTACATTGTCCTTTGAGCCAAAAGCGGTGAGCATAATAATCGGCACATCGGAAACCTCTCTCAGGCGGGCACAAATTTGCCAGCCATCCACTCCAGGCAGCATGATGTCCAGAATGACGGCGTCCGGTTTTATACTATAAGCTAACTTTAAACCAGTAGCGGCATTGTTGGCTAGCTGCACCTGAAAACCATTATGGGTTAATAGCTGTTCGAGCAGTTCACTATAGACACTATCGTCTTCTATAACGAGCAATGTGGGCTTCATCTCTAAACCTCCATGTCTGGATAAACAACAAAAAACGGCAGGGCTATTTATCAAATAAAATAACCCTGACTGGCAGTAAGACAACCTATAAGCCACGAGGTTGAGTAATTAAAGTAACACTTGTTGAGGAGTCTAGAGTTGATTCTATGGCGTTCGGCCAGGGTGCGTCAGTGCAACCTGCAATCTGCCGGTTCAATTGGCCTACCATAATGTTAAAGAAAAGGATTGAAAATAATGAGGAATATTAACACAAGAAAGTTAGCACTACTTCATAAGAAAAAACTAAGAAAATCATAGGAAAATGGTTAGAGAAAACGTTTAACCTGCACCGCTTTCGCCAGGGATGATCTGCCAGAAATCTGTTAAATTCCGAGTTTCAGGCTCAGGCCGCCTTTTCTACCTTCAAATGAAGCCCCTCTATTGCCGTTACCCTGACCCGTTCTCCGGTCGCAATAGACTGCCCATTCGCACTGCTGGCCTGCCAGCGTTCGCCTAACACAAATACACTGCCGTCCGGCTCCAGGGCCACTTTGACCGTCCCGATAACCCCCAGCAACCCTTCCTGCCCGGTCACCGGCTTGGTCCGGCGAGCCTGCCAGGCTTTGCGGGCCGCAAAAGCCAGGATGACCGCCATCGCCGCCGGAATACCGATTATCGAAGGCAAGGGCATTTGGTAAGTAAATTCGTCCGTATTAAAGAGAATCAGCCCGCCAATGATAAACGACACCACCCCGCCGGTCGTCAACGCCCCGTGACTGTGGACAAAAAACTCGGCTCCAAACAAAGCCAGGGCTAATAAAATTAAAGCCAGGCCGGCATAATTGACCGGCAGTTGGCCCAGAGCATAAAAGCCAATCAACAGACAAATCACCCCGATGACGCCGCTCATATAGCCGCCGGGATTAGCCAGCTCGTAAATAAGGGCCAACCCGCCGATGGAAATAAGAAATACGGCAATGGAGGGATTGGTCAAAATACTCAGGAACTCTTCAATCGTCGTTGCTTGCAGATAATCTACCCCGGCGCTGGCCGTTGCTAACTTGATCTCCTCGCCCGCCACCTCGACGGTAAAGCCGTCTATCTGGGTCAGCAAATCATCCAAATCTCTGGCTACAAAATCAATCACGCCCAACTCAAGCGCCTCGTCGGCGCTGGCGGCTTTGGCCTCGGTGATGGCTTGCTCGGCCCACTCCAGCGCCTTTTCGCCCCGCCGGTCGGCCAGCCCTTTAATATCGGCCACCAGAATATTCTCGATTTTGGCCCGCAGGGTTTCGTCAATCTCCCCGCCGCTGCCGTCAATGGGGCTGGCCGCGCCGATGCTGGTGCGCGGGGCCATTGCCGCCACGTGACCGGCCAGGGTAATAAACGTCCCCGCCGACGCCGCGTGCGCTCCCGGCGGCCAGACATACACAACAACCGGCACATCCGCCGCAATCAACGCCTGGATAATCTGCTGGGTCAACTCGATACTGCCGCCGGGCGTATCCAGGCGGATGACCAGCGCCTCGGCGTTCCGGCTGTCTGCCTCGGCAATGGCCCGCTCGATCATACTGAGCATAATCGGCGTGACCGGGCCGGTCACATCCACCACCAGCACCGCCCGGCCTGTTTCCTGAGCCAGAGCCAGCGGCGCAAGCAGGTGGGCGCTGATTAAAATGAGGTAAATGAGGCTGATGAATCGCTTCAACGACATGATGGTATCCTCCCCACCGGGTATTATAGCCCGGCTATGAGGTCTCATCAAGCGCGGTGAAGACTCCGGGAGCATTTCACTTTTGGGGCGAACTTGTCGTCTCGTATAACCCGCTCGGCGATGAAGTCGCCGAGCCAGTAAGCAGCGCCTCGTGAACGAGGCTAGCCGGATTAATCCGGCGCTGTTTACTAGCCCGGAAATTCATTTCCGGGTGGGCTGGTCTAAAAACTCGCCCCCAAACGGAAATGCTCCCAAAAAGGCCAGGTTTACAGCAAAGGCGAGGATT
Organism: Anaerolineales bacterium; assembly: GCA_012032575.1. Next base: position 5,957 of record JAAUSP010000141.1, on the reverse strand, counting down.
TCTCCCTTCGGTCGAAATGACAGACCGGAAACCGGGTAGATCAAATAAAAGTAGGATACAGTTTTTATCCCCTGCCTTTTGTGCTACAATCCCTCTGGCTTCCCTATGGAAATTGTCAACCGGGCCTCATCTACCTTAACTCAACCGGACACCGCCGCCGTCCCTGCGCCGCAAACTCGCAGCCTGCCTTTTTTGGTCGGGGCTGGGGTTGTTTGGCTTGGGGCTGACCGCCGCGCTCAATATTCTCGATCCGTTCATTTATACCGAAAAAGTGCGGCTGCTGGCGCCACCGGCGCTCAAGAACAGCACCCTCAGCTTGATTACCATCACCACCCTGGTGGTGGCCCTTTTTGCCCCAACCCCTGATCGGCCAGTGGAGCGACCGCAGCCAGACCCGCTGGGGGCGGCGTTTTCCGTTTCTGCTGGCCGGGGTGATCGGCCTGACCCTGGCCCTGGTCCTGGTTGTATCCACCGACAGCCTGTGGCTGCTGCTTGTGGCCGTAGCGCTGGTTTCCCTCAGTTCCAACACCGTGCAGGGGCCCTGGCAGGCCCTGGTCCCCGACCGGGTGCCGGCGGCGCAGCACGGCACAATGGCCGGTCTGAAAACGGTACTGGAATCGATTGGGGTGGTCATCGGCGTGGGTCTGGCCGGGTTTACCCTGGCCGGGGGTAATTTGTGGGCCGCGCCCCTGCTGGTGATCGGGTTGCTCTGGCTCATCCTGTGGCTGACCAGCCTCCTCCTCCGAACTCCGGCCCCTGCGGCCGAAATATTTTCAGCCCGCCTCGACAGTCCGCTGGCCCTGCTCAAGCTCAATCTCAGTCACCTGCCGCCGGCCTTTCCCTGGTGGATGGCCAATCGCCTGCTGTTCTGGGCGGCGGCCATCTCGATCCGCACCTTTTTGCTCAATTATATGGAAGATGTGCTGGGCCTGTCGCCCGCCGAAACCCAGGCCTTGAGCAGCCAGGTCATCCTGGTATTGGGGGCCGGCGTCTTTTTATTGGTGCTGCCTGCCGGGGCCATCGCCGACCGGGTTGGCCGCCGCCCGCTGCTGGTCATCGCCGGGCTGCTGGCGGCTGTGGGGGCTGTTTTGTTTATCTTTGCCCGAGACGTTAATCTGCTCTTTGTGGCCGGGGGCTTTATTGCCGCCGGGGCCGGTATTTTTGCCAGCGCCAGTTGGGCTTTAGCCACCGATATTGTCCCCCAAGGCGAAGGCGCTCTCTACCTGGGCCTGGCCAATATCGCCACCGTTGTGGGCAGCATCGCCGGACGGCTCGGCGGGCCGCTGATTGACGGCTTGAACAGCCTGACCGCCACCACCACCGTTGGCTATCTGGTCGTCTTTGGTCTGGCCGCACTCTTTTTTGTGGGCAGCAGTGTGGTGGTGTTGAAGATACAGGAAAGGAAAGAAGGGAACTGAGTTCCCTTGAGTGATCGAGGTAAATATGTCCCCCCAAAATACGCCCTCTCTGGCCGCCCTGCAACAGACGGTGCGTGAGTTTAGAGATGCCCGCGACTGGCGGCAGTTTCACTCACCCAAGAATTTGAGCATGTCTATCGCTATTGAAGCGGCGGAGCTGATGGAACATTTCCAATGGCTGACCCTCGACGAGGCCACGAATCTGGCTCAAACCGACCCGACCGCCCGCCAGGCCATTGGCGAAGAACTGGCCGATGTCCTGATCTACTGTTTTAGCCTGGCCGATGTTTTGGAGTATGATATTGGGGAGATTATCCAGGTAAAATTAGCCAAAAACGCGCTAAAATATCCGGCGGAATAAATCGTAAATATGACTGATCCAATTATTCGGGTGGACAACATCCACAAAAGCTATTTGATGGGCAAAGAAGCGGTTCCGGCCCTGCGCGGTGTGACCATTGAGGTGGCGCGAGGCGAGATGTTGTGTCTCATGGGGCCGAGTGGTTCCGGCAAAACGACGCTGCTCAACCTGCTGGGCGGGTTGGACGAGCCGGGCCGGGGCCATATTGTGATTGATGAGGAAAATTTGGTAGCGATGAAAGAAGAGCAGGTCGCCCGGCTGCGTCTGCAAAAGCTGGGCTTTATCTTTCAAACCTTCAACCTGCTCAACAATTTTACCGCTTTTGAAAACGTTGAAGCGCCAATGGTGCTGGCCAAAAAAACTGAAACGCAAAGAACGTAAAGCTCGCACGGCCATGCTATTGGAGCAGGTCGGTCTGGCCGACCGCATGGACCACTATCCCAGCGAGCTGTCGGGCGGTCAGCAGCAACGTGTCGCCATTGCGCGGGCACTGGCCAACGATCCGCCCATTATCATCGGCGACGAGATGACCGGCGACCTGGACTCCGAGACTGGCTTCGAGGTGATGCGGCTCATCCGTCGGCTGAACCAGGAACAGCGCAAAACCGTCATCTACGTTACCCACGATCCGCGCATGGCCGACTTCGCCGACCGGGTGATTACGATGCTGGACGGCATTATCCACACTGAAACCCTCAAAACCTAATCCTCCTGATCTTGTTTATCTGGCAATTGTATTTGAGATAAGAGATGAGCCGGGATAGCTGCGAAGTGAGGATCGCGGTGAACCAGCATCAATTTGTGGACGGCGGCAGTAGCGGCAATCAGCCCATCAATGGTAGGTAGACGGTTTGGGATGGCGGCTCGTAACCCAATGGCCTGATGAGCAACGGCCTCGTCTACAGGTAACACCTTTGTAAACAGTGTCCCATAGGCATCCCACACCCTCGGCCAACGGTCTTCTCGGTCTATTGCCTTTAATCGAGCATATATTTCGGGAATAGATAGGACTGAAATGTTCACTTCGGCGTCGGTATCGTCGAAGAGGTGAGTAACCTGCTCAACACCCGGCTCGCCAAATAGATGGGCCAGCCAGGCCGACGAGTCCAGCAAAATCATCAAGCCACGCCTTCATCGGCATCAGACCGGCTGCGTTCGTTGATCAACTCAGCAACCGGGTCTGCCCCTTCCGGCAGCCACTGGCGGCCCATTCCGGCGATTTTTCGCGCCAGATCGCTGCGGGCAGGCAAGGGCCGGGCGATTAAAACGCCGTCATCCCCAATTGACCAATCTAGCCGAGCACCCGGCTGAATATTGAGTTGTCTGACCAGTTTGGCCGGAATCGTGATTTGGTTTTTTCCTGTAATCGTAGTAATCATAGAAAAAATTGTATTCAAGGAGAAATATTTGTCAAGGAAGAAATTATATATTCCCTATTTGTCGCGCCACCCGCTACTTGCCACCTGCTACTTCAGAATATAATACGTCCCTTTTTTATCGCCTATTTTTAGCAGCAAGCCCTTGTCCACCAAATCCACCAAATCCAGGCGGAGGGTTTCGGGGTTGACATCGGGGCAAAGCTGGCGGTAATCGCGGTTGGTGATGCGGCCCTGCTCCTCGATCAGATTCATAGCCCGCAGTTGGCGCTCGTTCATATTGCTGGGCCAGCTTCGGGCGGGAGCGCGTTCCAGGGTGTTGTGCAGCCGCACCGTAAAGGAGTAGGGCTTGGCCTCAAAATTGGGCGGAGCGTGCCCGTGCTGCAACATCTCCTCGATCATACGGTCAACCCCCAGGCCCAACTCCTCGATGTACCCCCACTGGAACAGTCCCGCCACCAGCCGGGGATTGCGCGAAAAATGCTCCTCGACGATGTTATCCAAAGTGATGTAGCCGGGCAGGCCGCCGGGGCTGATCAGCTCCAGCCGGTCGTCGTACATGCGGATTTCGACCCGCCGCCCGCTGAGGCGGTAATCGCGGTGGCAGACAGCATTAACCAGGGCCTCGCGCACGGCAAACCGGGGATATTCGGACACTTCCTCCCGGCGCAGCCCGTTGACCACCGCCTCGACCCGCATCTCTTCGTTGACCACTTGCCAGGCCCGCTCGATGATGCGCGCCGCCGGCCCTTCAATTTCGACCCGGCGGCCATAACCGGCCAGCCCGTCGCGCCCCCGCGCCTCTTTGCCCAGAAATTTCACAAAAATCAACCCGCTCTGAGGCAGAAAGGTCTGCGGGTGTTTGCCAAACAGCAGCATCCCGGCGACCGTCGGCGTGCCGTCTTCGATCATCGCCCCCATTTCGACCAGGTGGTCTTGCAGCCGGCCGCTGTTCATCCGATAACCGCGCTCTGCCCGGTGGCGCATGTACTCGTCCAGCACGGCTTTATCCAGGTCAACCAGCGTTGTGCCTTCCACCGGCTCGCTCTCGAAATCACCGCTGGATTTGGTGGCCGCCAGATGGCGAATGGCCTCGCCGCCCATCGGCCGGTTTTCCGCCCCCACCCGAATCAACACCCGGCCATCGGCCAGGGCATGGAGTTCGGGGCTGCGGGCAATTTTCAGGGCTACCACCGTTCCGCCGGGCAGGTCGTACTGCTCCCAATCGGTCACCACCGGCGGACGGCACATGACCAGCGCCCGGACCAGATGACCCTGCACGGCCTCGTCCACCATATAGTCAACCACCTGCCCCTGCCCGTCGAGGCCAATCAGAATCGTGCCGCCGTCGGCGTTGGCAAAAGCCACCATCGTTTCAGCCATCGAAGTGGCATTGGGATGAGGCTCAAATGCCACCGTTTGACTGGGGCCGCGCTTTAACAAATTCTCAAGCATACTTCAATTATCAATGGTCAAAGGTCAATTGTCAACCTCGAAGACATTGAAAATTGTCGGTTCTCGTGTTATGATGGGGTCAACAAATTGCAAAGAAGGAGTAAGAAAGTAGTCGGTAGCAAGAGGTTAACAAGGCACTCCAGGAAATCAATTAACCAAAATCAGTGATACGTGATGCGTGATACGTGATGACTCCAGGCAAAACACCCTCACGCATCACGTATCACGCATCAATTGTGATTTAAACCTTGGAACTGCCTGATGAGTTTCACCCCTCTGTCTACTGTCTACCGTCTACCGAGATGACTCATCAACAAGCCCAAGAGTTAGTACGAAAAATTATCCGAGCCAGAGACCGGGACGAACTGCAAAAAATTATCAGCGAGAATGTCAGTTCGTGTGACGGCGTTTTTTTTGCCGAGTTGGAAGCAGTGGTTGAGCAGTTTCGGGCCAAAAATGATGAAAGCAGCGCCCGCAAGCTGAAAGAAGTGGGCGATTTTATGGCCCGGCTGCGGTTTATGATTTGAAGAAAAGGAACTGAGGGAATTGGGGGAACTGACGGAACTCAATCAGTTTTAGCTCCAATACTTTTCAAATAAGGAGGAGTGAGCATCCTCAGATGCGAACGGGGCCGCTCCGCATCTGAGGATGCTCTGCTCCTCAAAGACAAAAAAGTGTTATTTGAAATGTATTGGTTTTAGTTCCCTCAGTTCCGCCGAGTTCCTTTAGTTCCTCTGAGTTTTTGGGAGGGAGCAATGACCAGCGACGCCGGTTCTGCGGTAAATATTGGCAATGTCGAGGGTGGTATCAACAACGCGAATATTGCCGGGCGGGATGTCATTCAGAATATTATTGTGGTTCGGCAGTTTCTTGATTTTGCCAAAGTTCAGGAGTTGCTGCCGGCCTCAACCCCGCTGCCCGATCTGGTCGGTGTCGGCGACAACCTCGACCGGGCCTTGCAGGAACATTTGGGCAGCGGCCTGACCGTCGCCGCTTCCGCTGCCGGGGAGATCCTGCGCGATATTCTGGCAAAATGGCGGCCTCAGAATCCGGCGGCGGCTTTTCCCTTCCGGCAAATGCTGCCCGAACTGGCCCCCCACTGGTGCAAAAGCTCAAAGCGCTGAACTATTGGGACACCTTTAGCGAGTCCGGTTTCAGCGCGGCCTACAGTCAGCCGTACCAGGTGATCTGGCTGGAAGCCCTGACGCACCTCTGGCTCAAGCGAACCGGCCAGAAGAAACGCTTCGGCCTGGCCGAAATCGGCCCGGCGGCCTTTTTTGTCGACCGACCCCGAACTGGAATACCCCGACCTCAAAAAAGCCCACTCTGCCCGAAGAGCCGCGCCTG
>JAAUSP010000140.1 GCA_012032575.1 Anaerolineales bacterium | reverse complement strand
ATCAGGGCTTCGAGGCGTTCGTTCTGGCTGGGTTGTTTCCAGTCAGGGCCGATTTGTTTTTCGACGGGGATACCGAATTCTTCGGCGAAGGCATCCACCCCTTTTTGGACTTCCTCAAAGTAGGGATGGGGTGCGGGAGCGTACCAGACCAGTTTCAAATCGCCGGAAGCGGCCGGCGCTTCGCTCTCAACCGGAGCCGCTTCAGCCGCAGCTTCGGTAGGTTCGGCGGCTTCCTCGGCAGGTGCTTCGGTGGCGGCCGGTTGAGCTTCCTCGGCGGGCGCTTCAGTTGCAGCCGGTTCATTTTTTCGGCGGGGGGGCTGCCGGAGCCTCTCCGCAGGCGGAGAGGGCGATGCTCAAGGCCAAAATCAAAATCAGGATCATGAAAAAGTTTCGGGGCATTTTCATTTGTATTTCTCCTCACTGAAAAATATTGATAAAGAAACTTGCTTGTTTACTTAAGCCAGCCAAAGTTACTCCTCAGATATCGGGTCCCTCCTTCTCAGATTTTTGGTAGATGATTGAATCATCGCTCTGACCCGCTCGATTGAGACGGCCAGCAGAATAATCAGACCCAGGAATGTTTGTTCAAAGTAGACATTGACATTCAACATAATCAGCCCGTTTTTAATCAGGGTGAGCAGGATGGCGCTGGCCAACAGCCCCAGCATCGAAGCTTCACCCCCGGTTAAAGCAGTCCCGCCGATGATGGCGACGGCAAAAGACACAATCAGCCAATCACTGCCGGTGGATGGCTGGGCCGACCCCATCCGCGATACCCACAACAACCCGGCGCAAGCGGCAAAAACCCGGAGAGAGCGTGGCAGAGCAAAACGATATTGTTTGTTCTGATCCCCGATAGCTGCGCCGCTTCCAGATTTCCGCCGGTGGCTAAAATCCGGCGGCCAATCACGGTGAACTTGAAAATATAAGCCAGCACGGACAGAGTCAGCACGGCCAGCAAAAACAGGTAGGGCACACCAAAATGGCTTCCCGCCCCAACATCGTAAACGACTTGGGGATATTGGTGTAGGGGAACCCCTGAGAGATGCCGGTGACCAGCCCGGTGAAGATAAAGAGACTGGCCAGGGTGATGATGAAGGAATTGATTTTGGATTTGATAATGATAAAACCATTAAACGCGCCGGCACTCAGGCCAACCAACAGGGCAATCGGCACAGAGACACTGGGCGGCCAGCCCAGGGTGTCCATCGTATAGCCGGCAGCTATCACCGACAGCCCGCCAATGGCCCCCAGCGACAGATTCATTCCGCCGATGACCACTACAATCATCTGGCCCAGGGCCACAAAAACATACAGCCCCGCCGTTCTTGAAATGTTGAACAGATTGTAAGCTGTAAAGAAGCTGTCTGTCGCCAGGGCAAAGATCAAGAACAACAGGGCTGTCGCGATGACCACACTCATGTCATTTCGCTTTAAAATTTTACCGATGGTCCTGGTCAGGCCGGCCCTCTGAGCCGGTAAGGTTACAGTATCTCGGTTCACATTGATTTCAGCCATTGAACCTCCTCCATTGGAGATAATAGGTTAGACGATACGGGTCTGGCAGAATTGGTAAGCTGGTAAGACCACTTTCCTCAGAATTTTAGAATTCGGCCTCTGCAATAAGTCAATTTTCGTAGACCAGAATTAATTTACTAAAATTTCTTCCGCCGGCTCTTCATCTGAACAAGGCGACTCGCCTGACAAAAGCTGTCGCAAATGCAGCTCGGCCCGATCCAGGTGATACAACATGGCCTGTTTGGCTAAATCGGGGTCGTGAGCTTTGAGCGCATCTATAATAGCTCGATGTTCACGAAACGTTTCGGTTAAAGCACAGGGTAAAGAATAGGACAGGCGGCGGCTTTGGGTGCCTAACTGATTAACCACACTGACAAATTGGAAAAAGAAAGGATTGCGGGTGGTGGCGGCAATTGTTTTGTGAAATTCACGGTCAAATTCATCACACGTGGCCGAATTACGCTCATTTGCAATCATTTGAGCCAGATAATACTCCAGCCTGGCAATTTCTTCGTCGGTAATCTGTTGCACGGCGATGGTAACAGTGTGTAATTCAAGGGTTTTACGGGCATCAAAGAGGTGAAAAATGGAGGGATCGTCTAAGGAAAAAACAAATTCCAGGTGCTCAACCAACTTTTCAGGCTGAAGCTGCGAAACATAAGCGCCGGAACCGGGGCGAACTTCGATAATATTCATGACCGAGAGCGCCCGCAGTGCCTCGCGCAGCGCCGGACGTCCCACATTCATTAATTGGGCCAGTTCTCGTTCAGGAGGGAATTTATCGCCGGGGAGTAACTTCTTTTCCCGGATGAGATTGAGTAGACTTTCAACTATTCTGTTAGGCAAAACCTCTTTTTCAAAGGCTTCAAATGTGACTCGGGCCGTTGAGTCCGCCATAAAAGAGTTTTCCTTTAACAAATAACCCTGCATTTTGGTAATGTGGTCTTACCAATTGGCTTTATCATAACACTTCTTTTTTTATTTGTCAAGAGTGTTTTAGCCGGACCAGCAAGGCGAATCTCTTTTGACACTATCCGTTTTTGGCCTATGATGCAGCAAGATAATACGCCGTGAGGCGAGGAGGAAAAAACTGCTTGGCCTATTCGTCTCACGTGTCATCGTATCATCATTAGAGGAGGTGTCAGATGTTTATCGTTCACGTGCAGGTGCATGTCAAACCTGAGTTTGTTGATGCCTTTTGCCAGGCCACCATCGAAAATGCCCGCCACAGCGTGCAGGAGCCGGGTGTCGCCCGCTTCGACGTGGTCCAGCAGTTGGATGACCCCAACCGTTTCGTACTGGTCGAGGTCTATCGCACCCCCGATGATCCGGCCCGGCATAAAGAAACCGCCCACTACAAAAAATGGGCCGAAACCGTCGCCCCGATGATGGCCGAGCCGCGCAGCAGCGTCAAGTATGCCAATGTCTACCCCGATGAAGCAGGGTGGGAATAAAACCGACCGCCGACAGCCGACGGCAGACCGCCAGAAATTCTCAGGTCGCGGCGGTCGGCGGTCATCAGGAGATTGAAAAATGAAATTTGAATTTGCCACAGCAACACAAATTATTTTCGGGCCGGGTACACTCAAGCAGGTTGGCCCGCTGGCCCACGAGATGGGCCGGAAGGCGCTGGTTGTTGCCAATTCCAGCGAACAGGCTAAACCACTGCTCGATGCCCTGGCCGCTCAAGGGGTTGAGGCGGCGGTCTTTACCATCAGCGGCGAGCCAACCGTAGCGGTAGTGCAGCAGGGCACCCAGCGGGCCAGGGCCGAAAGGGTGGACCTGGTCATCGGGTTTGGGGGCGGCAGCGCGATGGACACGGCCAAAGCTGTGGCGATCATGCTGACCAACCCCGGCGACCCTCTGGATTACCTGGAAGTGATTGGCCGGGGCCAAATGCTGAGCCGGCCCGGCGTTCCCTGTATCACCATTCCCACCACCGCCGGCACCGGCAGCGAGGTAACGCGCAATGCGGTGTTGGGCGCGCCGGAACAGCGAGTCAAAGTGAGCATGCGCAGCCCGTTGATGCTGCCTCGCCTGGCCCTGGTTGATCCCGAACTTACCTACAGCCTGCCCCCGGAGATTACCGCCAGCACCGGCCTGGACGCGCTGACCCAAAACCTGGAACCCTTTGTCTCCAACAAAGCCAACCCGCTGACCGATGCGGTCACACGGGAAGGCATGCGCCGGGCCGCTCATTCGCTGCGCCGGGCTTACGAACAGGGTGACGATCCGGCGGCCCGCGAAGATATGGCTCTGGCCAGTCTTTTTGGCGGGCTGGCTTTGGCCAATGCCAAGCTGGGCGTGGTTCATGGCTTCGCCAGTGTGCTGGGCGGAATGTTCCCTGCGCCGCATGGCGCTGTTTGCGCCATCCTGCTGCCCCCGGTAATGGCGGTCAATGTGCAGGCCCTCCAGGAACGACAGCCGAACAGCGAATTTCTGCGGCGTTATGATGAAGTCGCCCAAATTCTGACGGGCAGCCCCAAAGCAACGGCTGGCGATGGCGTCGCCTGGGTTCAGGAGTTAGGGCAGGCCCTGAGCGTCCCCAAACTGGGCACGTATGGCCTGACTCCCGCCGATTTCCCCACCGTGATCGAAAAAACGGCGGCAGCTAGCAGTACCCAGGGAAACCCCATCCAACTTACCTCTGCCGAACTGCACGAAATTCTCAATCGGGCCTGCTGACTTGGAGCTTTTAGAATGAAAACGTAGAATATAATTTGTGGTGCGTGGTGCGTGTTCCGTTTCACGCTTACGCACCACGCAAGACGCAAGCACTGTTTTTTGAAAATCAGTTGTTCAAGAGAGGAATTTTATGAGCAAAAGTAAAGTCGCTGTTCTGCAAACGTCGCCCCGAACAGTTCTGGCCGATTATCACCAGTTGATGAATCTGGCCGGGTATCAAGATGTTATCGCCAAAGATGCTGATACAGCTTTGAAGGTCAATATTTCGTGGCATTTCTTTTTTCCGGGGAGTTCGACCACGCCCTGGCAGCTTGAGGGGGTTATCCGCGCGTTAAAGCAGGATGGTTATAACCCTGACCTCATTCACGCCTGTCACAACCGGACGGTGGTGATTGACGCCCATTTTGGGGAGCGTGAAAACAAGCAGCTTAACGTGGTTGAGGCGCACGGACTGCGCAATATTCACCTGTATGAAGGGGAAGAATGGATTCATATCCGCGATGCGGTGGGTGATTTGACCAACAAATTTATCTGCCTCAACGAGGTTTACCCCAAAGGTTTCCATATTCCCAAACGGTTTATCGGTGAGAACATCATCCATTTGCCGACCGTCAAAACCCATATTTTTACTACCACCACCGGCGCGATGAAAAATGCCTTCGGTGGGCTGCTGAATGAGCACCGCCACTGGACCCACCCCGTCATCCACGAAACTCTGGTAGATTTGCTGATGATCCAGAAGAAAATCCATCGGGGTGTTTTTGCAGTGATGGATGGCACCTTTGCCGGTGATGGCCCCGGCCCGCGCTGTATGGTGCCCTATGTGAAAAACGTTATCCTGGCCAGCACCGATCAGGTAGCGATTGACGCCATGGCCGCCAAAATGATGGGTCTTGATCCGCTCTCGATCAAATTTATCCGCATGGCTCACGACCTTGGCTTGGGCTGCGGCGACCCGCGCGAAATCGAAATTGTGGGCGACCAGGAAGCGGCGGCGATGAACTGGCATTTTGATGGACCGTTCAAAAAGATGACCTTTGCTTCACGGATGCAGCATAAGATTTACTGGGGGCCGCTGAAAAAACCGATTGAGTGGTCGCTGAAAACGGTGCTCGCCCCCTGGTCCTATGCCGCCAGTGTGGTTTACCACGACAGTTTCTGGTATCCGGTAATTGCCAAAAAGCGCATGGACCAGGTGCTCGACAGCAACTGGGGCCACCTCTTCCGCAATTGGGAAAAGGTGACTCCCGATGCCCAGGGCTTTCCCTCCGTCGGCACGGACCCCGCCGAACTCAAACGCACCGGCTTAAGAGCCTTGTGGCGTTCCTTCGGTATTTTAGGGACTACTCTCAAAGCAGCTCCTGAATTCGACACTCACCGCCGGGGGCAATCCACTCACTAAATTTAGGCAAAAAAGAAGTAGCGGCAGGTCAATGACCTGCCGCTACTTCTTTTTAAATCCCCTGATTTGGGGGAAAATTAGATTGGATTTAAGCCATTAACGCTTCAAAAGCCGGGCGTTCGACGGTTTCGTATTCCAGCAGCGCCCCGGCCAGAGCTTCCAGCTTGCGCTGTTGGTCAAGGACAATGTCTTTAGCTCGTTGGTAAGCCGTTTCCAAAATCTGGCGGATTTCCTGGTCAATCACCTGGGCCATTTCCTCGCTGTAATTGCGAATCTCGCCCAAACTACCCAGATAAGGATTGCCCTGCTCCTCGCCAAAGGTACGCAGGCCCAGTTTCTGACTAAAGCCAAAACGAGTGACCATAGCTCTCGCCAGTTTGGTGGCCCGTTCCAGGTCGTTGGCTGCCCCGGTGGTGATCCGCTTGAAGATAATCTCCTCGGCCGCCCGGCCTCCCAGCAAACCCACAATTTCATCTTCAAAGGCTTCCCGGCTGCGTAGATATTTGTCCCCGTCGGGTAAAGGCATGGTGTACCCCAAAGCCATCCCGCGTGAGATAATGCTCACTTTGTGTACCGGGTCGCTGTTCTCCAGGTTGTGCATCACCACGGCATGCCCGGCTTCGTGATAAGCAACCACTTTGCGCTCGTAATCGCTGAGGATTTTGCCCTGGCGCTCCGGGCCGGCAATAATCCGTTCCATCGCATCCTGAAATTCCAGCCGGCCAATGCAGTCCAGATTCCGGCGGGCCGCCAGTATAGCCGCCTCGTTAACCAGGTTTTCCAGATCAGCCCCCACAAAACCAGGAGTCAACTTAGCCAGGTCGGGGATAAAGATATCGGCGGCCAGCGGTTTGCCTTTGGTATGGACTTCCAGAATGGCTTCGCGTCCGTTCACATCGGGCCGATCCAAAATTACCTTGCGGTCAAAACGGCCCGGACGCAGCAGAGCGGGGTCGAGAATATCAGGCCGGTTGGTTGAAGCCATCACAATCACATTGGTATCGGTGGAAAAGCCGTCCATTTCAACCAAAATTTGGTTGAGGGTTTGTTCGCGCTCGTCGTTGCCGCTGCCCATGCTGGCCCCGCGCTGGCGACCCACGGCATCAATTTCATCCACAAAAACTACGGCAGGTGCTTGCTCTCTGGCCCGTTTGAACAGGTCGCGCACACGGGCTGCCCCCACGCCGACAAACATTTCGACAAACTCGGAGCCGGAAATGCTAAAGAAGGGCACGCCCGCCTCGCCGGCGACGGCTTTGGCCAGGAGAGTTTTGCCGGTTCCGGGAGGTCCGGCCATTAAAACGCCCTTGGGGATGCGTGCGCCTAATTTGGTAAATTTGGCCGGTTCCTTCAAAAATTCAATAATCTCCTGTAACTCCATTTTGGCCTGGTCGGCCCCGGCCACATCACGGAAAGTTACTTGAGGCAAAGCAGGTTTGGATTTGGCATCTTTGTCGGTGGTGTTGGAGATGACCCGCGGGTTGCTGCGCCCCATATTGCCAAAATTGTAGCCGGAGCCGCTTTGATTCTGAGGCTGGCGCGAATTGCGGAAGATAAAAAAAGTAATCAGGCCAACCACGGCTAGAACAGATAGGATACCTGTCGGGTTGAAGTTGCCTGACGGCTCCTCAACCACAATCGGCAGGTCTTTTAAAGCTTCAGCCGGAACGCCAAGTAATTTGAGTGTTTCTACGGCGCTAATGTCGGATTCTTTGCGGACGGTAATTTTGCTACCGTCGGTTTTTGTGGCGATGAGGGTGTCACCCCGCACAGTAAGGGTTTTTACTTCACCCGTAGTGACCGCATTGACAATTTGGGGCATCGTAGCTGCCACGGAGGTTTGATTTGGCGAAGCCGGTGGTTGGTTTTTGGGTGAGAAGGAGTAGAGTAAAGCTACAAGAGCGACAATGCCCACGGCAATGAAAATCCAGCGGGAATATGTCGGCAGCTTGCGTTCTTTACGTTTGGAATGGTTGTCAGAATTCATGAGGTAAAATCTCCGTTAAAAATTGGTTTCTCCCCTAAGTTAGATTTAGGTTTCAGCCAGTGAAAAGGACAGAGGTAGGTGTTAGACACCCACCCCTGCCATAGCGGTAAAGTTTATAATGTATCTTGCTTGCGCATTTCTAACATACACCAAAAATGCGCGGCGCAAAAGGAGCGAAAGTCACAAATAATCGGGGTCAGAAGGCACTAATTATCTTTCCCTAAAGTACTTTTCTGAGGGCCGAAAGTACTTAAAATTGTACCGGGAAGTGCTTTTAGATTGAAGAGTACTTTTTGGTCATCAAAATGATGACCTTGTATTTTCAATCACAAATAGAGAAAATAGCAGGCTTGTGAGGAAATTACAAACGCATGAGGATATTGGATTCCTCTATTTATCCAACGTTTTCCATACACGGCTCAAAGTTGGGCTAAAATTTGGGAATTTGGGGGTATTTTTCTACAACAATGAATTTTGGCGCGATTTCAGCCAGGCAGTGTATAATTCTCGGTCGAAACGGGTCTGTTGAAAAATTGACCCGCCGGGAGGATTTGCCATCGGTACAATTCAATCGTCCCATGTGGCCGTGGCCGTAATAGCGATAGCGATTGCCTTAGCGGGCTGGTATCAATTTTCACCGGCTGCACCGGCTCCGCTTGAACCAAATTTGACCGGGCCGGCCGCTACCCCCTCAGCCGGGGCGACGGTTTCAGCCAGAGCAACAGCTACGCCCACTCTGTCTTTTACGCCCACTGCCACACCCCGTTCCAAAAAGAGTACGGCGGTTCCTACTGCCACGCCGACCATCGGACCTGTGGTCCATGTGGTGCGCTCCGGGGAAATGCTGCTGGCCATTGCCTACGAGTATGATACCTCGGTTGAAAAAATAATGATGGTCAATGAAATCACCGACCCGACTACAATCCAGATTGGCCAGCAACTGCTGATTCCGGTAACGGCTACCCCACCCGAAAGCAGACGCCTCGACCGACGCCCACCCTGGTTTTTCATGTGATCGAGCCGGGGGATACGCTGCTGGCTCTGGCCCTCAACTATGATACGACGGTTGAGGCGCTGGAAGCGGCCAATTGGATTACCGATCCGAGCGGCCTGCAATTGGGGCAAAAACTGCTGATCCCCGGCAAGAATGGCGAACTGCCTGACCCCATCCTGTGGGCACCTACGGCAGTCCACGAGGTGGCGAGCGGCGATACTATCCTGGCGCTGGCTGAGGCATACGGCTCCAGTGTCGAAGACATTTTGGCGCTCAACCCCGCTTTGGAGCCAAACGCCATGCAAATCGGCCAGCAGATTGCCGTCCCCCTGACTCGGCAGAGACCGCGTGCCGGGGGCGGTCAGGCTCCTGCGGCGGAGATTGCTTCTGTGCCGGCACTCACGGAGGCCGACCTGGCCGCGCTTAAAGCAGGTTCGCCCAGTCTGGTTGGCCTGGAGCAGAGCATGGTCGAGCAGGTCAATGCCAAACGCCGGGCCGAGGGCTTAGCCCCTTATCGGATAGATGAGCAGTTGACCCTGATGGCCTGGGGGCAGGCCCAGGATATGGTCAAGCGGGGGTATTTTAGCCACATCACCCCCGAAGGCCGCACCCTGCGTGATCGTTTTCAGGAGCGCGGTCTGCCAACCTGGTGGGTGGGTGAGAATATTTACCTGAGCGTCAAGCCGGTCAATCAAGCCGTGGGGGCGGCGGTTGGCTGGTTCATGGGCGATGCGCCCCATCGCCGCAACCTGCTGCATGCTAACTTCAACCGGATTGGGGTGGGCGTGGCCCAGGAAGCAAATGGCTGGTACACGTTTGTACTGGTTTTTGCGGGAGATTAAGCCGGCGTGAAAAAACTGAACCCCCGTGATATTGTAGACCATTTGCCGGCCTATTGGTGGACCTGGCTGGCCCTGACTCTGGCCTTAATCGGCCTGGTGGCCTGGGTACAGTTCAATCTGACTCCCCACCGCCGACTCCTGTTGCCAGTATTATTCTCCCCACTCGCGCCGCACCGAAGCCAACCCCCGCCGTCACCATTGAACCGCTGGATAACTTTGTCGAAATCGCTATCCTGGAGATGACGCCGGCCCCCGAAGCGACGGCAACCCCGACCGATAGACCTACCCCTACCCCCACTCCAATTTTTGTTTTTCACCCGGTTCAATCCGGCGAAACGCTGATTTCGATTGCCGCAGCGTATGGTATTACTACGGAAGCTTTGTTGGCTGCCAACAATATCCGTGATCCGGCCAATTTGGAGGTAGGTCAGGATTTGCTGATCCCGCCCCAGGATGGATTGCGGATTCCGGTGGTACCGCATAAGGTTGTTTCCGGGGATACGCTGCTGGGGATTGCGGCCAAATATGGCTCAAGCGTGAAGAAGATTCTGGATGCTAATCCGCACCTGAAAGCAGATAAACTACCGCTGGGAGAGATGATTGCCGTGCCGGTAGTTTTTACTGAACCCAAACCGGTCGCCCCCCCGCAGGGGTCGGATGAGCCGGTTTATTACACCATCGTCGAGGGCGATACCCCTTTGGCGATTGCCTCCGAATATGAAATTCCGGTCGAACTGCTGCTGGCGGCTAATGAGATTGCTGATCCCACGTTATTACAGGTCGGTGATCAACTCCTGATCCCGCCCAGCGGGGGATTGACCCAGGGTGTGCCGATTATCCTGTACGATTTGGCCGAAGGCGATACGTTGCTCGGCCTGGCTGCCAAATATGGTTCCAGCGTCAAAGATATTCTGGCGGTCAATCCCGAATTGATTCCCGCCTCGCTGGAGGTCGGGCAAACCGTAGCGATTCCGGTCATCTTTGCCCCGCCGCGACCGACTCCCTCGCCCCAGCAGCCCAGAGCGACGCCCAAACCGATTGCCCCGCCGCCCAGTTTGGTGGAAATGGAACAGCAAATGGTGGCCGGCGTCAATACCCAACGCGAAGCCGCCGGACTGCCGCCGTACCAGGTTGACGCGGAGGTTAAGGCAATGGCGTTGAGCCACGCCCAGGATATGGTGGTCCGGGGTTATTTTGGACACGTTACGCCGGAAGGGAATACCCTGCAAGATCGCTTTGTTAAAGCGGAAATCAACGCCGTCAATGTCGGCGAGGATATCCAGCGTAACACCCGCCCGGCCAATGAAACCGTCGAATTTGCGTTGAATTGGTTTATGAACAGCCGCCCGCATCGGGCCAATATTCTCCATCCTCATCATAACCGCATCGGCGTGGGCATCGTCGAAGGGCCGCCGGGCTGGTATACTTATGTGTTGGTGTTTGCGGAGAGATGAAACGTGGTGCGTGCTGCGTAAAATTAGGGGGTTCAAAGCCGAGCTTTGAACCCCCAAGTGTTTACCCCGCCTCCGGCCCTGGTTGCGACAGCAGCCGGGCAATCGGGCGCAGTTCCATCCACCACTGCTCTTTGGGCCGGCGGTGAACGGTGTCGAGCAGTCGCGGCAGGTCTTCCAGGCTGAAAAATTTCACCTGTCCGGCCTGCAAACCGATCATTGACGCTGCCGGCGTGGTGTGGTCGGCTTGCTCAATGAGGTATTCAATACATCTGGTTGCCAGGCGGGTCGCTTGAGTCCGGTCAAACGGCGAGGGGTCGCCGCCCTGCTGCAAGTGGCCCAGAATAGCCTGGCGCACATCGAACAACTCTTTGCTTTCCTCTTCAAACAGCGAGCACAGAAACCCGGTGGTATAGAGTGGGTTGGCATATTCATTGCGGATCAGCAAGGCCAGCCGCCGCCCCCGTTCAAAACCGGCCACCAACCGGTTCAAATCGGTCTGAAGGTCGGCCAGGCTGATGCCCTCTTCGTTCAAATAAACCCGCTCTGCGCCGGTCGCCATACCACTCATCAGGGCCAGGTAGCCGCAGTAGCGCCCCATCACTTCCACCACAAAACAGCGCTGCGAAGCTACCGCCGATTGCTTGATTTTGTCAATCGCTTCGACAAAGTTGTTGAGCGCGGTATCAGCGCCGATGCTCAATTCGGAGCCGGGTAAATCGTTGTCAATCGAGGCCGGCAGGCAGACAATGGGGATATTAAAAGCCGGAAAGTTGGCCCGTCGGTTCATAAGCTCGTGAGCGGTTTGGTAGCCGGTCCAGCCGCCGATCATCAGCAGCCCGTCAATCTTGTGCGTTTCGATGCTGCGGGCAATGGCATAAAAATCGCTTCCTTCCGGCACAAAGCGGTTGGTGCCCAATTCGGCCCCGCCGCGCGTGGCCCAGCCATTGACGCTCATCCAGTCCATTTCTTTAATATCGCCGGAAATTAAACCTTTGAATCCATGCTCTACTCCAAACATCTTGTGACCGTGATCCAGCCCCAACCGGACAGCCACCCGCACCGCCGGGTTCATCCCTGGAGCCGGCCCGCCCGAATGTATCACTGCCAGGCGAAGCTGTTTCTGGCCGGGTTTGGGCGGATGCGGTGCTGCCCGGATCATCGTGCGTAAGGTGCGGAAGGCATCCTGAAAGCTGCTGCCGCGCAAAGCCATCGCCGTTTCGTAATCGTTGGCCGTAATGGCCTCGTTGACGGCCTGGGTTTGGCGCACGGCGTCCATCAACGGTGAGTGGACAATCCGGTTGCCGCGAATACCGATCAACTGCGGCTCCGTATCCGACTGGGCGGTTAATAGCGTGTCTACGGCGGCATAGCCCATCATGGTGCTCAGGTTGCGATCAAAAGCGCTGGGTGAGCCGCCGCGCTGGACGTGGCCCAAAATAGTCACGCGGGCATCCTCGCCCAATCGTTCCTCCAAAACCATCTGCACATACTGGCTGCTGATAGGCCGGCCCAACCGATCCTGCGCTCCTTCGGCCACAATCACAATACTGTCGCGCCGGCCGCCCACATCGCGCCCGGCCTGGAGCACTTCACACATTTTGTCTTCCCAGTTGTCCACATCGGGCGGACTTTCCGGGATCAGCACCCAATCGGCCCCACCGGCGATAGCACCCATCAGGGCCAGATAACCGCAGCGACGCCCCATCACTTCAACCACAAAGGTCCGCTGGTGACTGGCCGCGGTGCTGGTCAGGGCATCGAGCGCTTCGGTAATCCGGTGCAGCGAGGTGTCCGCGCCGATGGTCATATCCGTGCCGAACATATCGTTGTCAATGGAGCCAACCAGGCCGACAATCGCCAGAGTAGGATGCTCATCGGCGACTTTTTGGGTGATTTCGCCCAGTTTGACCATCTCTGCCAGCAGTCCGGGCCACTCCCGCCGAAAGGTATCGGCTCCGGTCAGGCTGCCATCCCCGCCGATAACCACCAGCCCGTCAATTTTGCGTTTGAGTAAATTGTGCGCTGCCTGCCGCCGCCCCTCGCGGGTCGCGGAAAGCCGCGCAGCGGGCCGTACCAATCACTGTGCCGCCCTGCTGCAAAATACTGCCCGCCGAGTCCCAATTCATTGCCACAATTTGGTTGCGCCGTCAACCATCCCCTGATAGCCTTCGCGGATGGCATAAACGTCAACGCCTCGCGCCAGTGCGGTGCGAACTACGGCCCGCACGGCCGCATTCATGCCAGGGGCATCACCGCCGCTGGTCAATACACCAATAGATTTTTTGGATTGTGCAGGCATAATTACCTCCTACAAAACTAATAATGACCGCCGACCGTTGTAAGAATCTGCCGTCAGCCGTCGGCGGTCGGCGGTCGGATGGATTTGGCCATGAAAATATCCGGTTTGCCTGGGCCGTTGGCATCGGGTATCACCCCGACAATGACAAAGCCGAACTTTTGGTAAAATTCATAGGGATGACCGCGCAGATTTTTGATTTTGGCGACATGGTCCCACACGTTTGGATAAAGATTGACGCCGCTCAGGCTGGTCATATTGGCTTCATCATCTGTGCCCAGCCACAAGGTCAATGCGCCCTGTTCCCGGACACGGGCTTCCAAATCAGCCACCAGCGCCCGGCCTACACCTTGCCGCTGCCGGTCAGGCCGCACTGCTAGAGGATGCAGTTCCCATACATGCCCATCGTATTGCCGGATGCCGCCGACCCAACCGAGCGCCATCCCGCCCTATCCACCGCCACGCGGCTGAGCCGCTCCGGGCCAAACGACTCGCGCACTTCCTCCAACGCCGACTCTAAATTTGGCCATGCGTCCGGAGCCATCTCTTTGAACGCCGCCACCAGCATCGCCGCAACTTGCTGAATAAGGTCTTCGTTATGAGGCCGCAAATCTATGATTTCCACTTTTCAACCCCTTCACCCTGCCGCTCCAAGCCGGTCTGCGACCGGCGTTCGGGGGTCGCAGACCCCCTCAGAGCTTAAACTTTTCCATTGCCTGTCCTCTATTCATCATCACCGCTTGCCGTTCCACCGCCGCCCGAATAGTCTGAAAATGAATATCCACGATATCCTCGATCTGTGGCGCGTAGCCGCCCGACATGGTGATGGCCAGAGGCAGATCCGCTGCCTGGCAGTAATCAAACACCAGCCGGTCCCGTTCGGCCAGGCCGGCTTTGGTCAGAGCCAGGCGGCCCAGCCGGTCGCCGGCAAATGGGTCGGCCCCGGCCAGATAAATCGCCAGATCGGCCTGGGCCAGGATCAACGCCTGTCCCAGTCCTTTCTCCAGGGCGGCCAGGTATGTGGCATCGTCTGTACCATCCTCAAGCTCCACATCTAGGTCACTGCGCTCTTTGTGAAAAGGAAAATTTTTAGCGCCGTGGATGGAAAAAGTGAAGATGCTTGGGTCGTCGGCCAGGATCGAGGCGGTGCCGTTGCCCTGATGCACATCGCAGTCAATGATGATGACGCGCTGCGCCCGGCCTTCGGCCTGCATGGCCCTGGCGGCAATAGCGCTGTCGTTAAAAACGCAGAAACCCTGGCCCGCATCGTAGAACGCATGGTGGGTGCCTCCGGCCAGGTTG
>JAAUSP010000139.1 GCA_012032575.1 Anaerolineales bacterium | reverse complement strand
ACCAACGGAGACGCCGACCCCCTTTCTTCTTGTCGGGGGTAGATTCTTTTTTGGCTTTTTCCAGAGCCGCTTGATAGAGTGGTCGCAGTTTGTCAATCATCTCCGGCAGCGAGTAGACTTCGGGGGCCTGGCCGGTCGGGGTGGTATCGCCGGGGCGATAGACGTTCTGATAGCGCAGTTCCAGCGGGTCCATGCCCATCTTTTCGGCCAGTTCGTCCATCAGGCTTTCCGAGGCCAGGAACGACTGCGGCGAGCCATAAGCCCGGAACGGCGCGCCCCAGGCATGGTTGGTAGCCACGGTGCGGCCTCGTCCGCGAATGTTGGGGATGTTGTAGCCCGCGCCCATGAACTGCGCCCCGCGCAGGGTCAGCAGGTCGGCAAATTCGGAATAGGGGCCATGGTCCACAATCCAGTCGGTTTCCATCGCCACCAGCTTGCCCTTTTCGTCGGCAGCCAGCTTCATATCCACAAAGAAGGGCGAGCGCTTGCCGGTGTAGGTCATATACTGCTGGTAGTCATATTCCAGGTAGACTGGCCGGCCGGTGGCCATGCAGGCCACGCCCAGCAACGCTTCCATGGTCGGGCAGAATTTATAACCAAAGGTGCCGCCGGCGGGGTTGAGAACCATGCGCAGTTTCTCCGGCTCGATGCCGAGGCCGGGGGCAATCATATACATGTGCAGGTAAAGGCCAATGCTCTTGGAGTGAATGGTCAGCCGGCCTTCCTCATCATAGTAGGCAAAACCCATATCCGACTCGATGGTCAGGTGGGGCTGGCGTTGCAGGTAGAAGCTGCCTTCCACCACATAGGGGGCCGAGGCCAGCAACGGCTTGATTTCTTCGCCCTTGACCACGCCCTGTTCATAATAGATGTTGGGCGTGCCGGGATGGATTTCGATGGCGTCGTCGGCCATTGCATCCAGAGCGTTCATGTAAGCCGGCAGGACTTCCAGCTCGACCTTGACTTTGTCGGCGGCGGCGCGGGCGTTGGCCTCGGTATCGGCGCAGACAATGGCGATGGCGTCGCCATATTGGAAGACTTTGGTATCGCACAGAATGGGCCGGTCCCAGCCGTCACCCTTGTTGGTGGGGAAGGTGATGAGGCCGGTGATGCGGTTCTTGCCTTTGACATCCTTGTGGGTGATAACCTTGTATACACCCGGCATTTTTTCTGCTTCGGAGGTGTCAATGGAGAGAATATTGGCGTGGGAGACTTTGGCCTGCACCAGGGCCAGCCGCAGTGTGTCCGGCGGCATTTTGAGGCCCAAATCCTGACCATAATCGAGCGTGCCGGTCACTTTGGCCACGGCACTCTGGCGCGGATAGTTGCCGCCCCAGATACGGCCATCCGCCGGCAGTTGATACTCCAGCGATTTGGCGCTGGCCTCGCCGCGCATCACGCTGGCCGCATCCATGACGGCGTCAACGATCGGCTTGTAGCCGGTGCAGCGGCAGGCATTGTGATGCTTGGTGAACCAATCCCGCACTTCTTCGCGGCTGGGGTTGGGCTTTTCGGTCAACAACGCTTTGGCCGAAACAACCATTCCGGGAATACAGAACCCGCATTGGGCCGAGCCATACTTAACAAAGGCCATCTGCAGAGCATGCATCTTCTCCGGCGTACCAATGCCCTCGATGGTGGTGATCTCGGTGCCGTCGGCTACCTTCTTGACCTTGGTCACGCAGGCCAGGGTCAGCTTGCCGTCCACCAGCACCGAGCAAGCCCCGCAGTGGCCGTCATTGCAGGAGACCTTGGTGCCGGTCAGCATGAGCTGCTTGCGCAGCACATCGCCCAGAGTAGCCTCCGGGTCAACAATAATTGATTGGGAAACTCCGTTGATGACAAATGTTTTCTTTTGCATTCTAACCTCCACGTAAGAATGTTGGAAAATTGACGGATAAGGCGAGGGCCAGTTATTCTATCTAAACCCTTCGCCTCGCCCGATATTGAATTACCAGGGGATAGCTATAATTGGGGCATATACCGATACTCGTTATACTGACAAAACATAGCGATCTACAAAAAAATTTCTTCTTCAAGAACCTATGCAATCGGATAAGCGTTATGTTGCTCCAATATAACGGCGTTTAAAAATAAAGGGACAACTACCAAGCCCACTCTTGATTGTACGGGTATTATGAGGGATAGGTAAGTGACTTTTATCTCGATTAGCTATGACAAACATCACTAATAGAGAAATCAATAAAAAGTCGTACTATCGCTTTAGCAGCGACGGCTCCCACGCCGTCGCTGGGCCGGGCGTGGGAGCCTGGCCTGCTAAAATACTGTACGATGTTTATCTGATTTTTCTATAAGGTAATTCGACGAGTCAAGGCGGATTGAATAACGGCTACTGTCAGCAGTGCGATATTTCCGCGGCCTGACTCAAGCCATCACTACGCAAGAACAAACTTGCTCAATGAGCCACAAACACCTATAATTGCGCAACTTAAGGATTAACGATGATGATGGCTACTTTCCGCTACATTTGAGCTGAAGTCACGGTTGCCAGTTGGCAACTGTTGCTGAATCTGCGCCCGCCGGGGAGCGGTAAAAAGGCCGCCCCTTAAATCCTCTCGTAGCTGGTCGTCCTTGCGACCGCTGCCGGCGTGTGCTGGCAGCGGTTTTTTATTTCTGGATAACGAGCAATATGGCGACGGCAAAACCCGACTGGTCTTGTACCCACGAATTTGACGGTGGCGAGAAAGAGTGCGGCGAACTTTTGCTCGACCTGCGGCTCTATTTCGATCCCCTTGAAGCAGGCGCACGGGTCTGCGTTATTGCCAATGACCCCGGCGCATGGATTGACCTGCCCGCCTGGTGCCGGGTAACCGGCCACCGCTTGCTGGATAAAGTTCACCCCTTTTATTTAATCGAGAAAAAATCAATTTAAAAACGGAGGCAAAAATGTCGAACAAATTCTGTGTGTCTATTGCTAACTGCCATCAAGACCCCGATAAAGCTACGGTTGGGTTTGTGGTGGCGAATGCGGCTATCGGCAGCGAAAAGGAGACGATGGTCTTCCTCAGCACCGATGGGGTGTGGGCAGCGGTTAAAGGCGAGGCCGAGAAAATCAGCATCGGCGAGCCGTTTGCCCCGCTGAAAGATTTGATGGATAAGTTTGTCAAAGCCGGCGGGAGAATCCTGGTTTGCACCCCTTGCACCAAGTTACGGGGGATTAAGGAAGACCAGTTGATGGAAGGTGCCTCGCTGGCCGGTGGCGCAGCCCTGGTCGAGTTTCTGTCCGACGGGGCCGGCTGCGTCAGTTATTAAAGATTGGAGATTGGAGATTGGAGATTGTTGGTCTGAATCTCCAATCTCCAATCTCCCCATGGATAAGTTGTTTAGTTCTCATTCCCAAGCGAGTAGAGCTTATGTCTGATACAACTGAATTAGAGACGCTTCAGCCGGACCAGGTTTTTGATGGCGGCGATTTGGACTGCGGCTCGGGGCTGATCCTGCTTATCCGCGAGCAGATGCTCAAGGTGCCGGAAGGGGGCCTGCTGGAAATGCGCAGCCGGGAACCGACGGTTGCGGACGACCTGCCCCCCTGGTGCCGGATGGTCGGGCACGATTATCTGGGTAAAGTCGAAACGGCCCATTTTGCACGCTATTTTATGCGGCGCGGGGCCGGGGCCAAAGAAGACCAGCGGGCGCTGGAGGCCGACAAAACCAGGGCCAAAAGCTATGAATGGCGGCTGCGCACCCGCTCGACCGGCCACCTGAAAAGCACCGTCTACTGCCGCAATTTCTCCTTTGAGGTCGGCCAGCCGGCCAGTTTTGAAGAAAAGGACCAATATCCGTCCGCTGTCGAGTATCTGTTAGGGGCGCTGTCAGCCTCGCTGACCACCGGCTTTGCCACCGCAGCGGCCCGGGCCGGGTTGCAAGTAGACGACATCGAGATCACGGTTAAAGGCAAACTGGACAATGCGCTGGTGCTGCTAGGCCTGGAAGAGGGCAATCCGGCCTTTTCCGGGATCGAGTTGAAATGTTTTGCTTCCACCGTGGACGACGAGGAGCAGGTACGCGCCGCCTGGCAGCAGGCCGTGCAGCGCTCGCCCATTGTGGCGACCCTGCAAAAAGCGGTTGACCTGAGCCTTAAATTAGCGATTGTATAAGCAGGAAGACTGACTAAACTAACCTTGTGGCTCAAATTAACCGCAGAGAGCGCCGAGGTCGCCGAGAGATTAATGAAAAAATCTCTGCGCTCTCAGCGGTGAAAGATTAAATCTGTTAGGCAAGCAGGCAGGAAATCTATGTTTAATGTGACTCAAGTAGGTAGTTGGCCTCGTTCCAGAATACTGCTGCGTGCCCTGCGCGACAAACAGCAGGGCCGCCTCAGCCGGGCCGGGTTTGAGCGGGTGGCCGATGAGGAAGTCCGGCGCTGTGTGCAACTCCAGGTTGAAGCCGGGGTTGATATTGTGGTCGAAGGAGAGCAGCGCCGGGATAACTTTTACTCCTTTATCACCGACAAACTCGACGGCACGCGCCTGATGTCGCTGGCCGAGATGCTGGACACGGTGGAGGATAAAGCCAGCTTTGAAGAGATGCTGACCACGCTGGATGTGCCGGCGTCGGCCATCAAAAATCCCACCTGTGTCGGCAAGCTGTCGCGCCGGGAGCCACTGGCGGTGGAGGAACTGCGTTTTGTCCAGCAGCTCACCGCTAAGCCGGTCAAAATGACCCTGCCCGGCCCGTATCTGTTGACCCGCGCCATGTGGGTGGGTGATTTTTCGGGCCAGGCTTACGGTGATAAAACTGAGATGGCCCACGACGTGGTTAAGATACTGCGGGACGAACTGCTCGAACTGAAGGCCGCCGGGGCCGCTTTTGTCCAGTTTGACGAGCCGGTGCTGACCGAAATTGTGCTGTCGGAGGAGTGTGACCGGCGCACCTTCATGTGAGCGACTCTGGCGACCCGCCGGGATGCGGGCACGGAGCTGCAATATGCGGCTGAACTCCTCAACCGGGTCATTGAAGGCGTTGAAGGCGTGCGAATTGGGCTGCACGTCTGCCGGGGCAACTGGAGCCGGAACGAAGAAGTGCTGCTTTCCGGCGACTACACCCCGCTGCTGCCCGCGTTTGAACAGATGCAGGTGCAGCAGTACGTTCTGGAATATGCCACGCCGCGAGCCGGTGAAATTGAGGTGGTCGGTCAGGCGTTGGGCCATAAGGAATTGGGGCTGGGGGTGGTCAACCCCGCACGGCGGAGGCAGAGCCGGTCGAGTGGATTGTCGAGCGGGTGGAACAGGCGTTAGCCTTTTATCCGCCCCAGGCTATCTTCCTCAACCCCGACTGCGGCTTTGGCTGCTTTGCCAATCGCTGTGTGAATGACGAGCAAACGGCCACGGCTAAACTCCGGCAGATGGTCAAAAGCGCCCAACTGCTGCGTGAGAAGTATGGCTAAGGACAGAGTCTTTCAAAAGTTTGACTAAAACTGTTCTTGTGAAAAATTAACCCCTTGGAGAAGTTTACCCTATGACAAATGATTCCCCCAAACGAACTGCCCCGCTTATTTTGATTAACAATAACGGGATGGGTAATGCTGACCAGCTATTACAGCATAAACTCATCCGCACCTATTTGAGTTTGCTGGTCGAGAGCAAACAGTTCCCGGCGGCGATTTGCTTTTATGCCGATGGGGTCAAGCTGGTCGTTGCAGGATCGCCGGTAATTGATTTATTACAGGCCCTTGAGTCAAACGGCGTGCCCCTGATTGTTTGTCAGACTTGCCTGAATCATTTTGGCCTGGCTGACAAAATTCAGGTAGGTATCGTGGGTGGCATGACCGACATTATCGAGGCCCAATGGCGAGCTGAGAAGGTTATTACACTTTAGCGCTGCGGTCCAGGAGTCCGAAATCATTCAAAGCGAGGTTTTTGGGCCGGTGCTGACACTGAGTTCGTTCAAGAATGAGGCCGAAGCGCTGCGCGTGGGCAATGATGTGTTGGCCTGGCCGCTTCGGTCTGGACCAGGGACATCGGGCGGGCGATGAAACTGTCCAGCCAGCTTGAATTCGGCACCGTTTGGATCAACGATCACCTGCCGCTGACCTCGGAAACGCCGCACGGGGGCTTCAAGCAGTCCGGCTTTGGCAAGGATTTGTCGGCTGAGGCGATGGGCGATTATCAGATTACCAAGCACGTGATGATTGCCAACAGCTAAAAGAGATGCGTGATTTCAAATTCAAACGTGATACGTGGTGCGTAGTGCGTGGCAGCAGGCGATGCCCTATGGGCTATGCTCTACGTGAGAAAGGATAAAACGATGACGATTGTATCCATCAACCCGGCGACGGGTGAGACGCTGGCGGAATATCAGGAAATGACCGCCGAAGAGGTTAAAAGCATTATCGCTGCGGCTCATGAGGCTTTTGGCCAGTGGCGCAGGACCAGTTTTGCCCAGCGAGCGGGGTTGATGAAAAAGGCGGCGGCTATTTTGCGGGAAAAAGCGCCCGACTATGCCAAATTGATGACCCGGGAAATGGGCAAACCTATCCGCGATGGCCGGGCCGAGGCTGAGAAGTGCGCCTGGGTGTGCGATTATTACGCCGACAACGCCGAGGCGTTTCTTCAGCCGGAGCCGGTGACTACCGACGCCGGCAAAAGCTTTGTCACCTATCAACCGTTGGGGGTAGTGCTGGCGGTGATGCCCTGGAACTTCCCTTTCTGGCAGGTCTTTCGCTTTGCCGCGCCGGCGCTGATGGCCGGCAATGTGGGCATTTTGAAACACGCTTCAAACGTACCGGCTTGCGCCCTGGCGATTGAGGAGGTCTTTCAGCAGGCCGGCTTTCCGGCGAATGTTTTTCGCACGTTGTTGATTGGCAGCCGCCAGGTGGACGCCATTCTGGAGAATCCGCTGGTCAAGGCGGCTACCCTGACCGGCAGCAACCCGGCAGGTCAGGCGGTGGCGAAAAAGGCGGGGGAAATGCTGAAGAAAACCGTCCTGGAGTTGGGCGGCAGCGATCCTTACCTGATTTTGGAGGACGCCGACCTTGAGCTGGCCGTCGCTACCTGTGTCAGCAGCCGTCTGATTAATTCGGGGCAGAGCTGCATTGCCGCCAAGCGCTTTATTGTGGTTGAGCCGCTGCGAGCGGAGTTTGAGCAGCACTTTGTCGAAAAGATGCGCTCGGTCAAAATGGGCGACCCGCTGGCCGAGGATACGGCGGTGGGGCCACAGGCCCGCCATGATTGCGGGATGAACTGCACCAGCAGGTCCTGCAAAGTATCGCGGCCGGGGCCAAATGTCTGCTCGGTGGAACTATCCCCGCCAGCCCCGGCGCTTTCTACCCGCCCACGGTGCTGACCGAGGTCAAAAAGGCAGTCCCGCTTATGATGACGAACTTTTCGGGCCGGTGGCGGCGATTATTGGGGTCGAGGATGAAGCCGAAGCGATTCGAGTGGCCAATGATTCGATCTTTGGCCTGGGCGCGGCCATCTTTACGCGGGACGTAGCTCGCGGGGAGCGGATTGCCGCGGAAGAGATTGAAGCCGGTTGCTGTTTTGTCAATTCACTGGTCAAATCAGACCCACGCCTGCCCTTCGGCGGGATCAAGGAAAGCGGCTATGGCCGCGAACTTTCCCATTTTGGGATCAAGGAGTTTGTGAATATCAAGACGGTTTATGTGAAGTAAAAATTAGCCACGAGGAATGCGGCACGCTGCACGCAGCGCAGCGTGTCGAACGAAGCCGCATCGAAGGATGCAGGTTCCTCAAATTGGATACCCTGAGCCTATTTATTCAGCCGCTCACCGCTTGTGTGAAGCGGCTGTTTTGCATACAATCTGGAGCTATTCTACAACTCACTACTCAAGGAATTCTTTTGAAACGCATAAAAGTTATCTGGGGTCAATACCTCAACAAAATTGAAAGGCTGGCAGATGAGGGCTTGACCACGCTGCCAACCTTCCGGCCGGCCATTTTTTCAGTCTTCCTGGTTTTAATTCTGCTGACCGGCTGCACCCTGGCTTCCCCGTTTAATCAATTGGTAGCGATGAATGATGCGACCCCGACCGCAACCGTTGTCAAAACACTCCAGCCCACCTTTACCTCCACCCCCATCCCTACCGATACGCCGACAATTTCTCCCACGCCGACCCTCACCCCCATTCCAACCGACACGCCCACGGTTACGCCGACCCGCACCCCCCGGCCCACCCGCACCCCGACCGTGACCCCCACCGGCACTCCCGCGCCGGCCAACCAATACTCCGCCACCCACGCCCACCCCCATTCCGACCATGCCGTTCCGCTTGGCCGAACTTTACACTCAGCCGACCGAGGCTAATATTCTTTCGATTATGACGGCAATACAGAACAACGACAATGGGTGGATTGCTGGTTACCGGTTGGTTGGAACCGACCCCAACGGCATTGTCACTCGTTCCGAACCGTCTGCCGACCGATCAATCGGCTACACCCCACCCAGCGAAGTCGTCAAAAGCGGCAATATCAAATTTGAGCCGCAACCGCGGGCGGTCTATATTGCCGGCGTTTGGAACTTTTACCTGGAAAATGGCGAAGGCCAGCCCGTTTCGGAAACCTTTACCGTGGATATGAATGTAGAAAATAGAGTCTGGTATTTCTTCCGTTTTCAATCTAATTAAAAGAAGGTGATTCTTCGGGATTTGATGGGGGTTGGGTCTGATGCGTGATGTGTGAACTCTTATCACGTATCACGTTACTGTTCAGCCCGCTCAATTCCTGCATAAGGTACGCTTATGAAACCAACCATCGAGATTATTGAACCGGAGTTAATCGAACGTGTCCTGGCTGAGGCCAAGCAAATTCTGGCCGAAGTCGGCATTGAGGTGATGGGGCAAACCCTGCGCGAGCGGCTGCTGGATCACGGTCTGCGGCAAGACCCGGCCAGCGGGCGGGTTCTCTTTCCGCCCGACGAGGTGGACCGGGCTGTTGCCAGCACGCCGCGCTCGTTTACCTTATATAATCGGAACGGTGAGCCGCATGCCTATTTGGGCGGCGACACTGTTCATTTTGTGCCCGGCTCCAGCGGGGTCAAGGTGCTGGATCATCGCACCGGCGAAACCCATGCCGCTACCACCGCCGATTTTATCGAATATGTCCGGCTGGCCGATGGGCTGCCGCATATTGCCTACCTGGCGACAGCCTTTTCAACCGCCGATATCGAACCGCAAATCTCCGATGCCTGGCGACTGTACCATTGTCTGACCAATTCGGTCAAGCCGGTGGTTTCGGGAGCCTTTACCGCGCACGGCACGCCGCGCATGGCCGAGATGATGCAGCTCTTCCGCCACGACAAAACCGACCTCATCGCCCGTCCGATGAGCATCTTTACCATTACCCCCACCGGCATGTTCCGCTACAGCCACGATTCCTGCCAAAATCTGCTCGATTGTATCGAATGGGGCATCCCCATCGAAATTGTGCCGGTGACGCTGATGGGGCTGATTGCCCCGGTGACAGCCGTGGGAGCCACCGTTATGCACGTGGCCGATGTGCTGGCCGGGATAACGATGGCGCAGATTGTCAAGCCGGGCGCACCCCTGCTCTTTGGCGGCGCGCCGGCCGCGTTTCATATGAAAACAACGGCCTCGCCCATGGCAGCGGTCGAGTCGCTGCGGCTGGATGTGGCTTATGTGAAAGTGGCGAAATCGCTGGGTCTGCCCACCCAATCCTACATGGCTTTGAGTGACAGCAAATTTGTGGACGCGCAGGGGGGGGCGGAAGCCTTTGCCAGCGCCCTGCTGGCCGCCATGGCCGGGGTCAACTCGGTTTCCGGGCCGGGCATGCTTGATTATGTGCTGGTATTCAGCCTGGAGAAATTGGTGTTTGACAATGAAGTGTGCGGCCAGGCCCTTCATTTTGTGCGGGATTTCAAGCCGATGGAGGATATTCCGACCGTTGAGCTGGTTCACCAACTGCTGCAGAGCCAGCATTTGCTGGTTGCCGACCATACGCTTAAATACTGGCCCGAAGAGATGTATTTGCCCGGCCCGGCTTTTGACCGGCTCAATCGGGACAACTGGCAAAAAGCCGGCCAGCCGACACTGCACCAGCGCACCCTGGCCGAAGTCGAGCGGGTGCTGGCGGCTCACCAGCCGGTGGAGACTGATCCTCTGGCCCTGGCCGAAATGCGCCGCCTGATCCAATCCGGCCTGGTCGAAAGCGATACCCTGCCGGAAATCCATCTGGCCGGCTCCACCCCTGCTGGCTCAGGCAAAACCTCATCCCGCCGCCCCCGCCCCCGCCGCGAGGAGAGCTGAAGAAAGAAGATAGAGAATAGAAGATGGAGGATAGAGAATGGCTTCTGCTATCCTCTATCTTCCATCCTCCACCCTCGATCTTCCTTCTCCCTTCCCCTGGCGTAATTCTTGGCGTAAAAACAGCCCGTAGGTGACAATCAGGATAGCGGCAAATGAGAACCACTGGATGGCATAGCCCAAATGCGGCCCTTCATCCAGCCTGATACCGCTATCCGGCTGGGGTAGTGCCTCGGCGGCTGTGTTGGGAGGGGGGAGTTGTCTGATAAAAACCGGGAGCAAGGGATACGGGACTTGGGCCTGAATCCGGTCAATGTCCACCCTAAACCAAGTGACCAGGCGGGGTTGGCCTTCTCTGAGTTGCGGGTCGAGCGGAGATAGTGAACTGGGCCGGGTTTGGGTTTGATAGGCAATCCCTTCGATGGTGACGTCACCGGAAAGGTCGTAGCGGGCCAAACTGGCCGGCTCCGGGTCGGAGTCGCCTCTGGGAATCCAGCCGCGATCCACCAGAACTGCCGTTTCGCTGCCGTTGATGCGCAGGGGTGTCACCAGGTGCAGGCCGGGCTGGTCGCCCAGCAGTTGATTGCGAATGGCAATGGTCGTCGCATTATCAAAAACTCCTGTAACCTCAACGCGACGGAAATGAAATTCGGCCGGGTCAACCGGCTCACCGGTCAGGGGAAGGGCCGGTTGATTCATGGCCGCCGTAATATTTTCGTTCAAACTGCGCCGTTCTTCCAACCGCCGCAACTGCCACAAACCCAGATTGACCAGCAAAATCAGCACCACCAGGGCCGACGCATGTTTTAAGAGCCAGGGGCCAGTTATCAATTTAGCCATATCAAACCGTCTTTACGATCTTTTTTGTGAAAAATTTAGCAGATATTATAACCCGCCGGGCCGGAATAACGAATTTGAAAGCCGGGAAACGTTCTTGAATGTGATAGCTGAAAGTTGTATAATTATCAGTGATTGTCGCGTTGGGCAGTGTATTGGCCTCTCGGCGTTGGGAGGGTTATCCTATATTCATTTTGGGTAGCTGTTGCTATCATGAAATAATCCGACGCACTGAGGTCTTTCCTCGTGGTTCAATCGCTTACTATCAACTCTACTACTATTAGAAACCGATATGAATACACCACCCACTATTCTTAGCGTTGAAGATACCTTTGAAAACAGAATGTTGGTCCGGCGTATCCTTGAGAGCCAGGGCTACCATGTAATTGACGCGGTCAATGCACTGGAGGGTATCAAGAAGGCCGTCGAGCTTCAGCCCGACCTGATTTTGATGGACATCAACCTGCCCGACCTGGATGGGTTTACAGCGGTGACCCGCATCCGCAGTTTTGCCCAACTCACTACGGTGCCCATTATTGCCTTAACAGCCCGCAACGTCACCGACGATCGTGACCGGGCCAAAGCCATTGGCTGCGATGCTTACCTGAATAAACCCTTTGAGTTTGATGAGTTAATCTCGGCGTGGCCCAGTATCTGGCCACAGGACACAAACCGGAAGCGGCAGCCACTAAACGCGAGCATTATCTTTACGAGCAAAGTTTAGCCCTGATTAGCGAGTTGGAGCGTAAAAATGCCGACCTGGAAGCGGCGAACGCCAATCTCAAAACCACTTATGACCGGTTGAAACATTTTGAGGAAGCCAAAAGCAACTTTATCTCGGTGGCCTCGCATGAACTGCGGACTCCGCTTACAGTGATCCACAGTTACAATCAAATGCTGCAAATGCTGCCCGTTATCAATAATGATGAAACTGCCAAAGAACTTCTGGCCGGCGTGGCCCGGGGGGCGGCCCGGTTAAAGGAAATTATGGATGATATGGTCAGCGTCATCCGCATCGAAATGGCTCATAAAGACTTTAAATTTGAGCCGGTCTCGGTCAGAAATATTATTAATACGGTTGAGTCAGAGCAAGCACCGGCAGCCGCCGACCGCTACATTTCGATTGAAACGAAAATTGCCAAGGATTTGCCCATTATCAACGGCGATAAGGACCAACTTCACTCTGCGTTAACCCGTATTGTTGGCAATGGTATCAAATACACCCCGGATGGGGGCAAGATTACCATCAGCGCCCAATTGTTGGCCAAAACTGCCGAACAGGACCAGACCTTCGTCCAGATTGTGGTGTCCGATACGGGCGTCGGGATTGCCCTGGACAAACAAAAATCTATTTTTGAGAAGTTCGGCACTGCCGAAAATGTGGCGCTGCACAGTACCAGCAAAACTCAGTTTATGGGCGGCGGGGCCGGCCTGGGGTTGACCATCGCCCGCGGCGTTATCGAGTCGCACAATGGCCGGATTTGGGTTGAGAGCAGCGGTTACGATCCAGAGAGTCTGCCCGGTAGTAAATTTTTTGTTATTTTGCCGACCCAGTGACCTGGAGTTAGTCCAACCGATATTACCCTTTCATCCCGACTCCGGTCGGGATTTTTGTTTTAGCCGTCTTTGATCACAGTTTGGTAACTTAAACCAGCACAGCCAATTTTCTGAGAAAGACGGTTGGCATTATAATACTTTTTCTTAATGAACAATATGTTAACTCCGCATCGGCTTATTAAGCCCGTTTGGGCCAGGGCTAAACTACCCCAAATTTATCACGCCTTTAATTTTCTGCTCCTTTTGAGTTGGTTGGCAGGTTGTGTTCAGGCTACTCCGGCAACTCCTGGTGCAGTCTACCGCGAAGAAACCGTAGCCCTGCCCACCAGCGGCCCAACCCCAAAACCAACCCCGTTCAGCACCCGTGTTATCCCTGTCGAAGCGTTGACTCCGGCCCCTACGCCGACCATTACTCCGCTGCCAGACGAAGTTCGGGCCTTGGTGGTAGATATTATTGATGGCGATACCATTACGGTAGTGATGGACGGCGACCCGCCAGGGCAGACCTACACCGTGCGCTATCTGGGGATTGATGCCCCGCCGAACACCGCCAGCATTCCCTGGGGGGTGGTCGCTTATGAGGCCAATTTAAAGTTAACCAATGGCCAGGTGGTTCGACTGGAACGGGATCAAACCGATACTGACAGCGATGGTAATCTGCTGCGCTATGTTTTTTTGGATGATGCCCTGTTGAGCATTACCCTGGCCGAGCAGGGATTGGCCCGGGCCAATAGCGTCGAGCCGGATACCCGTTTTCAGACTGAAATTCTGCAAGCGGAGGAACTGGCCCAAGCCGGTCAACTGGGCCTGTGGGGCAATAAACCGCCCACACCGACTCCCCGCCTTGCGGTTTCACCCACAACAACTGTCACCGGAACCGTAACCCTGACCGTGACCACCGTCACCCGCGAAACCGTAGAACCGGTTGAGTCAACCGCGCCGCCCGAAGCCACCCCCGCCGAAACCCCGGCAGAGACTCCCTCGGCCACCGTCGAAGCGGAGGCAACCTCTACCGACACGGCGGAGCCTGAACCCACCGACGAATCAACCCCCAGCAGCGACTCCACAGAAAACAATTTGCAAGGGCCTGAATAAGGTATTCCTCTAACTTTCCAAATCCCCTGGATACTTTGTGAAGCTCTGATCCCCTCAAGGCGTAAAATACAACAGCGAATTTATTTTTTTCCGGTTCGATTTGCTAGACCAGAATACCATTACTAAAATCCGTCCCTGTGAAAATAGTATTCATCGGCCCCTTTGGGCTGCAACCGAAGGGGACAATAAGTTCACGGGCTTTGCCCCTGGCCCAGGCGTTGGCGACTCGCGGACACGATGTCACCCTGCTCATTCCGCCCTGGGATGACCCGGCGCGGGCCGGACAAAGCTGGACCGAGGGTGGGGTGCAGGTGGTCAATATGCCGCTGCCGCTGCGCCTGCCGCTGCTCTTTCACATCGGGTTAACCCGCACCCTGCTGATCCGGGCGTTGGCACTCCAGCCGGACGTGATTCACCTGTTTAAACCCAAAGCCTACGCCGGTTTAGCCCATTTAGGTTTGTGGGGACTGCGTCGCTGGCGAGGTGCTTCATTCCGGCTGGTCGTGGATAGTGACGACTGGGAGCAAGCCTGGAATGAGGTCAACCCCTATTCCGCTGCCCAAAAAAAGTTGTTTGTCTGGCAGGAAAAGTGGGGGCTGCGCCAGGCCGATGCCGTCACCGCTGCCAGTCGTGCCCTGGAAAAGCTGGTTGTGGCCGAGCGGAGAGGCGACGCAACGCGGGTTTTTTATCTGCCCAACGGCTGTGGCAAAAAACCGACCTCCGATCCATTCGACAAGCTCACGACGACCGGCCCCCGACCCCCGACCCCACTCTTCCTTCCCGTCT
>JAAUSP010000138.1 GCA_012032575.1 Anaerolineales bacterium | reverse complement strand
GGCAAGGGCGTGTCGCTGGGTGGAGGCGCGACAATTTCGGGCGTGGCCGTGGCGGCAGTTAAGGCCGCTATCTGAGCTAACGCTGTCGCTTTTAACCGCCGCCGCGCTGACGGCGGTGGCTTCCAACGCCTCGTTCAAAGCGACGAGCGCCTCGGCGGTACCCCGCGCTGCAATGGCTTGTTCGTTATCGCCACTTTGAACAGCCTCAGCAACTTGGGTGCTGGCGGCGTTAAGCAGAAGCTGGCTCTCGGCAGCTTGAGTGCTGTTGGCCTGAATCAACTGAGCTACTTCCGTGGCGCGACGAGCCTCGGCGGCTTCCAGGGCGGCTGTAGATTCCCGTCTCAGGAAGTAACCCCCGATCAGAATCAAAACCAGCAGCACGGCCAAGACCGGCGCAGCCCAGCGCAGGGCGCGCTCCCTGGCGGTGGGTGCTTTGGCGCGGCGTTGTTCCTCAATTTTTTCCCATTGCCGGGCGACCTCGCCTAACTCCTCCCGAACCCATTCGAGCCGTCTGAATTTACTGATCCATTGGCGCATTAACGTGACCCGAAACTGGTATGGTTCCTGATCGTTGATAACGTCCCGTTCAAAAAGCCGCCGCAGTCCGCTGGTCACATCGCCGCTGGGGGGGTACAATTTGACCCCGTGCATGGCCCGGTCCAGATTGCGGCGCATCACCCCGGCTTTATACTGAGGCGTTCGATCAGCCAGGGCCGCCAGAATAGCCCGTTCTACCGGCGAGGAGTCCTCCCAGACAAACTGGAAGTTGGGCGTTCCTTGTTCGATCACATCCGGCAGAATGGCCTCGACATCGGCTACATCCAATTCGGCCGGTTTATCTTTGGACCAGCGGGTAAATAGATTGTGACAGACCAGTTGGGTGTAATAAGCCTGACCAGAGGTAAGCTGGTAAATGCGCTCAATCGCCGCTCGAGTGCAGCGATAATAGGCGGCTACGGGCCTGATAATTAAATCTTCAGCATAATCCTGTTCCAAAAAACTGATTTTGCGATAAACGGCCAGGTTGAACAGTTGGGATGAGCCTCTGGAGTCAGCCTCCAGGCGATTGCCGATTGAAAACAGAAAATTGACCCGGTTTGTCTGTTGAATCAAGGCCCGCAAATAATCAAAAATGTCCGGGGGCAAGTCACCCACTTGCACTTTTTCGGCCAGGCGGTTGGCCTCATCGAACATTAACAGCAGCGAACGCTGACCCAAGGCTTCGATCACGGGCGGCAGAAAAACGTCTTCAAATTGCTGGCGGGGATTTTGCTCAAAATCCTGGCGGGCCGGTCGCTCCAACGGCGGGATACCCTCGACGCCGCGCAGGGCCAGAACCACTTTACGCGCCACCTCCCACAGAAAACCATCAATCCCTTCCAGCCCCATGCCTTGCAAATCCAGCAAAACCGGGACATACAGCGGGTCGCCCAGTTTATCCTTCATCTGGTACAGCACCGAGGTTTTTCCGCTGCGCCGTTCCCCATACAAAACAATGGCATTGTGCTGGAAAGCGCCGCGCAAATGTTGACGCAGCCAGGCATATACGTCCTCACGGCCAAAAAACATAGTGGCGTCTTTAACGGGAGATCCAGCAATGTAGGGATTGATGATCAAAGTTTCGGTCTCGGTTGACATCCGAGTTGCTCCATAGGTTGATTAATTTGAATTTAAGTGGGGAAAACGCCTGACAATTACTGATATTATAAATTATAGCGGCCAAAGAGTCCAATGAATTTTAATTATGGTAAATGTGTTTGCTCCTCTTTTTTGCTTCTGGTATACTTTTGAGCCGTAACCTATGCTAATTGACTCCCATTGTCACCTCAATTTTAATGCCTTCGACGATGATCGGGCCGAGGTTTTGGCGCGTGCCGAAGCCGCCGGGATTGTCGCCTTCGTCAATCCCAGCACCGATTTAGACGACAGCCGGCAGGTGGTCAACCTGGCCGAAACCCTGCCCCATTTGTACGCCGCGATTGGATTCCATCCTAACGCAGCCAGCGCTTTTGACGCCTCAGCGCTGGCCCAACTGCGGGTTTTGGCCGCTCATCCCAAGGTGGTGGCGATTGGCGAGATTGGGCTGGATTACCATTGGGACGAAGCGCCTCGCCCGGTACAGCGCCGCATTTTTGAACAGCAGTTGACTCTGGCTACTGAATTGAATAAACCGGTTATTATCCACCAGCGCGAGGCCGCTGAAGATACCATGGCGGTTTTGCGCGAATGGGGCACCGGCCAAAACCATCCTGGTCTGGTGCTGCATTCTTTTTCGGGTAATAGGGCAATGGCCGAAGAGGCGGTTGACCTGGGTTTCTATCTGGGTATCAGCGGACCGGTCACCTTTAAAAATGCCCGCGATTTGCCGGAAATTGTGGCCGCCGCGCCGCCTGACCGCCTCCTGGTTGAAACAGATGCCCCTTTTCTCGCCCCCCATCCCTTTCGCGGCAAACGAAACGAACCGGCCCATGTTAAATTGATAGCCGAGCGGGTAGCCGCCCTGAAAGATCTGTCTCTGGCCGAGATGAGCCGGCATTTAACCGCAAATACCCTGACCCTCTTCAAATTTCAAATTCCGGCGGCCTGACCACTCTGTTCAGTTTCCGCGCTTACTACCTGCCTGTTTTATTGACTTTCACCTGTGCTTGTGATAAAATTTACCTACATAACTTTCAGAATTTTTTGAAAGTATTGGACATAACTGTAGATTAAGGACACTCATGGCACACACCGTTAGTCTGCTCGACCTGGTGGCAGAAGATATAAAGCGAGTTGAGGAAAAAATGCGTTCCGGGGTATCGGAACGGTACAAGGATTTACAGGCGGTCATTGACTACCTGATGGGTGCCGGCGGCAAGCGGCTGCGCCCGGCGCTGACATTGATGGCCGCCAACTTT
This sequence comes from Anaerolineales bacterium, assembly GCA_012032575.1. The sequence goes on along the minus strand of JAAUSP010000138.1, from coordinate 11,699 downwards.
TACCCGGTGGACAAAGAAAAATCTTACGCTCTGGCAGCTTCGGTTGAACTGCTGCATACGGCTACTTTGGTTCACGACGACCTGATTGATAATTCATTGTTCAGGCGCGGCCTGCCGACGCTCAACACCAGTTGGAGTCCCGGCGCAACCATCCTCACCGGCGATTATCTATTTGCCCGCTCCGCCGGTTTGGCCGCTGAAACCGACCACGTGCGGATTGTCAGGATTTTCTCGCAAACCCTGATGACCATTGTCGGCGGTGAATTACAGCAGCTTTTCAACGATGGTCATCGGCAGGTGCCCAGTTATGATGAGTATCACCAGCGCATCTTTGCCAAAACCGCCTCCCTTTTTGCTGCCGGAACCCAAACCGGGGCAATTCTGTGCGGTGCGCCCGAACATGAAGTGCAGGCACTGCACGATTACGGCTATCACCTCGGTATGGCCTTTCAGATTGTAGATGATGTGCTGGATTTTCGGGGCGATGAAGAGCGCATGGGTAAGCCGGTGGCCAATGATCTGCGCCAGGGTATTGCCACCCTGCCGGTGATGCTCTTCTCCGAGAAATCCCCTGACCATCCGACCATCCTCAAAGCAGTGCGCCGCGAGCCGGTGGGCGACAAGGAAATCCTGGCCGTGGTCGAGCAGATTCGCGCTTCCGGTTGTGTGGAAAAGGCTATGGAAGAAGCTCGCCGCTTTGCCCGTCAGGCCCAGGCCGACCTGGAAAAGCTGCCCGCGAACTCCTATCGCCAGGCCATGCACGGCATCGCCGATTATACGGTGGCGAGAGATATTTAGCTTATTAATTCCCGGAAAAAACTCTGGTGCGTGGTGCGTGGTATACTTTCTTTACGCACCACGCACCACGTCCTTGCAGAATGTAAATCTTAAAACTGCCTGAGTAGTCAGATTCTCTTTGGTGAAACCCGATTTATCCGTCGTTGTTGTTAATTGGAATGTCAAAGACCTGCTGCGCGCTTGCCTTCGATCTTTGCTGGCTGCCGGCCAAACCACCCCTCAACTCATCACCGAAATCATTGTTGTTGACAGCGCCTCCAGCGACGGCAGCCCGGAGATGGTTCGCCGGGAATTCCCGCAGGTGCGGCTGATTGCCAGCGAGCAAAATTTGGGTTATGCGGGTGGTAATAATGCTGGAGCAGCTCAGGCTCAGGGCCGCTATATTTTTCTCCTCAATCCCGATACCGTGGTACAACCTGAAACCTTGTGGCGCATGGTTGAGTATATGGACACCCATCCCACCGTTGGTGCCTTAGGGCCGCAGCTTCTCTGGCCCGATGGCTCCAGTCAATCCTCACGCCGGTCTTTTCCCACCCTGGGAACCTTATTTTGGGAGAGCACTTTGCTGGGGCAGTGGTTTCCCCACAACCGCCACATTCAAAACTACCACTTGGTCCATCAGCCCGCTGACCACCCCCAAAAAGTGGATTGGGTGGTCGGTGCGGCCATTTTAATCCGCCGTGAAGCCTGGCAGCAGGTTGGCCCGATTGACGAAGCCTTTTTTATGTATTTTGAGGAAACCGACTGGTGTCGCCGCAGCGCTGCTGCCGGCTGGGAAACACATTACCTGCCAACTGCTCAAGTGACCCACTACGAAGGCAAATCGAGCGAGCAGGTAGTAGCCGCGCGGACTTTGCGTTTTCAATGCAGCAAACTGCGTTACACCCGCAAATATTTCGGTTCTGTTTGGGCTGCTTTCCTCCGGCTTTTTTATGGTTGACCTTTGCCTTGCAGTGGGGCGAGGAAAGCCTCAAATGGCTGCTCGGCCACCGGCGCGAACTGCGGCGGGAACGGATGGCGGCTTACGGTGAAGTGCTGCGGGGGATGTGAAACGTGGTGCGCGAAACGTGGTGCGTGGTGCGTAACTTGACTACGCACCACGCGCTACGTTCCTATGGCTTACTTGTAATCAACCCATGTCAAAAATCACCTTCCTCACCGGCGAGTACCCCCCCATGCAGGGTGGAATCGCCGACCATACGGCTTACCTGGCTCAACACCTGGCTCCTTTGGGGGTTGGGTCCTCTATTCTCATAAGCCGCCGCTGGAACGGAGGCGAAGAGAAATCCTCGCCTCCTCGCCTCTTCGCCTCTTCGCCTCTTCCTCCCGTCTTCGCTTCTCTGCCTGATTGGGGTTGGCGCTGCTGGTTGGGAGTGGCTCAGTTTCTCAAAACGGAGCAGCCGGACATTCTGCATATTCAGTATCAGGCGGCGGCGTTTGATTTGGGCGGCTGGGTCAATTGGCTGCCCTGGTTTCTCAAAAAGCGTGGCATCGCCACCCGAATTGTGACCACCTTCCACGATTTGCGGGTCCCCTATATTTTCCCCAAAGCGGGCGCATTCCGCTGGAAATCTATGCTGGCCCTGGCCCGCCACAGCGATGCGGTCATCTGTACCAACCGGGAGGATTTGGAGCAATTGTCAATGGTCAACGGTCAATGGGCAATGGTCAATCTTCACGCGAAGCGTCCAATCTCCACGCGAAGCGTCCAATCTCCACGCGAAGCGTCCAATCTCCCCCTGCTCACCCTCATCCCCCTCGGCAGTAACGTCGAGCCGCAGCCGCCCGCTGATTTTGAAAGGACTGCATGGCGCAAGAAATATCAGGCGGATGAAAAGACACTGCTGTTGGCCTATTTCGGCTTTTTGAATGAGAGCAAAGGCGGCGAGGAGTTGATCGAGGCGCTGGCGCTGCTGCGCCAACAAGGAATTGATGCCCGGCTGCTGCTCATCGGCGGCGATGTTGGTCACGCTGACCCCACCAATGCCGCTTATGCCCAACAGGTCCAGGCTTTGATCGAGCGGTACGGCCTGGGCCAGGTGGTTTACCGAACCGGCTATACGGACCTGCCGGAAGTGTCGGCTAATTTGCTGGCAGCCGATGGGGTGGTTATGCCTTATCGGGATGGGGTTTCTTTTCGCCGGACGACGCTGATTGCGGCGCTGCGTCACGGCTGCCCGGTGGTCAGCACCACGCCGGCTAATCCGGCCCTCATCCCGGAAATCCGGCCCGGCGAAAATATGCTCCTCGCTCCCCCCCGCAACACGGTTGCTCTGGTCCAAACCATCAAACGGCTGGTTGACGAGCCGGAACTGGGCAACAAGCTGTCTTCCGGTTCAAAGTTGTTGGGCGATTTATTTGAGTGGGATAATATCGCGGGGCAAACAGCATCTCTGTATCAAATGTTGATTTAAAATGATGTCCCTTTGGTATGATTAGTAAGATGGCTAAAATGGTGGTAAAATAAAGATGTCTAAGTTTTACTATGAGAGGTTTTGATCTATGTCCACCATAACAATGCAAAAAGTGACCGTCTCTTTACCCAATGATTTAATTGAGTTTGCCGATAGAAGAGCTTTGGAGCAAGGTATAAGCCGCAGCAAACTTATTGCCAACTTGCTGGTCGAGTTCAAAATGAGTGAAGAGGACACCCTGGCGGCTGAAGGGTATCAGTTTTACGCTCAGGAAGCCCGTGAATTTGCGGAAGCCAGTCAACAAGCTATAGCGGAGATTTGGAATAATGACAGTGCAGCGGGGTGAAATTTACTGGGTAGAGCTTGATCCGGTCAAAGGCAGTGAGCAAGGCGGATTGCGTCCGGCCTTGATTGTTCAACAAGATATAGGCAATCGTTACAGCCCCACGACGGTTGTGGTAGCGCTGACTCGCACCATTCCCCCTAAACCCCTATCCTTTTGTGGTGATTGTTGAACCGGCGGATAGCGGCCTGGCAGAGCGAGGCGCGGTTAATTGTGCTCAGATAGCCACTATTCAGCAACAAGGCCCGGCTTCAAGGTTGCGTCCACCCCAGGGGGAGAAAGTGGTCCGACCCATTGGACAATTGACTGCCGCAAAATGGCTGAGGTGGAACGGGCTTTGAAATATAATTTGGGGCTAATTTAGCCTGTGGAAACCTCATCTCTCTTATCCAGCGCCGATTTGCAGCGCTTTATCGAGGCCCAGCAAATCGAGGCGACCATTCTGCCGCTGGCCGAACATACGTCGACTGTGCCGGACGCGGCGCGGGCTTTGGGGGTCGAGCCGGAGCAAATTATCAAATCGCTGGTGTTTTTGGTGCATGATGAGCCGCTGTTGGTTATCAATAACGGCCTGGCCAAAGTGGACCGGCGCAAAGTGGCCGATTGGCTGGGCGTGGGCAAAAACAGGTGAAGTTCGCCGGCGTCGAGCAGGCGCTTGAGATTACGGGTTACATTGTCGGCAGCATGCCGCCTTTCGGCCACCGCCGCAAACTGCGGACGCTGGTTGACCCGGCTATCGCCGAGTTTGAAATTATCTATGGCGGCGGCGGGGATATTGATGCGATGATGCGTTTGACTTCGGCGGAGTTGCTGCGGGTGACGGCAGGGGAAGTGGTGGGAATAAGCGAATCGGCGAATGGCGAATAAGCAAATAGTGTATTTTAATTTTGGGGAAATAAGGGTCGAAATAAATTTTGACTTTGACCTGCTGCGAGGCTCAGGCTAAAGTAAATAGATGAAGCGCAAATATTAATTTGGGGAGTACTGACTTATGGCTACTTCGGTGGTGCTGAATGATTTTGAGCGACTGGAACAACTGTATGCGGCCGGGTTTCATGATACCTTTCTGGATACGGCCCTGCGCAAAATTATTGATCGCCAGATTGCCCGTGATGAAGCAGACTTGAAGCGGGTGAGCGAAGGATTGGCTGAGTTCGAGCGCCAGTATGACTTGACCTCGACTGAGTTCCGGCAGCGTTTTCAGGCCGGACAGATGGACAATACGGCTGATTTTATGGAATGGAACGTCCTCTGTAAGATGCAGCAGCGCATTGCCTCTCGCTTGAGTATTTTACGTGGCGACGCTTCCCGTGAGTGACATCCCGGCCTACTTGAGCCAAATTGAACTGGCCCTGGTGGGCAGCCCAGTCATCGCTGAATATTACGTCGTCAGGTCCTGGGCCAATACCGACGATGGTTATTTACGTCTGCGTGCCACCCTCGCCAACGGTGATTTCCTGGAAGCGGCGGAGTACTTCGTTCTCGATAGAGACCAGATTCTAACTATTGATTATCACCATCAGTGGATGGATAGTCATAAGCAAGTACTGCGACGACGTTGGGATAGTGCGCCAGATCACCCGGAGCTAGACAACTTTCCGCATCACATCCATCTGGGCAGTGAGACAAGGGTAATCCCCGGCCATCCTTTAAGCTTGATTGAGTTGCTTAATATCCTTGAAGACGAGTTATGATTCGCCCACAAGCAAGGCACGGGTTATTCGTTGCTCATTATCAGGAAGAACATCATGCCTCTTAGCCCCAACGAACGATTATTTGAATACCAAATTATCCGCCGCCTGGGTCAGGGTGCCTTTGGCACAGTTTATCTGGCCCACGATACCTTGCTGGATCGCTCCGTTGCGATCAAGGAATTGACGATTGCCACTCAAACCGACGAGGCTGCTTTCAAACGGTTCATGCAAGAGGCGCGGGCAGCCGGCAGTCTCAACCATCGCCATATCGTGACCGTTCATGCGCTTAAGATTAGGTCCATAGGCATTCTTGATTTTTATGACTTTTCAACAAGCGAGGTGACATAAATGAGTTTTCTAAAGAAACTTTTTGGCCAAACGATAATCAAGAACCGGGTCGAAAATCCACAAACAAGCAGCCAAGTGCAGCTCAGGCAAAGTCTGGTTTACCTCAGATTAAGAAAGCTATTTACGCTCCAGGTGACCTAATTGATAACCGCTATGAAGTTGTGAAAGTTATGGGCGGTGGCATGGGCTTGGTATTTTTGTGTCTCGATCGCCAGGAAGACCATCCTGTGGCTTTAAAAACCTTCAAACCTGAATACTTGTCTGATCGGACTGCTCGTGATCGTTTTCTGCGCGAAAGTACTACCTGGGTAGACCTGGGCCGCCATCCACACATTGTTCGTGCCCATCGAGTTGAGTATGTGAGTGCTAAAGGCGAGGTGTATTTAGTCTTGGATTGGGTAGCGCAGGCTGAAAACAAGCAGGATGCCTCTCTACGGGCATGGTTAAAACCAAGTCAATCTTTACCAGTCGAACAAGCCTTGCTCTTTACTTTGCATATTGCACGTGGAATGAAATATGCAACGACCAAGATACCAGGCTTGGTTCATCGGGACTTGAAGCCAGATAATGTGTTAGTTGGGCGCGATGGGAATGCACAGGTAACAGACTTTGGTTTGGCTCATGTTCTCTTACAGGTAGGTAGAGAGGATATACGACAGCGCCCATTTAGGCCGGATCGTACGCAGTTAACACAGGATATAGTTGGAACACCGCTATATATGGCTCCTGAACAATGGATACCTGGCGAGGTGTTGGATATACGGGCAGATATTTATGCCGTTGGTTGTATTTTGTATGAGATGCTTACCGGCAGAAAAGCTGTCATAGGAAGAGATTGGGACGAGTTGGCAGAAGCACATCAGACCGGGCGTGTGGGAAAATTACCGCCTAATTTGCCAACAGAAGTGGGTCAATTAGTGCAACGTTGTCTGGCCACGAAGCGGGAGAATCGCTATGCAAATTGGGCCTATGTAGAGATTGCATTGATGCAAGCATATCGTCATATAATTGGGCGAGACGCTCCAGATGAAGCGATGATTGAAAATGAAACAAATGCTGAGAGAGTGGCAACAGGCTGGTCATATTACGCTATTGGCTATTCTTATCACGAGATTGGCAAATACAGCGTAGCAAAGAAATATTTTGAGCGGATGGTGCAGTTTGGACGCGCGGAGGAAGATCGCAGGCTTGAGGGAGCAGGACTGTATTATTTGGGTTTGGTCTGTGTCAATTTAGGGGATATACAGCAATCAATTCACTTTTCGGAGCAGGCGCTAGCTATTACTCAAAAAATCGGGGATCGGAGTACGGAAGGAGCTACTCTGTGTAACTTGGGGAATTGTTATCGCAATTTTGGCGATATGCAACAGGCGATTAAGCTCTATGAGCAAGCTCTGGCTGTTGCCAAAGAAATTGAGGATTATCCTTTGGAAGAAAATATCTTGAACAGTTTAGGGAACACTTATCGTAGATCGGGGCAGGCACAACGAGCTATTGAGTTGTATAAGCAAGCTCTGGAGATTGTTCAAGAAATGGGTAATCAGGGAGGAATGGCAACTATCCTAAATAACATAGGAATTGCTCATCGCAATTTAAGTAATCCACGGGAGGCGATAAAGTTTTATGAGCAAGCGCTAAATATCTCAAAAGAAATTGGGGATCGTGCTGGGGAGGGACGTGCTCTGGGTAACTTGGGGAATGCTTATTCCGATGTGGGTGATTTGCAACAAACTATTGTATTCTCCGAACAAGCTTTGGTTATAGCGCGGGAAATTGGGGATCAACGGGCGGAGGGGATTGCTTTGGATAGTTTAGGTGGTACGCACGCCGATTTGGGTAATATACAAAAAGCAGTTGAGTTTTGTAAGCAATCCCTGGCTATCACCAAGACAATTGGTGATACCTTAGGATCTGCTAATACCAGTCGCAATCTGGCCATATTATTAATTAAACAGGGCAAGGAATCAGATGCATTGAGCTACGCCGAGTTCGCTGTTCAGGCATTTGAGCAAGTTGGACATGCTGAGCTTACTCAAAAAACTCGTCAATTGGTTGACCAAATCCGGGGGCAATCGAAGGCAAGTGAACATTGGGATCGAGGTGCTGAATATGCAAATCAGGGTAGATGGAAAGATGCTATCCGCGAATACCAAAAGGCTCTGCGTATCAACCCTAACAACATTGTCGTGCACTACAATTTAGGTAATGTCTTTCAACAACAGGGCCGAATGGAGGAGGCTATTCGGGAGTATGAGGCCGCGTTACATCCGAACTTTTCTAACCCATATCTAAATCTTGGGGTAATTTATGGGATGCAAGGTCGCCTAGAAGAGGCTGTTAATGAGTTGAAAACTGCCCTGCAAATTAATCCAAATCTTGAAGAAGCACATCTGAATTTAGGTATAGTTTACAAGCAACAAGGCCATTGGAAAGAAGCCATTAATGAATATCAAGCTGAATTACATATCAATCCTGCCGATGCGGCACGCATTGCCCCAGGCTATGCTGAAGCGCATGTTGGTCTAGGTACAACTTATGCACAACAGGGTCGTATAAGTGATGCTATTCATGAGTATCAATCGGCGTTACATCTCAATCCTAATAATGTTGATGCACATTTTAATCTCGCAGCAGCCTTTGCCACTCAAGGTCGCGTAAACGAAGCTATTCGTGAAGCTGAAATTGCATTACGGTTAGGGGACAAGCAGGCGTATAAACTGTTATCAATGCTGCGTAAAGGGCAATAGTTTTCTAGCAAACACTTTGTCTATGCTGAAAATTGATGAGTCAACCCATTTCTTCCTATTTCAAGTTATCATAAAACCTTAATGCCTAGCTTCTCACCCATCCTCGAACAAACTTTCACTTTCGCCCAAGCCGAAGCCCAAAGCCAACATTCAGCCGTAATGGGCACGCCGCATCTGTTTATTGCGCTGACCAAGCTGGATGGCGTTACTGCCGCCGGGCTGCGGGCGCAGGGGCAGCACCCTAAAGCCATTCGGGCGGCTTTGCGACTGGCACTCGGTCAAGGTCAGGCCACAAGAGAGACCGAGCCGCAGCTAACTCCCCGCGCTAAAGCCAACCTCACCCAGGCCGAGACGCTGGCCGAGCAAGAAGTCTCAGAGCGAGTCGAAGAGCGCCATCTCTTGTTAGCTATCCTGGCCGATGACCGGGACAATTTAACCCTGAATATGCTCCGCTTTTGTGGGGTTGATCTGGAAGCATTGCAAGCCAGTTTGGCTTCAGCGACACCCCTGCTGGATCGGCTGGGGCGTGACCTGACGAGCCTGGCCAGGGCGGGTCAACTCGATCCCCTCATCGGTCGGCGGACGGAGTTACGGCAGTTGGTCCGCACCTTGCTGCGCAAAAAGAAAAATAACCCGGTCCTGGTCGGCTCAGCCGGGGTGGGCAAAACCGCGATTGTCGAAGGGGTAGCCAACCTCATCGCTGCCGGTCAACTCCCGCTTGAATTGCAGCAGACCCGGCTGGTCGAACTCTCCACGGCGACATTACTGGCCGGCACCAAGTACCGGGGTGAGTTCGAAGAACGGCTGTTGGGGTTGATCGAGGAAGTTAAAAGGGCCGAAAACATTATTTTATTCATTGACGAAATCCACACCATCCTGCGAGCCGGAGCGGTCGAAGGTGGGGCGATGGACGCCGGTAACATCCTCAAACCGGCTTTGGCCCGAGGCGAACTGCGGGTCATCGGCGCGACGACCACCGAAGAGTACCGGCACTACATCGCCCAGGATGCCGCTCTTGAACGCCGCTTTCAGCCGGTGTGGGTGGCGGAGCCGACCCCGGCAGAGGCGCTGGAAATCCTGCGAGGAGTCAAAGCCCGCTATGAAGCCCATCACGGGGTCAGCATTGCCGATGAAGCATTGGTCGTCGCCGTGAAATTGTCCGTTGATTGGCTGACCCAACGCCAACTCCCCGATAAGGCCTTCGACCTGTTGGATGAAGCCTGTGTCCGCGCTTACCTCCCTACGATCAGTGCTCCAGCGGATCGAAACAAAGGAATGATGGTTACAGCTCACACAGTAGCCGAAGTAATGGCTGAATGGGTCAATGTCGAGGTCGAAGCGCTACTGGAAAGTAACTGAGATATTGCTTTGATGATTTAAAATGCAGCAGTTTTGAGTTGAGCCTTTGATTATTTTAAGGATACGTCCATATGGAGCAGCATAACTAACCGATTGTTTGCCGCTGTCTTTCATGCTACAATATCGGCCAGACAGACGATAGCGACAAAAGGATGATAGCCAATGACGGAAGCCATGTTAAAACCTCAAACAGCCTTGAAATACGACGTTGAAGTGTTGGAAGAAGGACGGGTGGAGTTACAGGTTCCTTTTCCTCGCGGTGCGCGTATCGTTGTTTTTGTGATAGAAGAGGCGGGCGACCGGTTCGACGATTTGTTGTTGGCAGCCCAAAGTAATCTTGATTTCTGGGACAATCCTTTTGATGACGAGGATTGGAATAATGCCTGAACAAGGTGATATTCTACTGATTCCAATCCCGTTCACTGACCTTTCCTCTCAAAAACGACGACCCGTGATTGTAGTTTCCAATGATGCATACAACCGCAAAACCGGTGATATTGTCGTTGTGGCGATGACTTCCAACCCGAGCGTTGTAGATTACAGTTTTACGCTCACTTCATCCGATTTAGAGCAAGGCCAACTGAATCGCCCGAGTAAAGTACGTGTGGATAAAATTTACACCCTGTCTCAAGCCATTGTGGTCAAAACTTTTGGACGAGTCAATTCAAAAGTGCTTGACCAGGTTCGCAACCTGTTGGAAGATCTGACGGCAAAGAAGGTATAACTCCGAGAAATAGATCAGGCAATTTGACCAAAAGAACAGATGTTCTTATAATTGAATCAGCGAGATTCAACGATGGACATCCACCAGAAAGTCGAAAATTTAGGCCAGGCGGCGGCGCTGGATTGTGAAGGACCCCCGGCGCTGACGCGAGAGGAACGCAAGGCTCAATTTCTTGATCAAAGCCGGGTTTACGTGACCCATCCGCAGCGCGGCAAAATTCCGGTGCTGCGGACGATGCAGACCAGCGCCTGTGAGCGCAACTGCTACTACTGTCCCTTTCAAGCCGGGCGGGATTATCGCCGCGTGGCCTTCAAGCCGGAAGAATTGGCTTCGGCTTTTGACGAGATGCAGCGCAAAAAGCTGGTGGACGGCCTGTTTTTGAGCAGTGGCATCATCGGCGGCGGGGTCAAGGCGATGGGCCCGATGCTGGATACGGTTGAAATCGTCCGCCGCAAGTATGAATATTACGGTTACATCCACCTGAAAATTATGCCCGGCGCTGAGGCGGCCCAAATCGAGCGGGCGGCCCGCCTGGCCGACCGCCTCTCGATCAATCTGGAAGCGGCCAACGAACAGCGCTTGACTGCCCTGGCCCCCCGAAAGAATTTTTGGCAGGAACTATTACCGCCGCTGTATTGGGTGCGCCAGAATCAGCACGTTTTAGGCCCCTGGATCAAAACCCCCAGCCTCACCACCCAGTTTGTGGTCGGACCGGCGGGGGAGTCGGATCATGAACTGCTGACCACGGCCCAGACGCTTTACAGGCAAGCCAATTTAGCTCGCGCCTATTATTCGCCCTTCAACCCGATTCGAGGGACGGTTTTGGAGGATGCCCCCAAAACGCCGCCGCTGCGGGAACATCGCCTGTACCAGGCCGATTGGCTGCTGCGGTTTTACGGCTTTGAGGTGTCCGAACTGCCCTTTGACCCACAGGGCCATTTACCGCTCACCAGCGACCCCAAGCTGGTTTGGGCTAAAACGCACCTGAACCAGCGCCCCATCGAAATCAATCGGGCCAGCCGGGCCGAATTGCTCCGTATCCCCGGCATCGGCCCCAAAACCGCCGAAGCGATTATTGCGGCTCGCCGGGTGGAGCGCTTGAGCGATTTGAGCCAACTCAAGCAGCTTGGGGTACAAACAAGTCGGGCTGCGCCTTTTATATTGTTGAACGGCCGCCAGGCTGAATACCAATTACAATTGGTCGGATTTTGAGCGGTGAATTTGAGAAAAGGAAGGGGCGCTCTTCTGGAAAGGAGCGCCCTTTTTATGACT
>JAAUSP010000137.1 GCA_012032575.1 Anaerolineales bacterium | reverse complement strand
CGGTTATCGGTTGTTTAAGGACGGTAATTCGGTCCTAATGGACACGCTTGGACGACATCTTTATTAATGTACTTGTTCTGTCGACTTCTATCACCCTCTACTGCCCTTCTCTCCGACAGACTGCTAGTTCTCTCGTTAATTATAACACTGCTTCGGCGTCATTATAAACTTTGCTAACTCTTTTCCCACTCCTGAATCGAAGCTTTAATCAACTCCTTGACTTCCGGGTGGGGAATGTCGTCCGGGCCGCGATAATACACGCCATTGACATTAATCAAAATGCCGCCGCCAGGGTCGGAGGTGATTTCCAGCTTGGTGGTGGCAGCCAGGGGTGAATAGCGCAGACGGGTCTGGGCAATGGTATTGATCTGCTCGGCCAGGTTCAGCGCCGGCAACAGCGTCTCTTCGGGCGCGGGTTTAGCCCGGTTAAAGAGGCCGCGTCGCTGAGGCTGGAGCGGTTCTGGCTTGGCCGGCTGTGCCTGTAGCGAGGCCAGAAAAGCTGCTTCGACGTCAGGCGGGGTCGAAGGCACTGCGCCAGATGGTGGGGGGGCCGGCTGAGGTGGTGCAGCAGGCGGTGTGGCTGGCGCAGGAGTCACCAGCGGCATAGGCGCTGGCCCTACTTTGGGCGATTGGAGCGCTTTGAGGCCGGCCTCGGTGGCGACCATCCCATTGGTGAAGGCCAGTAAATGCGCGGCCAGAGTCAGAATATAATGGCCCACTTTTTTATCGGCAATTTCGGCCAGTTTGGTGTAGCGCTGTCCGGCAATTTCTACGATAAGCTGGCCTGTTTGGGGGTCACGCAGGAGACGTAACAGTTCGACCGGCGCGGCGGGGGAAACAGGCGGGTTGACCACAGCCGCCGGAGGATTGGCCGGGGCCGGTAAAGGCTGGCTCACTGTCGGGAGGGAGGGCAGGGCGGCGGGCTGAGTCTGCTGACCCAGGCGGGCCGACAGACCGGTTCGGTTTTCGCGGGGGGATTTGGATGGGTTCATCATTTCAGCCTCCGTTTCTATGGACTGGCTTAAAATGTTTAGGTTTAAATCCAATTCGGCAGAGTCATCAAAGTGTATTTCCGGGGCTGGAGCCTGGCTGACAGCAAGCGGAAGGGGGGCTGCCGGCGGCGAAGGCACAAAGCTAAACGCCCCTGGAATAGCCGGCGAGAATGATGAGGGGGTTGCCGCTTCCTTTTTTGCTATGCCTTTTCTCATCCGGCTGGCAAATGCAACAAATAATACTCCTCCAAAAAGAACAGCCCCGACGGCCGGAATGGCCATAAATATTAGTAATTGGTCAGGTGTAGCGTTACTTAGAAAATCTGCCATTTACCTCAATCTCATAGTTAGAGTCTGTCTGACCCCCCTTTTGGATACGGCCTGTACTGAAAAATCAAATTTCTACCTCACGTAAAAAGATAGCGCTTTCTTCGGGCAGGGCGGTGTTGATGAACATGCCGCTACCCAGTTCAAAGCCGGCGGTACTGTTCAGGCGGGGAATAATGGAGATGTACCAGTGCAGGTAATCTTCGCCAATTTCTTTGGCCGGGGCTGTCCGAATGACCAGATTGTAAGCGGGATCTCGCAAACCGAAGTAGAGCCGGCGCAAGACACGGCGCAAAATCTGGGCCAGATCGGCCAGTTCTTCCTTGCGGGCAAACAGAAAACTCACGTTGTGTTGGCGGGGCATAATCCAGACGTGAAACGGCGAAGGTGAGGCATACAGAGCAAAGGCCACAAAGTGCTGGCTGGTATCCACCACGCGAATGCCTTCTTTCAGTTCGTCGTCCATCATGACACAATAAACACACTTGCCGTTGTCATCAAAATAGCGGCGAGCTTCTTCGATACGATACCGAATGCTGTTGGGTACTACGGGCAGGGCCATAATTTGGCTGTGTGGATGCTTTAAAGTAGCGCCGGCTTGAACGCCGTGATTTTTGAAAAAAATAAGCTGCTCAATCCGGGCGTCACACAGAATTTCCCAGCCCCGGCTGTAAAAAGTCTCCAGCACCGCCTCAATATCGGCGGGCGACATGAGGGCCAGGGTAGTATTGTGGCGGGGATGCTCGACCAGGATTTCGTGATAGCCCAAACCGTAAATAAAACGATGGACCCCATCAAAAGTACGAACCAGTTCACCCTCGTGGGAGAGGGCCGGGAATTTATTGCCAACCACCCGCGTTTGCCAGAGTCCATTTGCCGGCAGGCGCTTGATTTCAAGGTCCAGTTCTTCGTGGCCGGGGCAAAAAGGACAGGTGGGATCATAAGGCAGTTGGGCTTCGGTGAGGAGATGCTGGTGAGGCTGAACGTAATCATGAGGGCGCTTGGCCCGCTCGGTGGCGATAATGACCCACTCGCGGGTAGCCAAATTCTGTCTCAGTTCGGGCATGATTAATTCCTCAAACTCTCAACGCAGCCAGGCACAAATTCAGGCAGCAGCGGTCAGGTTATCGGGCCTGGCAGCAATGTCGTTGGTTTGCAATAGCGTTAAAAATTCGCTCAGAATCATGGCCGTGGCCCCCCAAACACAATGGCCAAACACATCAAAAAAAGGTACACGCCGCTCGCCATAGTTAGGAAAATGCCACATTTCTTCTCGCTGAATGGCGGGGTTGAACAGGAGGTCCAGCGGCGCTTCGATCAACTCGGCAACCTCCTTCGCATCGGGCTGAAAAACCGGGCGAATCGGACTGTAAGCGATAAAGGGGTAAATATAAAAGTTACTGGGCGGTATGTACAACGGTGACAACCGGCCCAGCACCGTCACACCAACCGGGTCCAGCCCAATCTCTTCGTGAGCTTCACGCAGGGCTGTAATTTGCAGCGCCTCGTCACCCTCGCGCCGGCCGCCTGGCAGCGAAATTTGACCGCCGTGCGTGCCAGGGTAGTCGGGCCGGCGAGTCAACACCAGGTGCAGTTCCGGCTCAAGCTGATCGGGCTGGTGGTGCGGGTAAAGCAATAACAATACACTGGCCTCGCGATAGTTATCCGGTATTTCCCGGCGGTTGATTTGGTCGATCCGCGGTTGGGGGGCCATTTTGATTTGCCCTTCCGTTCCCGGCAGCGGGCCGGCCAGGGCCTGTTGAATCGCCTCGATAATGGGGAAGCGACTCACTGCTCGCCCCTCACTTCGCGAGCCATCTGCTCAAAAAATTGAACCATAAATAGATGGCGCTCCTGCGCCATTTGGCGAGCCGTTTCGGTGAAGAGGCTGTCTTTGACCTTACTCAATTTTAGCCTGAATTCCTGCCAGGCTGTGTGCACATGGCTGTCATCCTCGGCCCACAGGGGACGATTGACATAACCGCTGTAGGCAAAGGCCCGTGCCACCCCAATTGCGCCAATGGAGTCGAGCTTATCGGCATCGTATAGAATTTTGGCTTCCAGGGTTTTGGGTGGATTATCAACCCGAAACCGGTGCGTCTCGATGGCGTGGCAAACGGCGGTGACAAATTCGGTCGGCTCTCCGGCTTCGCTTAGGATAAGCTGTGCCCGCTGCGCTCCCTCGGCGGCATGATCCTGGCCGGTCTCTTCCTGGTCGGCGCGGGCAATATCGTGCAGCAGTGTCGCCGTTCGCAAAACGGCCATGTTGGCCCGCTCAATCCGGCCAATATGTTCAGCATTGGTCAGCACCCGCAGCACGTGGTCAAAATCGTGGGCCGAGTCGTTGTGATAGTAGGTCTGGGCTTGGGCAACAGTAATCATACAGACATTATAGCACAACTTCCAGAAATTTGACCGCCGACAATCCTGCCCAGGCGACCAAAATGCCCAGGGCCAGCCCGATAAAAATATCGCTCAGGTAATGAACCCCCACCAGCACGCGGGCCAGCGCGACACTCAACGCCAGCGCAATCAAGACCCAGCCCAGAAAGGCGTCAAAAAACAACACGCCAGCGGCCAGGGCAGCCAGGCGGGCAGCATGACCGGAAGGAAAACTGTAAACATCATAAGCGAAGGCAACAAATTCACCGGGTGGATGGGGGCGATGGCGGCGCACCCCGAATTTGCAGAGGCTGACCACAATCATAGCCGCCAAAACCAGGACTGCCAACCCGACGGCAGCCTGGCGAAGTAAGCGGATGTCGGTCCACCAGCCCATGGCATACACCAACCCCAGCCCGCCGAACACCAGCAGGCCGTCACCCAGGTGAGCCACCAGCCTGGCCCATCGCCGCCACTTTGAATCGGGCGGCAGAGTCAATTGTTGGGTCAGCCGGGTATCAAGGCCTAAAAGCTGTTTGACTGAGGTTGATTTTTTCCAGTTCGGCTTTGATGAGGTCATATTGGTGGGCTTTGTCCAGGTCCATCCCCAGTTCGGCAAAGCGGGTCACAACCACCCGCGCATTCAGCTTCATTCGTTCGCGGGCGCGCTCGGCGGCTTCTTCGACGGTCATGGAACGCAGTAAAAATCGGATGATGAACGCCAGGCCCAGCATGCGCGCCTGAGCCAGATAATTTTTGCGCGAGCCAATCAACGAGCGAAAAAGCTCAACGTTGGCTTGAGCGGCCAGGTCGAGCAGAAAAATATCGCCCCCGGAGTAGCGTCCGCCCTTGAAGGGGACAAAGGTGCGTTTGGAGCCGGGGAAGCGGGCCTCCATGGTTTTTTCTTCCACAATGGCGTAATAGATTTCTGCGTCTTGTGAGCCGCACTCGGCCAGGTAGCCGTGAACGATTTCCGGTGTAATGAGCGGAATGTCAGAGGAGCAAAGCAGGACTTTTTGGGCGGCCGGGTTAATGGCTCTTACCTGGTCAACCCCGGCCAAAACGTTATCCAGCAGCCCCCCCGCTGCCGGCATAAAATAAAGCGCTGGATGATTAAAATTGAGTTCAGCCTGGTTGAGGCCGACAATAACCAGATGATCTATCAAGCCTGTGCCCAGCAGCGCCTGGATGACCCAGCCTATCATCGGTTGGCCGCTCAGGGGAATGAGCGCTTTTTTGGACACCCCGGTATGGGCGTAAAGCGGGTCATCTGACGCGCTGACACCTCCGGCGGTGATAATCGCCTCCATAAACTCCTCCGAAGAAAGTCAGTAACCAGTAATCAGTAGTCAGATATTAAGCCTGATCACTGTTTGCTGCTTACTGTTCACTGGCGTAGGGCGACGGCCAGCCCATCACGAGCGGGATAGATGCTGGTGATAAAGCCGGGGTGAGCAAAAAGCTGGCGGGTAAATTCGATAACGCCCTGAGTATTGGCATCTGCGGCCCCGGTAAAAACACGGCCGTGCCAGAATAGATTGTCGGTGATAAACAGCCCCCCCGGCCGGAGATGGGTATAGGCCAGATCAATGGTGGCCGGGTAACCGGCTTTATCAATATCGTTGTAGATAATATCCCAGGTTCCGCCTACCCGAGTCAGGGCCGCGGTCGCCTCTGCCTGATGATAAATAACCCGTCCCCATAACCCGGCCTGGGTTAGATACATTTCGGCCAGTCGAATGTTCTCCGCATCGAGTTCGGTGCAGTGGACCTGTCCGGCCGGGCCGACGGCGCGGGCAAAATACAGCGCCGAGTAGCCGTAGCCCGATCCCAGCTCAAACACGCGCTGCGCCCCAATCAGCCGGGTTAGTTGGTCCAGATGCCGTCCGGCCAGCGGCCCAACGATGGGAAAGCCGCGCTGCCGGGCCAATTCTTCCATATCCAGCCGCACCTGGTCGTCGTCGGTGTAGAGCTGTTGGAGATAGGTGTCAATTTGGGTCAGCGTAAATTCTTCAGACATGACAGTTCCTAATTTTCAAGGTGAGCCTGGCCCACGAAAACGCTTATAGATAAATCAGATAAACATCGTACCGTATTTTAGCAGGCCGGGCTGCCCGGCCTGGGAGCCGTCGCTGCCAAGGCGATAGTACGACTTTTAATTGATTTCTCTATGTAACTACCCAGCCATGTCATTTCGACCGAAGGGAGAAATCTTCGAGGCCGATGCAGCGCGATAGAGATTTCTCGGCCTACGGCCTCGAAACCTGTCCTGAGCCTGTCGAAGGATGACATGAGGACTGAGCAGTTACTTTTCTATTAGTTGTAAGGTCCCGCAATAGCCAGAGCGTAGACCTCATCGTTAAGGTATTTTTGAGCGGCGGCAGTAATCTCCTCGGCGCTCACGGCATTAATCAGGTCCGGGTAACGGGCGATGTAGTCATCGCCCAGATCATAAAGGTGACTCTCCAGCAGCAGCGAAGCCACCCCCTCATTTGACTCCAGTTGCAGGGGGAGTGTGCCGGTCAGATAGGCTTTGGCGTCGGCCAATTCTTGCTCAGTCACCGGCTCAGTGCAGAAGCGGCGGACTTCGGCTACAATCAAATCAATGGCCCGGTCTACATTGGCCGGGTTGACCCCGGCGTAGATGGTCCAGGGGGAAGGGCCAAGATTGCCGCTTAAACTGGTGCGGGCGTAATAAGCCATCCCTTCTTTATCACGGACATTAAGGCCAATCCGCCCGCCCAGGCCCAATTGGCCTAAAATGGTGTCGCCCACTTCGGCGGCGTAAAAATCGGCATCCAGACGGCGTGGCCCAATAGTTCCCAAAACCAGATCAGCCTGAGATTTATTGGGCATAGAATGAACGTGGCGAACTTTTTCGGCCAAAGGAATCGGTTCGGGCAGCTCGGTATTGGGCGGGGGATGACCCGGCTGCCATTGTCCCAGGGCGGCTTCCAGGGTTTCATAAACAGTCTGGCTGTTTACATCGCCAACGACCACCACTGCTCCGTTGTGGGGATGGAGAGTTTGCTGATAAAAGGTCAGCAAATCATCCCGGCTCAGGCCAGGAATACTCTCCAGCGTGCCGTTGGCTGAACGGCCATAAGGGTGATCGAGGCCATAAAGCAGCTCGCGAAAATAGCGCCCGGCCATGCTGCGCGGGCTGTCTTCAGCCTCCTTGAGGCCGGTAATAGTCTGGCCACGTACTTTTTCTACTTCTTCGACGGGGAAGGTAGGGGTCAACAGAATATCGGCCATGATCTCCACCAGCAGATCAAAATCTTCGGCCAGACTTTTGCCGCCAAAGCCGGTCAAATACCGTCCTGCATTGACATAAACGCTCGCCCCCACCGATTCGATAGTTTCATTGAGCTGGGTAAACGTGCGCCGGGCCGTCCCTCGACGCATTACGCTGGCGGCAAAAGAGGCCAGACCCGCCCGGTCGGGACCATCCAAATTGGCCCCTCCCGGTACGTGTCCGCGTACCACCACGCTTTGGGCATAATGATTTTCTTTGACAATCAGGCTAATTCCATTAGCAAGGGTGTACTTTTGAAAAGTTAGGTCCACGGTAATTGCCTCCTCAACTGATCGGCTCAAACCACCCGGTGGTGCGATTGACCGGCTGGAGATAGGTTTGGGCCACCCGCTGGACATCGGCGGCTGTGACCGCGGAGAGGTTAGCCACAAAGGTATCAAAGCGGTGCCAGTCGCCCAGCATTTCCTGCCAGCCCAACCAATAGGCTTGACTGCTAACCCGCTCGATGGTGTAGGCAAATTGGGCCTTGACCTGCTTGCGCACCTTGGCCAATTCCTCTTCCGATACCGGCTCCCGGCAAATGCGGTCTATTTCGGCATTGAGGGCCGACTCAAATTCAGCCAGGGTGCGACCGTGCCGAATGGTACCGCTAAAATAGATGGTGCCGGGGTCAATGCTGGGGCGGTAGCTGGCTCCGGCCTGGGTGGCGATTTCGGATTCGACCAGGGCGCGGTACAAACGGGCGCTACGGTGGGTGGGCGTACCGCCCAGGCTGGCCCCCGATAGGATCGACTCCATCATGATCAAAGGAAAAGAGTCGGTGTGACTGCCGGCGCAGGTATGGTAGCTGGCATGAAAATAGGCGGTCGTACCAGGCTGGCGCATGATAACCCGGCGCTCGCTTTGCTGGGGCGGCTCTTTGGCCAGCACCGCCGGGGGGGGCGGCCCGGCCGGGATCGGCCCAAATAGTTCATCAATCCGGGTTCGCACCTGATCCACGTTGATATCGCCGACAATAATCAAAATGGCGTTATGTGGTCCGTAATACGTGCGGTAATGTTCATACAGATCGGCCCGATTAATGTTATGTAAATCTTCTTTCCAGCCAATCACCATGTGCCCGTAGGGATGTACCCGGTAAGCCGCCGCCGAAACTTCTTCGTACAAGGCCCATTCGGGGTTATTCTCACTCCCTTCCCGCTCCGAGATAATCACTGTGCGTTCGCTGGTCACTTCGTCGGGGTCAATGACCGAGTTAGCCATGCGGTCGCTCTCGATCCGCAGGCCCAGGTCCAGCCGGTCGGCAGGCAGGGTTTCAAAGTAGGCGGTGTAATCCTGGCCGGTAAAGCCATTCAGCACGCCGCCGTTCCGGTTAACCTCCAGCATAATTGTGCCTTTGGGAAAGGTGGGCGTGCCTTTGAACATCATGTGTTCCACCCAGTGCGAAATGCCAGTTTTGCCGGGGTGCTCGTTGCGCCCCCCCACGCGATACCAAATCCAATTACTCACGACCGGGGCTGTATGGACCGGTTTGAGCAGAACCTGTAAGCCGTTAGCCAGAGTGTAATTTATAATCTCAGGGTCTTTTGAATTAGACAAAATGCTCACCTCCTATAATAATTTTGGTGATACGGGAATGTGGTACGGAACGTGTAGAATTTTTACACTGTGTATGGCGTACCAGACTATTTTAGATAAAAAAGCAGTGTACCCAATGGGTAACACTGCTTCACTGAGTCGTTGGGAGTTCCGGTTAAACTTTGACCGGCAGGCTTAAGGCCTGCTTTAAGTTTTCCAGATTGGAGAAAGTGCCATCTTTTGCCAGAAGGCTAACAATCGAAACCTTCATAAAAGGCACTTTTTCTTTGGGACCGTCTTCGCCGCTGCGCCGGACATAACCGGCTTCACGGTCGTGAATGGGGTAGAAATAGGTCATTGCCTGGTTGAGGCGATCTTCGACGTGGCGGCTGAGCTGGGCTGCTTTACCGGGAACGGAGATATGATAAACTGATTCTCAGTGGGGTGTCCGACAAAATCATCAATACTGCCAAGCTCGTCAACTGCACTGGTCAAAGTTAAAGCAATGGCCCGGAGTACATCATCGCGGGCAACAAAGCCGTAAATGTCATTAAATTTTTCCAGGCCATGAATGTGGATAGCCAGGGCTGCCCATTCAGACCGTTCCAGCATCAAACTCAGGCGGTCATCCGTTAATTTTTCACCAGGGAGGCCAGTAACCGGATTGTTCTGGCTGCCGGCCCGCCGGAGATTGTTGCGAACGCGCAGGCGCAGTTCCTGCACATCAAAGGGTTTGGTAATGTAATCAACCGCCCCTAATTTGAGGCCAAAAATTCTGTCCTCGCGTCCCCGGCGTTCGGTGATGAAAATAATCGGGAGACGGCTGGTGCGGACATCGTTCTGAAGCTGATTGCCTACCTCAAAGCCATCCAGGTCGGGTAAGCGCACATCCAGCAAAACCAGGTTAGGCGGATCAGCCCGGCATTTATCCAGGCCCTCTTTTCCGGTAAGCGCGGTAACAACCCGATACCCTTGGGCCTCAAAATAAACCCGGAGCATTTCGGAAGTATCCGGGTCATCTTCAATTATTAACAGGGTGTGTTTCATGGTTGAGCTGTCCCTATCGGGCAGTCAGAACTCTGGAGCCCGTGCACATGGTAGATGCTCAACTAATTAAGGGGTTCTTTATAGACATAAAAAACGCAGTTCGGATCACCAACGGCATGGCACTGGATTTCTTCAACCTTAAAATCTTTACCGCCGCTAACCCAGCGCAAGCCCTCTTGCAAAATACCAACTGCGCCATAACAAATTGGCTTTTCACTGGTTCTACCCCAGCAGACCGGACATTGGCGAATGGTATAAATAAAATAATCGTCGGCTTCCTCAACATCGCTGGTCTGGTCGCTGAACTTGGTAAATGTTTCAGCCATAGCTTTAAGACCCACTTTTACCTTGGTTCCCAGCGGGATGACTTTAAAGGCCAGTTCGCTGGCCCCAATGACCGAACCAAATTCACTTAAGCCCTGGGCAAAAGAGGCCCGACCGGCTCGCAGCGCCAGCCCACGACCGCCGCGCGGCCCGTACATTTCCTCGATAGCCGAGCCAATTGCACCAAAATCAGCGAAGTCAAACTCGCGGGCCAAGTTATTAGGGGGATAATTGCCTATCAATTCCGGGGTTTAGCTAAATTCAATACGGCCTTAATGCCGTTGGTACCCATAACCTCTTCCATAGCCATCAAATAGATGCGACCTATTTTGTTAGGGTAATAGAGCCCACTTTTATCTCTGGCCACCGCAATTTACCTCCGGGAGTTAATCTTGCTGAGGAGAATGAAACTCGCCATCAAGTTTCATCGAAGATCACAAGTTCAAATTAGATGAGTTCTTAAGGCTGGACTCATCAAGCTTCTACTTATTAAACAGATTATTGATAGCTTATGCAAACTACGACTAAGTATACCCTAAGCTACGGCAAAATGTCAACTGACTTGATTAGCTTTAACCTTAGCTTGTTCTGCTCTCTGCTGGCTCTCATTTGATCTTGAGAGCCAGCAGAGCGAGATTTTAAGCAAAGATCGCTTCAAAGGATTGGGCATCCAAAGTTTCTTCTTTGAGCAGCCGCTGGGCAATTTCTTCAAGCTTTAATTTATTTTCTTGCAAAATCTGGGTAGCCCGGCTGTAGGCCGCCTCGACAATCCGGCGCACTTCATGGTCAATCTGGCGGGCAATCTCTTCGCTGTAATTGCGCTGTTCACCGATTTCTTTGCCCAAAAAGACCATTTCATCTTTTTCGCCAAAGATCAGGGGACCAAGCTTCTGGCTCATGCCGTACTGCGTAACCATCGCTCTGGCCATTTTGGTGGCCCGGTCCAGATCGTTGCTGGCTCCGGTGGTCACTTCGTCAAAGATAATCTCTTCGGCTACCCGGCCGCCCATCAGCGCGGCCAGGTCGGCTTCAAATTTGCTTTGATTTTTGAGGTAGCGATCATCCACCGGCAGCGACAACGTATAGCCGCCGGCCATGCCGCGTGCGATAATGCTGACTTTATGAACGGGGTCACACTCCGGGATCAACTTCATTACCAGGGCGTGGCCGGCTTCGTGGTGAGCAATAATGTTGCGCTCTTTTTCGGGGATAATCCGGCTTTTGCGTTCGGGACCGGCGATGACTTTTTCAATGGCTTCCTGAAATTCCAGCATGCTGATTTGCTTTTTGTTGCGACGGGCCGCCAGAATAGCCGCCTCGTTGACCAGGTTTTCCAGGTCAGCACCGACAAAGCCGGGGGTTTGTTTGGCTACCACCGGCAGGTCAACATTGCTGCCCAGGGGTTTGCCTTTGACGTGAATACCAAGAATCTGCTCGCGCCCTTTGCGGTCGGGGCGATCCAGCACCACCCGCCGGTCAAAGCGGCCGGGCCGCAGCAAAGCGGGGTCCAGAATATCGGGCCGGTTGGTTGCGGCGACCACAATCACGTTGGTGTCGGTATCGAAACCATCCATTTCCACCAGAATCTGGTTGAGGGTTTGCTCGCGCTCGTCGTGGCTGCCGCCCAGTCCGGCGCCGCGATGCCGCCCGACGGCGTCAATTTCGTCCATAAAAATGATGCAGGGGCTGTTGCGTTTGGCCTGATCGAACAGGTCGCGCACCCGGCTGGCCCCCACGCCGACAAACATTTCCACAAATTCGGAGCCGGAAATGCTGAAGAATGGCACGCCGGCTTCGCCGGAGATGGCTTTGGCAGTCAATGTTTTACCGCAGCCGGGCGGTCCCACCATCAGTACGCCTTTGGGAATGCGCGCCCCCAGCGAGATAAACTTTTCGGGTTCGCGCAGAAACTCGACAATCTCAGCTAATTCCTGGCGGGCTTCGTCAACCCCGGCCACATCATCAAAGGTGACAGTGGGTTTATCGCCGGTAAACATCCGCGCCCGGCTTTTGCCAAAGTTGAGGGCCTGATTGCCTGCGCCTTGGGCCTGACGCAAAATGAAGAAGAAAAAACCGCCAATCAAAATCAGCGGCAGCAGCGTACCCAGTACGGTTAGCCAACCGTCCCAGGCAGAACGCGGAGCGACGCTTACTTTGATCGTAGACAGTTTTTCTTCGCTCACCCCCAAAATGCGCAGGGTTTCGATAACGCCAATCTCAGGTTCTTTGTTTGATATTCGCTCAGAACTATCCTTAAGTTTAATAATCAACTCATCTTGATCAACAGTAATCGTATCAATCTGGTTATTGTTGGCCATCTTGGCCACTTCTGAAACTTCAATCGTGTCACGGCTCTCGGCTCTTAAAACAAAAACGCCATAGAGAAAAGCCAGGACCACCAGAATTAATACCGCATATAAAGCGCGTGACCATTTCATAATTTTTACTTACCTCAGTTGTTGAATACTCGACATCACAAACTATACCACGCGCGATAGTCGGAGTCAAGACATTAAAATTTGGACAAAGGCTCCACCTACGCCCGGCCAACAGCGGCGTGGGAGGGTTATCGGATAGGCTTTTATTCCGGTGGAGCCGTAGGTTTTGGGTAAGCCGGCGGCGGTGAAGATGAGGCAGCCGGTTGAGCCACACGGTCTGCTACCCCCGGTATTTGACCGGCCTGACGGGCCTCCAGCCCTTCACGCCGACGGCGGGGCATACTAAGAATCTGCGTTCCCCCCGCGCCGAACAAAGCGCCTAAACAGCCCGGTTTGGTACTGACCGCCTTGATATCCGGCATCTCAATCGAGTTGGCGGTGCTGATCGCCTGAGTAGCCAACTGCTGAACTGAAGCTATTTTGGCATCCATCTCCTGGCGCAACGCTTCCCGCCGCCAGTCCTCTTCCTGGCGAATTTGGGCGGCGCTGCGCTCCACTTCCAAAATCCGCTCGCGCAGCCGGTTGTTTTCTTCCTTCAGGTTGAAATTATCCTGGATCAGCACGCCCATCAACTCGCGATTGGCGGCCTGGCTGTTGAGAATACTCTTCTGACTGTCGGACAGGGTCATCAGCGTATTGGTTAAAAAGGCAATCGCCGGCGACTCTGCCCCATTAGCGGCGACCAGGGCGGTGCCCTGATTCGGGTCAAAATTATCTTCGTGGGGCGCTAAATCCGCCGGTACCGATAAACGCTGGGTAAGCTGGGCGCGGACCTGCTCGTAAGTCAGGCCGTTGTTCATCAGTTCTTTGATAAAAGTCAGGGTAGCGATATCCTGATCGGTGTAACGGCGGTGGCTGCGACCCTGGGCCGAGTCGGCCCCGGTGGAGAGATAATCGGCAAATTCATCCGCCCAGCGGCGCAGGGTCGCCGGGGATACGTCCAACTCTCTGGCAACCGCCTGGGGTGGTCTAAAATTAGCTTGTTCATTCATGGGAAGAGACACCTGCTCAATCTTCGTCCATGACGCGATAGGTGGTGTCAACGGCTTCGTCGTCGAGGGACGGACCGTATTCGAGTTCGTTTTGATACTCTTCGACCACGTGGGACGGGCACAGCTTCACAAACAGGGTCATCCCCAGCAAAATGACTCCTAAATCATCCAACTGGCCCAGACCCAAAACCATATCGGGTATAAAATCGAGCGGCGAAATCAGGTACAGCAGCGACAGCGGCACCACTGATTTTGCCCAGACCGGCACGCGCCCGTCTTTCATCAGCAGCCAGACTAATCGAATTTGTTTGAATATCCCCGTAAAAAAGCCCAGGTTGGCCCCAGGATCAAATCGCGCTGGCTTTTGTTCGGCCATTATTATCTCCTTCCAAAGATAGAGGTTAGTCATCAGTTATCACTTGAACACCGAATACTGATAACAGACTTCCTTCCATAAATCCGAAAACAAACATTTCCCACAAAATTATAGCTTCGACTTCTGATTCGAGCAATTGATTTCGCTCACAAATTGAGCGATTTGCGCTAGCGATTATAATAACCGGGTGAAAACTTTGTATCAATCGCTCATTGATTACGAAATGGCTCTGCTCCAGGGCATTGCGCAGCGCCGCGCTCTTTCTCTGGCAGCGATCAACCACACCCAGACTGTCGAACTGCTGGCCGAGCAGTTGCTTTCACCGGCTGCGTTGGCCATTACTTTGGACGATTTATCTGAAGCAGAAAAAGAGGCCCTGCAACTGCTTCTGAGTCACGGGGGAAAAATCGAAGTGCCGCGCTTTGCCCGCGATTACGGTTATATTCGCCCGATGGGGTCGGCCCGGCTGGTCCGCGAACAACCCTGGCGCAACCCGGTCAACCCGGCCGAAGGGTTGTGGTATTGCGGCCTGATCTTCAAAACCTTTCAGGCGACGCCTGAGGGTAATTTGGAGATGATCTATATTCCGACCGATTTGCTGCCTTTGCTGGAAATCACCACGCCGACCGGCGACCCTTCGTCTACGCTCAGGACAGGCCGCAGACCGGAGACCGGGGAAAGATTGAAGATTGCTTCAGGGCCAACTCCGCAGAGGGTCATCAGCGGCGAGGGACGGCTGCGGGAAAATATGTTCAGCCTGCTCATTTTTTTGCAGACCACGCCGGTGCGGCTGCAAAGCAGTCCCAAAGCTGAAATGGTTTCGCTGAGCCACCTGACCGCCAAAGACAAGGCGCCCTGGTGAGTTGTTTGCTGCCGCCGCTGCCAGACGATCCGGGCCGAGCGACCTGGAATTCTTATTGCAC
>JAAUSP010000136.1 GCA_012032575.1 Anaerolineales bacterium | reverse complement strand
CGGTTTGACTTCCTGGTTTATGATGACCAGCTTGCCCCGCTGCTTTGAGAACGCAGCGCTGAAGGACAAATCGCTCCCGGCTTATCACCCGGACGGCAACTCCATCCAGCGGATGTCGGCAAGTTCCGCGCCCCGGAAAACGCCCCCCTGCCAAAAAGCGAAAGCAGGCAACGTTGTGGTGCTGACGGGCGGGACCACCGGTCAGCCCAAGTCTGCCAGCCGCAAACCTGCTCTGTTCAATTACCTGCCGCCGTTCCTGGCCCTGCTCACCCAGGCTCAGCTTGACCGCTATCCATCGCTTTATATTGCCACACCCATTTGCCACGGCCACGGCCTGGCGTTTCTGCTCATCGGTGTCATGCTGGGGGCCGACATGTTTTTCACCGAACGATTTGAGGCGGGGCGGGCCTGTGCGCTGATTGCTGCCCATAAAATTCAGGCGGTGACGGTGGTACCTTTGATGCTCCAGCGTATGCTCAAGCTTGACCCCGGCGCGTTGGCGTCACTGCGCTGTATCATCAGCGGCAGCGCCTGGCTCAGCCCGGCCCTGGCCCAGGAAACCCTCAACCGGCTGGGGCCAAAATTGTTCAATTTGTATGGCACTTCGGAAGCCGGTTTTAGCATTATCGGCACGCCTGAGATGCTCAGCCGGAAACCGGAGGCCCTGGGTAAACCCATTCCGGGGGTACAAACCAAGATCGTCAATGAGGCCGGGCAGGTCGTGAGCGAAAAGGTGGTTGGCCGCCTTTGTCTTCGCAGCGCCTGGACCAGCAGCCGGGACCAATGGGTCGAGACCGGCGACCTGGCCTATCGGGATGCTGAAGGGGATATTTTTCTCTGTGGCCGGGCCGACGATATGATCGTTTCCGGCGGCGAAAACGTTTACCCGCTGGAACTGGAAAACGTGCTCATGCAGCACCCGGAGATAGACACGGCCGCGGTTGTCGGCATCCCCGATGCTGAATTCGGCCAGCGTTTGAAAGCCGTGGTGATCCAAAAGCAGGGGGCCAGACTCGATCAGGCAGCTTTATTGAGCTGGCTAAAATCGCGCGTCGCCCGCTACCAGATGCCGGCGCTCATTGACTTCCGGGATGAACTTCCTTATACTTCTCTGGGCAAACTCGACAAGAAATCGCTGCGGGAGTGAGGGTTCCCTTGATCTCGATGAGATAGTTCCAAAATCTAAATGAGCCAAAACGTGTTGTGTCTTTCTTGCGTGAGGTAAAGCAGATGGAACACACAACACGAATATTGAATATCAGTGTACGGGCACAAGTTGAGGGTAAATTTAAGCTCAATGTGCCCGTTTTTGTGTTATAATGGGGCTGAGCCTTTGTCAAATACAAAGATTGGTGCGAGCCTGTAGTTCAAACCTACGTCCGGCGAGTGGGTGTAATCTGATAGACCCAACTGGTTGGTCTATAAATTGTTGGGCGCTTGTTGTGATAACCTCAATACTAAGGATATATAACTTTTGAACGATAAGTTGATCCAGCCGAAATACATTTTCGGTATCCTAGCAATTTATGTAATAATCATCATCATTGTTGCCTACTTTATTCAATCAGTCTTAAAGTTTGGAGACAAAATATGGATAACCGGGACATTGACGTGTTATTAGAAAATCAATCTCTAAAATTTGAATTTGCCCTCCGAAATCTTGATCTTACCCAGGTATTTTACCCCACCCCCGATGATCTAGAGCGAGAAAATCGGTTTTTGCATCATCTTCTTGATTGGGTGCAGAAATACTCTGAATACAAAGATCGCACAAGGATGGAAATTGAAGGGTATCGTTTCCCTCCCATTGAGCCTGATATTTCTCCAGAGAATGATTGGCATCGGTTCGAACAATGGATACAAGGCAACCCTATGCGTCGAAAACTAAAAGAACAACTGCCCCCAGATTACACGCCAAAAAATCCTGAACATCTGCCTGATAAAGAGATTAATTCAGAATTACAGGAATTGTATGCTCAATTAGCCGATATTCGCGTTAGTGTTGATATTCAGGAGGGCCTTCCACCTCGCTTGGTTTATGAACATCTTCTTGAAGTGCTTGAAGATGAATTCGATATTATTGGAGAAGGCTTTTGGCATCTTGATGGTTGTACAGGTTACTGTCCGGGTTGTTTTCAGCGGCCGTGGTGTGAAACAGGAAGCCAATCGTGCTGGCAAGAGGATGAACAAGCTGGAAAAATGTTTCTTACCGATTCGGTCAAACGCTATGTGTCAGCGAGTTCGATCTCATTAGAGTTGTTGCAGAAATTTCAGGCCGAAGAAGATAGAAAGTTTGCCGAATTCAAGCAA
This sequence comes from Anaerolineales bacterium, assembly GCA_012032575.1. The sequence goes on along the minus strand of JAAUSP010000136.1, from coordinate 12,337 downwards.
AATAAAAATGATGGAGGCATCCAGATTGACCCCTTGCCGTTTGATTTTGATGATGATGTTGAGTTTCCTTATTAAACTTTTAAAGAGTAAACAGCACAAAACTGCTTATCTCAAGCAGCGATTACCTAACTCAGCCGCTCGAATCTAAAAATGAGCCGCTGAGATTTCAACTTGAGCCGCTTAATTTAAAATTTGAGCGGCTCAGTTTTTATTTTGAGCCGCTCAGGTTGTCAAACTGAGCTTTAGGAAAAATTTACTGACAGGCTCGTTGGGGTAGGTTAAAATAAGGATAATTAATTTTGGTCTTGAGGATTTCTGGGGATGAGGGCTGATGCGTGATGCGTGATACGTGAGAAGAGTCACGCATCACGCATCACGCATCACGTATCATCTCACCACTACCCCAAAATTCCACAAGGGCCAGGCAAATTTTAGCGGAGGGCAATGACTTATGGCTAATTTCTTAAAGGCTCACCGGGCCATAGGCCCGCAATTAAGATTGAGTACCCCGGTCCAACTCGACGAGCTGGCCGAGTGGATGGCAATGCGCGCCCATCTTGGCAAAGGCACGGTCATGATGCTGCTCCAGGAGTTGCATGAGGGAATCCTGTACTTCAACCGCCAGGGAGCGCCCGTCAAATTGGCCGGGATTGGCACCTTTTCGCCCAGTATTGACCGCAACGGCGGCTATGACATCCATCTGCGGCTCGACCCGCAGTTGCGCCGGGGGATTAATGCGCCGCGTGCTTACAGCGGTCGTATCCATAATAAATCGCACATCGGCCTGGATGATGCCCAGTACAAGGCCATTTGGGACCAGGCCCACCCTGATGATCCGCTGGAACTGTGAGTAAGCTTTCTAAAGCGCATCCCCTTCGACAGGCTCAGGGCGCTACTTCGATACGCTCTTCGCGTTGCTCAGGGCTACTCAGGATGTGATATGAGAACTCCGAAATCAAGCTAAAAGCAAAAACGCTCCACTTTGGAGCGTTTTTGTTAATCATTAGCGGTCAAACTATCTCCGCGTAAAGCCCATAGGAAAGGTAACGCTTTGGTTATCTTAATTCCCTGATACTCGCCTGCTAAAACATCAAAATGTGGATTATAAGTCACCAAATAGTCGGCTTCGCCCAGCAGCGCGCATGCTAAAATCGGGTCATCATCAGGATCAGCGGTTATAACTGAGGTTGCCATTTCGACAGGTACTTCGACCCATTCTGCCAATCGCTCAAGCAGGGCCAAGAATTCAACAACCTGCTCCTGTTCAATACCTCGTTCAATCAATTTCTCGGCTATTTCCTCAAGCAAGGCATCACAAACCAATAAAGCAAACTCTTCTGCTTGCCAACGACGTATAATTTCTTGAGTGGGACTGGTAGGATTGTGGCTAAGGAAAGCGGATACAAAGACATTCGTATCCAGAACAACCTTTAAGTTCTCAGTCACCCGGCCAATCCCCTTCGATGGCGGTCCCTCTGGTTATTGCCTCCCGACGGATGTCTTCAGACAGTTCCTGAAAGCGAGCAACTATTTCGGCGCGGGGAGTCTCTATTAACCGACTGGCGCGGCGACGGGCTTCCGCGCGAATCTGGGCCGGGGATAGTTGCTGTTGGGAGTTGGCCTGGCGTTGTTGCTTGAGATAATCTACAAATTCAATGATTAACGGCAAATCTTCTTCGGGTAGTTGGGTCAATTCTGTCACAACCCGTCCAATCATTTCGTGAGCAGTTATAACCTTGGTAGTTATCATTTTTTTTCCCTTTCTTTGACATTATATCATCAAATCCACCTTTTGGATAGAGAACTTAAAAACGCCCCGGTAGATGGGGCGTTTTCTTTTCCAACAATTTAAAGCCTATTCCTCTATCGCTTTGCCCTCATTATCCACCACCATCACCTGGCCCAGCTTCTCCAACTGCGGCTTGACCACAGCGGCATCGCCGACGACGACGATGATCGGCTGGTCGGAGTCAATGTAATTGGAGGCGGCGGCCTGGGCTTCGGCGGCGGTAACTTGCTCGATGGCTTGCAGGTAGTCGTTCAGTTCTTCGATAGGGATGCCGGTCAGGGAGCGGGTGGCAAGCTGGTCGGCAAAATCGGAGGGCTGTTCGATGGCCAGGGCAAAGCTGCCGATCAACTGATTCTTGGCATCGGTCAGCTCCTGCTCGGCCATTGGCTCGCTGCGAATGGCGGCCAGTTCTTTCAGAATTTCCTGCACCGCGTCGGCGGCGTGATCCTGGCTGACATCGCCGACCACGCGGAAGGTACTGGTGTCGTTGGGGCGGCCAAAGCGGCTGTAAACGCCGTAGGTGTAGCCCTTGTCTTCGCGCAGGTTGGTGTAAAGCCGCGAGGAGGAGCCGCCGCCCAGCACGGTGTTGACCACCGACAGGGCGTAGCGATCCGGGTTGCGGGCGTCAATGGCCCGGTTGCCGACCTGCACCGTGGCCTGCTCGGAGGTGGGCCGGTCTACCAGGTAGATCAGCGAGGTGTCGCCCAACTCGGCTTCGGGATAATCCAGAAACTCAGGCACGTCGCCCGACGCCCAATCGCCGAAAACACGCTCCGCTTCGGCTTTGGCTTCCTCGGCGCTAATGTCGCCGACGATGACCAGCAGGGCATTGTTGGGTTTGAAATAGGTCTGATGAAATTCGGCCACGTCCTCGCGAGTCAGGCTTTTAACCGTTTCCGGGTCGGTGATAAAACCATAAGGATGTCCACCATAAGCCAGGCGGCCAAACTGGCGGTTGGCCATGCTGGCCGGATTGACCTCGTCCTGCTCCAGAAAGGTCAGGGTTTGGGTTTTGAGCACGTCGAACTCTTTTTCGGGAAAGGTCGAGTTGCGGGCCATATCGCTCAGCAAATCAAAGGCCAGGGTCGTGGCCGTGGTCGGGGCGTCCACCGAGAGCGAAGTCCATTCCAGCGAGGCGCTGGAGCCAACCGAGCCGCCGGCGGTCTCGATGGTTTCAGCAATTTCGGCGGCGGAACGAGTTTCGGTGCCTTTGGTCAACAGGTCGGCCATCAAGTCGGCCACACCCTGCTTATCGGCGGGAGCGGCGGCGTTGGAGCCGCCCACGTTCAATTGCAGGCGCAGTTTGGGTGTTTCAGTTTGCGGCACAAAAATAACGTTCAGGTCGTTGGCCAGGGTAAACTGCTCGAAGGGCGGAAAGTTGCTTTCCGACACCGGCAGAGCGGCAGGCACGCCGGTGCGATTGATAATGCCTTCGGGCAAACCGGCCAGAACTTCGGCGGTGATTTTGGTGTCCGCAGCTTCCGCAGTCGGTTCAGCTTCCGGCTCTACTTCGACCGGCTCGACCAGCAGGCCGGGATAGTCGCTCAAAACTTCCTCGCCCTCTTTCAGGGTCAGTTGGATGTTCATCGGCTGGTCGCACAGGTAGGTCTGGGCGACGCGCTGGATGTCGGCGGCGGTCACAGCCTCGTATTGGGCTAACTCGTCGGTGATGGTGGCGGGGTCGTCAAAGGTCAGCACGGCGTCTTGCAGCCATTCGGCGGTGTTCAGGGCCGACTCACGGAAGGAGGTAATCGAGCCAACCAGGGTTTGCTTTTTGACCCGGGCCAGTTCGGCCTCGGTCACGCCGTTGGTAATCACGCTGTCGAATTCAGCCCGGACCAGTTCGGGCATCGTTTCCAGGGCGTCGCCGCTGTTGGGCTGGGCGATAGCATAGATGATACTGGCCCCGAGATAATCGCTCAGGCCGACGTAGGCGCTGGCGGCCTTGCCCTGGCGGATGATGTTCTGCTCAAAACGGCTGCTGCTGCCGCCGGCCAGAATATCGGTCAGCAGGCTGAGGGCGTAAAAATCGGGTGTGCCGCGCGGCGGACCCACGACGGTGGCGGCCCAGCGGGGAACTTCCACCTGCGGGTCAATCAGCGTTTCCTCCGTGCCGATGGCACAGCCGGTAGCGTCGTCGGTGCGGAGGGTGGGGAATTCGGCGGGCAGGGGATACTGCTCGGTGATGGGAACCAGCGCTTCGCCGGCGGGGATGTCACCAAAGTAGGCTTGCACCAGCGTTTGGGTCAGCTCCGGGTCAATATCGCCCACAATGACCAGGGTGGCGTTGTTGGGCTTGTAATAGGTGTCGTGGAAGGCTTGCAGTTCGGGCAGTTTGGCCGCGTTCAAATCCTCCACACTGCCGATGACCGAACGTTCATAGGGCACGTAGCCCTGCATCGGCTGGGTAAAGAGGCGGCGGTTGGCCGCGCCGTAGGGCCGGTTGGCGACGCGCTGGTTGAACTCTTCGATGACGACATCGCGCTGGGTTTCCCAAGCTTTCTCGGTGACGGCCAGCGAGGCCATGCGGTCGCTCTCCATCCACAGGATGCGCGGCAGTTGGTTGGCCGGGGCGACTTCCCAATAGGCGGTTTTGTCGTTGGCGGTATAGGCGTTGTGGTTAGCCCCAATGGATTCCAGCAGCGGGTCCCACTCGCCATTGGCAATATTGGCCGAGCCTTCGAACATCATGTGCTCGAACATGTGGGCAAACCCGGAGCGGCCTGCGGGGTCGTTGGCTCCGCCGACGTGATACCAGATGTCCACCGCCACCACCGGGGCCGAGTGGTCTTCGGCCAGGATGACCCGCAGGCCGTTGGGCAGGGTGTAGTCGGTCAGAGGGAGTTCGTAATCGGCAAAGTTGAGGTCGGGTTCCTGGGCCAGGGTAGGGAGGGGGGGAATGAGGACAGGCAGAATTAACAACAATAATAACCAAAGTATTTTACGGGGCATGAGCAACCTCTTTTGGGAAGATTGGAAGGCTGGAAGACTGGAGAATTGGAGGACTGGATATCTCTCTGTCCATCCTTCCAGTCTTCCACCTCTCCAACCCGCCACGCTGTCCTATTGTAATACCCTTGACTATAGGGGCAAACATTTAAGCGGAGATTAAAAATGCCTTGACGAGGTCAGGAAATGGTTTTATACTGGAAGTGAATATCCTGCAAAAGTGATATGGTTCCAACGGGGGGGTATCCTTTTTGAAGCAGGGTCAATTGTTGGGCGGCTAGAAAAGTATCCAAAGTGGCTGGCTAATTCAGAACAAGTAAAAGATAAAAGAAACAGGTAGGTATATGACCACTCAACGATATTCTGTCACTCCACATCCTATTGAGACTTTGCTTACATGGGTTAAATCTGGTGAAATTGCCATTCCTGAAATCCAGCGTCCATTTGTGTGGGAAGCCACCAAAGTACGTAATCTGCTCGATTCACTTTACCAGGGCTATCCAGTCGGTTATTTGATTGTTTGGCGTAATCCAACGATTAAACTCAAAGATGGTACAGCGTCAGCCGGTAAACGCATCTTGATTGATGGACAACAGCGTATCACGGCGTTAATGGCGGCCTTACTGGGGAGAGAAGTTTTAACCAAAGAGTATGAAACTGTCCGTATCCGTATTGCTTTCAATCCATTAGATGAGAAATTTGAAGTATCTAACCCGGCCATTAAAAAGAACCCGGTTTGGATACCTGATATAGCCGACATCTTTTCACCTAATGCCAAACTTTTACAAACAACCAGAGCCTATGCTTCTGCCAATCCGGGTGTTGATGAAGATAGTTTGTTCGGTGTACTGGAAAAATTGCGTAAAATCATTAATAACCACGTTGGGATAATTGAACTTGCCGAAGATTTAGATATTGAAACTGTTACAGAGATATTTATTCGGGTGAATTCCTCCGGAGCAGAACTGAGTCAAGCAGATTTTGCTATGTCGAAAATAGCCGCTAATGAAACTTATGGCGGCAACACGTTACGCAAAGCGATTGATTATTTCTGCCATTTGGCTGTAGCACCTGAATTTTACAGCCGTATCGAAAAAGGTGATCCTGAATTCGCCAAATCAGAGTTCTTCCCCAAAATGGCCTGGCTAAAGGATGTTAATGATGATATTTATGATCCGGCCTATACCGATATGCTCCGTGTAGCATTTACGTCGGAATTTGGACGAGGCAAGTTACAGGACTTGGTGGCATTGCTATCTGGTCGTAATTTTGTGACCAAGCAATATGAAGAAGTCATTGCTCAAGACTCATTTACCCGGCTCAAAAAGGGTATAATTCATTTCATCAATAAAACACACTATGATCGCCTGGTAATGATTTTGCGTTCGGCTGGTTTTATTACCAGTGCATTAATTGGTGGACAGAACTCAGTCAATTTTGCCTATATTTTGTACTTGCGTTCAAGGGCTGAAAGTCTACCGGCTGACGATATTGAACATCTTGTACGGCGTTGGTTCGTTCTCTCGATGCTTACAGGGCGCTACTCAGGCAACCCTGAAACTGCAATTGATCTTGATATTCGTCAAATAGAAGCGCGAGGTGTTGTGACCTATATATCTGCGGTAATAGAAGCAGAATTATCAGGAAGTTTCTGGTCGGCATTATTACCCCAACAAATGGACACGTCATCCAGCATTAGCCCCTATTTTCTGGTGTATCAAGCCGCACAAGTCAAACTCAAAGACAAAGGTTTTTTGTCACGCGATATTACAGTTACGGACTTACTTCTAAACAGGTCTGATGTTCACCACCTATTTCCGCGTAAATATTTAAAGAGTCAAGGACTTAATCGTGGTCGTTATAATCAGATTGCCAATTATGCGTTGGCTCAAAGCGAAATCAATATTGCTATTGGGGCAAAATCACCCCAAGTTTATTTTGCTGAATTATTTGAGCAATGTCAGGGTGGCAAAAAGAAATATGGCGGCATCACCGATTTGGATGAACTGAAAGAAAATCTAAGTCAACATTCTATCCCTGAAGATATTTTTAATTCACTGGCAGATGAGTATGACCTCTTTTTGGAAGAAAGACGTAAATTGATGGCTGCTAAAATCAAAGATTATTTCAATGTGCTATGATTACAGGTAATTCTGCATATAAAATGCCGCCCACCGATGTAGTACACTTGTCAAACACCGGAACCTTAAAATTACAAAAGAGGCGTAAAGGCTAAAAAAAGAGACAGCTTGAACCATACCGACCTCAAATCCAGGGTTGAGCGGTCACGTTTGCTTGATGGCCTGCCTATCGGCGGACAGGAGCGTTCTTTTTTCTTGCTGGGCCGGTTTTATCAATGAAAAACGGTCACCCCCAACCAAAAAGGTCAAAGATGGCCGCGCAGTTTACAGAATCAGACAGAATCAGTAAAATAACTGTAGCCTTAACTTGGGATTAAATCTTCAAGCTATATTAGTAAACTTGAAAAAGGCACAAAAATTCCTTTCAACCCACTCTTACTAAAAATATCTCTCTATTCTGGTGTTTCGACTAACCAGTTGTTGAGGGATGATTTGGAGCTTGATTGAATTTGAAGCTATCATGCCAGAAATAAGCCGTTTTTTTGGTATCATCATTCGGATGTATTTTGATGACCACCCACCTCCGCACTTTCATGCTATCTATGGTAAGCATGAAGTGGAGATTGGAATCAATCCGATTGGCGTCTTGAAGGGTGGTTTGCCACATCGGGCCGAGTCGCTAGTCATTGAATGGGCTGCTCTGCATCAACGGGAATTGATGCAGAATTGGGGTCGGCTACATAATGACCAACCCGCCGAGAAAATTGAGCCATTAGAATAAGGAGATTTATTTATAATGTTTCCACGAATTGCAGAGGCTCGCCATATTGAGGGATACCGCTTAGAGTTAACTTTTACCAATGGCGAGAAAGCAGAATTAGATTTCAAAGACCGAATTGTAGGGCGAGGTGGGGTTTTTGCGCCATTGCAGGATATAAATTTCTTCAAGCAAGTGAAAGTTGACCCTGAAATTGGCACACTTGTCTGGCCGAATGAAGTAGATTTCTGTCCTGATGTTCTTTATAGTGAAGCTACCGGAACGCCTTTGCCGGAATTTGAAATAGCTATGGGGGATGTGGCCTAACAACAATTCGTTCCACCCTACCTGCTACCACTCGACCTGCAACCTCGGTTTGGTGGCGGCGTCGGCTTAAGGTGAGGCCATCTTTGCCCACCCGCAATCGGTTGAACCGCAGGCGTTAGCCCACCAAAACCCCCAACCCTTCGTCTCTTGCTTTACCCGTCCGGCTGCCCCGTCGCAAAGCAGTTTTATAAATCCACCTCATGATAGCCGGTGATCAGGGCCACCTTGTTGTTGTCATTCAACTGGCGCAGTTCAGTCATAAAGTTCTGGGCTTCGGACTGTTTCTTCAACTCCACTCCGTAAACCAGTTCGGTCAGGGTGCCGGCCTGCACCGTTTCGACGGCGATCAGGTTGTAGCGGTTGAGGTAGCGATTGAAAACGGCGTTAAAAACCGAGTCATAGCGCATGTCGCCGGGCAGGCGGATTTTGAGGATTTGCTCGCGAATATCCTTGGCAAAAAGGCTCCCCCCAGCAGCAATAGACCACTTTGAGGCCGCCGATATAGGCTCAGGATCACACCCAGTAAGATCAGTACCCCAATCGGCCAGGTGAGATAGGTTTGATAGTAGAGCCATATTTGCTGAATATTGCCCCACCACATAGCTGTTAATGAAGCGGGCAATGGGGCCGCGAGTAACCAGGTTTTCTCGGCTGGCGCTGCAAGCTGTTCTGGTAATAAAGAAAACAGCGGTGACACCACTACAAATGCCAGGAGATAAGCCCCCCCGAAATATACCCAGGATTTTGGCAGCCGCGAAAGTCTGGCTAACAGCACCCCCACCGGAATCACCCACCAGATACTCCCGTTCAACTTAGTTAAAACGGTCAACCCCAGACTCAGCCCCAAACCCAGAGCCAACCCCAAACTCGCTTGCCCGACAAGTTTTAGACTGAACAGCAAGATATAAACCCCAAGCATGGCGAGCAAGCTGTCATTGAGAACAAGGCGATCCAGAAAGAGGGCATAGGGAACCAGCAGATAGAGCCAGGCCGCCAGCAGGCCTGTTTCACGGTTGAACAGGGCTTTTCCCAAAAGATAACAACCCAGGGCTGACAGCAGACCTATCAAGATTGTCACCAACCGGGCCGTCCAGAGCGGGTCACCGCTTAGAGCGAGGGCGGGCGCGATCAGCCAGATTTGTAGAAATTTGCCCCCTTCGGTTGAGATAAAAAGTTGTCTTTGGTGCAAGAGGGTGAAGGCGCGGCTGATATGCAAGAGTTCATCAATGTATGGCGGCAGAAGGGTCAGGTTAGTCAGGCGAACCGCGAAGAAAATCACTACAAAAATGAGCAGGCGGACAGGTTTTACGGCTGGGTTTTTGGAAGGAAGGAGATAAATAAAATTTGTCTCAGAGTAATTGAGCAAGTTTTGCCTTCTTTTCCCTCTGAATACGCCGCATTATAGTGGCGAGGCGGCCAGATAGCAAGCCCTGCGACGTCCCAATTTTTGGAGATAGACCTGATAGATTTTGAAAACCTATGAGATCTGCCTGGCCTTCAAGGGTTTGACATGGGGTTGGCTCACTGGTAAACTGCCCACGTCTGAACTATCTTATTTTAGGAGAAAGTATGCCTGCGGCGGTACTTCCAGAATTATTTCTGCCGTCCGCTGCCGGTCGCCCTGGTATGCACGAACAGAGAAAATCGGATCATATTCGCATCAACCTGGAAGAAGATGTCAACTTTCGCCAGCTCACCACCGGCCTGCAACATTATCATTTTTTGCACCAGGCCCTGCCCGAACTTGACCTGGCCGACATTGATACATCGGTCTCATTTCTGGGCAAAACGCTCAAAGCGCCGCTGCTGATCTCTTCGATGACCGGCGGCACCGAGCAAGCCCGCCAGATCAACCTCACCCTGGCCGAAGCCGCCGAACAATGCGGCATTGCCATGGGCCTGGGGTCGCAGCGGGCCGCCCTCGAAAACCCGGAGCTGGCAGCCAGTTTTCAGGTCCGTGCCGTTGCACCGACGGCCATGCTGTTGGCCAACTTGGGCGCAGTACAGCTCAATTACGGTTATACCGTAGACCACTGCCGCCGGGCCGTGGACATGATCGGGGCCGATGCGCTGATTCTGCACTTCAACGCCTTGCAGGAAGCGGTACAGCCTGAAGGCAACACCAACTTTAGCGGCTTGCTGGCCAGGGTCGAAGCGGTCTGCCGGGCGCTGGAAATCCCGGTGATTGCCAAAGAAGTCGGTTGGGGCTTTGCGGAGGACAGCGTGCGCCGACTGGCCGAGGCTGGGGTGGCGGCCATTGACGTGGCCGGCTCCGGCGGAACCAGTTGGAGTCAGGTGGAAATGTACCGGGCCAAATCAGAGGTGCGGCGGCGGGTGGCGGCCACGTTTGTGGATTGGGGCATCCCCACCAGCGAAGCCATTGTGGCGGCCAAACGCGGCGGCAGCGGCCTGCCGATTATCGCCAGCGGCGGGCTGCGCAACGGTCTGGATATGGCCAAGTGCATCGCCCTCGGGGCAAGCGTCGCCGGCATGGCCGGCCCTTTTCTCAAAGCGGCGGTCAACTCGGTGCAGGCCGTGCTGGACGAAATCGAGATTGCCACCACTGAACTGCGGATCGCTATGTTTGGTATCGGGGTGGATTCAATCGAGGCGTTGCAGGGGACGAAGCGGTTGATTAGGCGGGGTTAGACTTTTATCAAATAGCGGGCTTTATCGTAAAGAGTGAGCACTATTCATCTGGTCACACAACGTAAATCCAAAGACAACAGATGATCCGTGAAGTTCAGTGACGATTAGGAATGAAGTCGAAAAGAGAGTACAATAAATCAAGGACGCTTTGGACTTCAATCTGGTTAACATAACTCGTCTGCCAAAAATAGCTACATGGACATAGATTTTGAACTCATTGGGAAGCTCACCAATATTGAAAACATCGCAGCAAGCAGTTCAATTCGTGAGATAACCCGTTTGCGGAAGTTTTATGGCGGCAGACGTTGGAGAAAGTTAAAAGGAGTAGCATTAATTCGTTTGGATGATGGTACGGTATGCAAGGCTGAACTACACTGGTACGAAGCCCATGGGGTTGGAAAAAGGGACATGAAGATTAAACAATTTTTGGATGAATAACTTATGATGCAGCAAAATACAAAAGCGCAATTTGTTGTTTGTGTCAGGAATGACAACTACCTGGCCTCGTTGGAACTAAGAAAAATCTATCAGGTATTACCCGATCCTCGTGCTGCTGAATATCAACGTATTCGGGTGATTGATGAGTCAGGAGAAGATTACTTGTATCCAGAGAACTATTTTGTTCCAATTCGGTTGCCCCAGCGGACTGTGGAAAAAATCTTTCAGGTGGCCGAATAACTACATCAACTACACCGGGCGATATCAAAATCCCCACAAGCATGACGCTGCCAAATCCGCAAATCCTCCGGCAAATCCAAGTCCAGACCCACCGTCGGCGAGTGATAGAGGAGCGGCTCCACCCCGGCGACTCGCGCCGCCTGCTGGTGCTTTTCAAAACTTCCCGGCCCAAAAGCAAATTCAATCAGCCCCGGCGGGCGTAATAACAGGGCGTTGGTTCCATCGAGGCGCTGGCTGGGCGCAATGACCACCGCCGGCGAACGCTGCCCCAAGGCTACCATCTCGGCCAGGTCCGAGGGTTGCAGCAGCGGCAGATCGCCCGGCACAACCAGCACGGCCTGCCCCCCCTGAGCCGCGACCCAATCAGATGCCTGCTGCAAGGCATGATTCAAATCGTGACCCGCTTCGACCAGCGCCCAGGCCCCGGACTCTTTGGCCAATTTGCGCACCCCCGCATCCCGCGAGACGACGACCACCTCCCCCACCTGCCGGGCCAATCCAATGGTCCGCTGCAACAGGCTGCGACTCAAATCAACCCGTTTGGCCTTGGGCAGAATGTCTGCCAGCCGCGTTTTTGACTCGCTGGGGGGTTTGGCCGGAATAATAACAAATAAATCGCTGCTCATCTGTTTTACAATAAACCACAGATTTCACAGATTTCACAAAATCCTAACCTTTTTTCTGTGTAATCAGCGAAATCTGTAGTTAGTTTTTAGACATAACTCTTGAACTTTATTGAGGCTCTTCCTCAAAAATTTCTAAAACCGGCCGCCCATCCCAATTCTCAGGAATAGGCAAGCCAAAGGCATACAACGCGGTGGCGGCGGTATCATAGGTAATGATCTTGCTTTGCAGAACTTTGCCGGCAGGCACGCCCGGCCCCACCGCCAGCCAGGGAATGGTCATATCTTCCGGCGAGTTGCTGCCGTGTTTGACCCCGCTGCCGCCGTGATCGGCGGTGATAATCAGCAGAGTTTGGTCAAGATAGTCTTCTCCCTCAAGGGCGCTCACCACTTCACCAAACCAAACGATCCGTCAGGCTGACGGCCAGCAATTGCCCCGGCGACATCCAGCCCAAAGCATGCCCGGCCGAGTCCACATCGGGCA
>JAAUSP010000135.1 GCA_012032575.1 Anaerolineales bacterium | reverse complement strand
CTTCTTTTTCATAAACTTTCGTTAATTCATCAACCCAGGTTTTATTAAAGGTCTCAAAATTATAATTTTTTATTGCGTGTTCTCGACCTTTTCTTCCCATCTCTTTTCGCTCTTCTTTCGAAAGGTTTGTGAATTTTTCGAGAGCTGATACGAAATCCTCTCCGGAGATTCGGTCTTCATAGATGTAAGGAATCTGTTGGCTCCCAATAATCGCTCGGGATGCGGGCTTAATGCCGATGCCAAACCAATCATTTCCATCCGTGACCAACTCTTGCGGGCCACCGGTCATGTTGACGATTGCTGGCGTTTCCGCCGAGAGGCTTTCGAGAATAGGCAACCCAAACCCTTCCGCGTCGGAAATGTTGATGGTTGCATCGACAGCGTTATAGAGCATGTTAAGCCCTTCGGCGGGCATTTTCTGTTGAGAAAACTTAACCTTCCCTGCCTTCATTAATCCTAAATCCTGAATGATGGTATACAAATTTTGTCCGTTAGGGTCGTGAGGTTCTGTATGCATCAGAAGAGATGCCTTGTCCCAACCGACTTTATCAAGATAATCCTTGAACCAGAAGAGCATAGAACCGGTCATCTTTCGACGAGCGTTGCGACCGTTATAGAAAAATAAAAGTTCTCCTTCTTTTAAGAAGTTAAAATTTTCTCGACGGAACTTTTCAACTTCTTCTTTTGGAAGGGGTTTAAAGGTTTTCGTATCAACCGCGTGAGGAACGTAAAGTTCGTTGGTTGTGGGCGATACGGTTTTAACAATGTCGCTTGTTAATTTCGAAATGGTGTAAATGTAATCAGTAGATTTGTATAGAACTTCGTTATATTTTGGGTAAGGATAATTGTCCCAGACGTGGTGATATAAAATTGGTAATAAAGGGCGGATTTCGTTTTCAATTGCCCAAAGCCAATAATAAAACCGAGGGTCAGTAATGAAAAAAGCATATCCGGTCTGTGAGCCCGTATCATACCTCGAATTATGTCTTGATTTGAGTACTCATCAACGGGGTAGAGCGTTAAATCTTCTCCGTATTCTTGAAATCGGATCGGACGATAATCATCGTGTTTAATCGCTCCCGCAAGAAAATGGACTTGAAATTTTCCTGATTTTAAGAGAGCATCGACAATGTTTTTACAAACATGCCCAACACCAGACGGAGCCAAAATCGAATCACCAATCATTAAAACTTTAATTTTTCTATTCATTGGAAAGAATTATGCATCATTTTGCATAAAACTTTAATAATTTTTTTCAATTTTCCTCAAAAACACTCAAAACACTTGGCTTACTAACAACATCTAACGGATTTGGGAAGCACCAAACATTTTTTGCACGACATTTTTCGCAAGACTTCTTATTCATCGGGAAGTTTCCAGACTCGATGTTCTTGATTGTATCATCAAGAACTTTCAAAGCATTGGAAATCCTTTTTTGAGTGTTCGAAACCGGAAGGTATTCAATTCTATCCTTTTTTGCGGTTCTTTTAATGAGAATAAAGCAAGTATCAATATTTTCAAGAGGAATGTTGATTTCTTGTGCGATAAAATGCTTATAAAGAGCCAACTGATAGACTTTCCATTTATCATTTCTTGTTTCTGCATCCCAACCCCAAGAACAAGTCTTCCAATCTGCAATAATAAATTTTTTTGCTTCTTTGTCCACCAAAATCAAATCAACATAACCATTAAAATTAAGACCATCTTTTATTTTAGCATTTAATTCTTGTTCTGCTTTAAGAATTGAAAATGTTGGAAAGTTTTTTGATAAGGAATTGAAAGCCTCTTCGGCGAGAGAAGAGCCTTCTTTTTTCATAGAAATAACGATGTCTTTGTATTTTTTTTCTTCTGCAATTTTATTAATTTCTTGTTGAGGAAGGCTTTTAAACCCTTCTTCAAATAATTTACCGAAGACTTCTTTCGTATCTGCTTGATTATTTTTATCTTTTGTTCTATCGCTTTATGAACACAATCACCAAACATCGTAAAAATGTTTTGCTCTCGCGGAATTAATTTATCAACATACGCAAGCCGATAATAAAAAGAACAAAAATTATTATAAAGTTGCAATTGGCCGAACGAAATGTGTCTATCTTCCATTTCAACCAAAATAGCACAGAATTGCTAGAACTTCAACAAAGAACTTTATTTATTTAGAACCAACCTATCAATCATTTTATAGATTTTAGGAAAATTTTTTATTTCTTGTTTATCAAAAAAATAATTCTCGAAGCACCATCTCCAAAATTCTTCCTGCGTCTCGTCTTCTTGACTTTCGTTGATGAAGTCCTCTTCAAAGCCTTCATTAAAGATTTCATCCCGAAATTGTTCTTCTATCGACCAAGCAACACCGTGAGCAACGAGAGGCAAAATGGTTTCTTTATTGATTAAATCATTATCAAGATAAAGACAACCTTCTTTATAAAACGATGTCAGCATCATCAAACCCTTGCGAATTGGTTAAATAAATTGCTTCAACGTTTTCTAACAAATGTTTAGGAATTATTTTTTCAATTTGTTTTTCAACTTCTTTAAGATTTATTTTATCTTTTTCTGGGTTATTTATGAATTCCAGCGGAATTTTATTATAAATCATAACAATTTGCTCGTTCTTGTTGCAAGAATTGAGCGTTCCCCTTTGGTTAATGTTGTATGACCCGCGATTGATTCTGCTTTGAATTTTTCAATAACATAAGTCAAGCCGTTGTTTGTTTCGTCAAGATTAACATTATCAATTTGTTCGATGTCTCCAATAAGAACAATCTTGCTTCCTTCGCCAACACGAGTCAAAATAGTTTTAACCTCATGCCGAGTCAGGTTTTGACAGTTGTGAGCTACAACTCCGAAATTATCCTGATAAGGAGAACAAACAACGAAATTATGATTATTTTCAATTTCTAAATCAAAAACAAACTCTTTTCGTTTTGTTTTTTTAACGCTCTCAACCGAAGAAATAAATAATTCAGGTTCTTTGTATTCCCAATTATAGCTTTCTTCTTGTTTTTTCGGCAAGACCCAATTATTAAAAGAGAAAACATACGAAGCAATCCAATCTGTAAAATCATTAAAAGATTTTCCTTTCAATTTAACAAATCTTCTATCAATAATTTCACAATCATAGCCAAGTCCTATCAAGGCATTATTGATTTTATTTGTATAAGGATTCCCAGGATTTTTCCCAAAATTAACTCGGGTTTCCAAAACTGGACCATGGTTCTCATAATCCATAACAGAAAATTGATAGAAAATCGCCCACCCTCTATTATCAATTCTAGGAAGAACCCATTCAAACGAACACTCCCGGTGATGATTAACACACTTTTCATCAAAATAAAAATAATCACTTGTAAACTTCTCTTTTGTTTCGTGATTTTTCTTGTTTTTAACATAATCAAAATAATTGATTTTGTCCGCCACCAATAAAGGTTCAATTCGCCCTCCCAAGATTTCCTTAATTTTGAGAAAACTTTCTTTTTCTTCTTCTTTGTGGAAGACGCAAGAAATAATAAAACTTGTTTTTGCTTGTTCTTTTGAGAATCGCTCGGTTGGTTAGACATAACCCATAAACAAGTTGCTCTTGCTCCTCATTTAAGACTTTGAAAGACTTTTTGTTCTTTCCAAATGAAACAATTGGGTCTCCAACATCAAGGTCTTTTGCTTTTTTCCAACCTTTTTCATAACAAAGAAAAGGGTGTTCTTCGGTCGGGTTGAAAGTCGTTCCAGCGATTTTAAGCTCAATCAATTCTCTTGGATAGTCTTTACGAGTTATTGAAAGAATTTTATTAACTTCAAACTTATTCAATTCTTCATTAAAAGAAAGAACTTTCGGCAACTTCTCGTTGTGTAAAAGGCTGTCTCGGTATAAATCATAAATTGCGAACTTTTGCCCGTTTTCGGCAAGGATTAATTGGTCTCCTGGAAAACATTCATCGATGATGATGAAGGAATTGGGAATGGACCGACCACGAATGTAAGTCAAAGCTTCCATTTCGATAATTTTTTGCTTTGAATACTCTTCAAGCATAAGTTCATCATTTCCCATAAGTGTGCGTAAATTATCTTGTATCGGGGCCAGCCACGGGGACATCTTCTCTTCCAAACTGCCCGGAAGGAAGCCTATGTCTTTTCCCATAGGCACAATTGGTTTTGTAACCAGAATCTTATCATAAGGTTTATTAGCAGAGTTCTTGGAACCTTTTTTAGAAGAATTGACTTGGTCGAGCGCGCAACCTAGCGTAATCATCGTCTTCCCTGTTCCCGCCTGACCCACCAAAGTAACCAAAGGTATTTCGGGATTCATCAACAAATTCATCGCAAATTGTTGTTCTTTATTTTTTGCGACCAAACCCCAATCACTTTTATAATTTTCCTTAACTTTTAATAGTGGGAGGCTCCAAGAAACAAATTGAGCGAGAGCTGATTTTTTTTCATTGAAGAAGAAATCAAAACAAGAAATTGATTTGGAAATAATTTAGATTTTCAGGAAAACAACATTAGGAACGACTTCCTCTCCGCGATAAAATCTATCAATCAAAACATCATCAACAAGAAGTTCGTTTGCTCCTGAAAAAAGTTCCGCTCTATTTTTAATAACATGGTCTTCTTTAAAATCTTGACATTCCAAGCCAAGAGCGTCGCATTTGATTCGAAGATTAACATCGTTGGAAACGACAATAAACTTTTTATCTTTATTTTCCTCTTTTGATTTCTCATTCATAGCGGTCGCCAGAATTTGATTATCTGGGTCACTTAACGGAAATTCACTCGGCATTTTGTAATCGTTATGACCTACAACCTGAAGAACGCCATAACCTTTCCCAATCTTAACTCCGGTATTTATTGAACCTTTTTGTCTCAACGCATCAATAAACTTTATTGCCGACCGAGCGTTAAAACCAAGAACTTCGCTCTTTTTGTGTTTATCAAGTTCTTGAATAACTTTTAATGGAACCAAAATGTTGCTTGTTTTAAACGAATAAAAACAATTAACATCCGACAAGATTACATTTGTATCCAAGACATAAACTTTTTTAGCCATTTTTTATTTCCTATTTTTTGTATTTTTCAAGAAGTTTTTTGTATTTTTCTTTTGTTATTCCCAGCAATTCAACTTTCAACTCTAAATCATTTGTAAAATCATTAACAACATTCAAAACCGCTTCTTTAACAACTTTATCAAATAATTTCCAAAGTTATAGTTAATTGTTTTATTTGCAAGACAGAGCTTTAACGAAATCAAATCTTCAATCGTCATTCTGTTGATAATTCTTAAAAAATTATCATCAAGATTGTGTTTATTTTTTATTTTTTCAACAAATAAATGTTTATTTTCAAGATTAAAAAGATAAAACTTGACTATTCCTTATCTTCGTCAGCATAGACATCTCCGAGAATTCCATAACCTGCGATGTCTTTCCAAGGACTTTCCCCAAAAGCATCTTTTGGTTTGCTATTCTAAACATTTTATCAAGAACTCGGCAAATACCGAGCAAATCTCGGTATTGCTCCGGTTTAATTCCGTTTGGATACAAGATTTTAATGACTTGTTCGCTTTTTGCGAAAGAATCACCATACGCTTGATTTTTTTCTTGAACGAGAGAACCTATTTCCAAACCTTTTTCTTTGAACTTCATTTATACGCTCCCAGGACTTTCCACAGATGATACATCATCTTCGTATTCTTGTGTAGTGGGTTCTGGGAGGCTTTCTTTAATTTCGTTCTCGAATTTATCAAAATAAAGTTTTAAGTTTGTTATAAGATAATCAAAAAATAATTTTTTATCTTTTTCGGCACTTAAAACAGAATAAGCGTCAAGAATTTGATTTTCAATTTTATCAAATGCGGTCAAAGCCATGTTTCTTCCTGTTTCGTCAGCGCCTGGAAGAGAAAAACTATCAACTTTTTCTTTTTCTGGGTCATTCTTTTGTTTTCCTGAAATGTCGATAAACTTATCTTGCGGAGGCAAGGCGGAAGCATCGATAGAGACCTTTAAGGGGTCATCTTCGGTCAAAGAAGGATTGTCGGGAGTCGCCATAGGGACATCTAGTTGTTCTCCTGCATCTTTATTAAGTTCGCTCTGTTGAAGGGATTTTTCAACAGCATTAATAATGTGAGACCTAAAAGATTTTCTTTGTTCCAAGTCTGTTGTTAGAGTTTTGTAGTCTTGTTCCAAAGATGGAATTATTTTCTTTAATAAATCCTGGAGAATGTTTATTCCTGTTGAAGCATGTGGGGCGTTTTCTATCTCCTTTTTTGCTTCCCGAATTAATTTACGAATCTCTTTGCGAACAAGAAATTCTTCTTCTTTTTCTTTTGCTCTTTTTTCTAAAAGAAATTGTTTTAATTCTTCTTTTATAAGAAATTTTGGCTTTATTTCTTTTATAAAATCTTTTCTATTCATTTGTTTTGGTTTCCGTCTTTCTTGGTCTTCCACCCTTCTTCTTTTGTGGTAAAGAGAAATTCTCATTTTCAATTTCAATCTTATCTTCTTCTTTTTCGTCAGAACCCTCTAATTGCTCGTCAGGTTCGTCAGAAATCTTATCCAACTCCTCTTGTGGTGCGATGGTTGAGAGCGAGCCAGGGAGGCTTTCAAGCTCTTTGAAAGCGTTTTTAAGCGGTGGTTGAGGAACGGCGGGGACTTCTGTTTCGTTTTGGCCGTTTTTCCACATTTGATAAACAACATTTTTGGGATTATTATCAAAAATAAAGTTTTCTAAACCAAGATTTTGAGCGATTTTACGCATTTCATCTTTTATTTGTTTTTTTAATCGTCTTTTTAGAGGATTCATAATTATTTCCTTTTTATTTTAAGTCTATCGTAAATAGCCTTTTCTAATCTAATCATTCGTTGCTTAAACGCTTCGGTTGTGCTAAACTCTTGGTATTTAATCTTGCCTTCTTTTAAATCCTCTTTATATTTTTCAAATGCGTTTTTCTTTTTATCTTCCATTTTTTTGTCTCCCATCTGTCCAATCTCGCAATAACAGATTTCCAACTGAATAAGCTTCTTCCTCCATTTTTCTCAAATGGTTGTCTTCTTGGGCGTAGCCTTCTTGGGTTTTAACACCATTTTTAAACTCTCCTCTGGAATTTTGCAAATGATGAATTAACTCATGAGCAAAAGACCTTAAAATATCTTTTGGATGTCTTGCGGTTGTATAAACATAAATCTCTTGTTTTTCCGGAGAATAATATCCTGTTTGACAAAGAGGATCTTTTGAGTTTTTTTCATCATCAATAAAGAATAGTTTTGGGTCATTCTTAAACCCAAGATTTTGTTTAGCAAAATCATAAAATTCTGTTATTAATTCATGATAATGAGGAAGGTTTTTATTCTTCTGCGTTTGTTTTTTCATTTTCCTTATGTTTTAAAAACTCCAAGTATCTTAAATAATTATCATAAGTTAAATCAACAAATACTCTATTTTCAACAAATTTTTGTTTGTTTTTTTCATCAATTGCTATTAATAACTCAAAATCATTCATAGTTTTAATTAGTTTTTTTATTTTTTGAAGAAAAAACAATCCAATCAACATAAGTTTTTAACAATTTTAACATAAGTTTTTTAAACTTTATCTTATCATAAACAAGATTTAAAGATTTTGCTATTTCTTCGCCAGCTTTCCAGGCTTCAAATTCTTCGTTTAAAATGTCCATTCGGTAAATCGTAGACACCTTTGACTTCCTTTTATCAGCATCTGCGCGATAGACAAAGGGAAATTTTTTAGAAAATTTCTTTTCACTTTTCAATAAAATAAAATGACCTAATTCATGGAGCAACAAAAAAATTTGCTTTTCAAGAGTTCCTTTGTTGGAAATTTTAACTTTATTTGTTTTTCTATCAAATTCTCCGTAATCACAATCTTGATGAGTTATAAATTCAATTTTAACTTTATTTTTTTTCGCCCAATCTAAAATTTTATTTAATTCTTTTTCATTTTTTTTCATAAGATTTGCTCTTTTCAATAACTATAACATCTATTTTGTTGTAAGTCTATATAAAATTGAAGACCTTCGTGCAACATAATTTGTTTTTTCACCAAAAATAAAAGGAACATTATTAGGAGTGCATCCACTTATTGGGCTTAAAAATTGACCGATTGAAGATGAGACTTGGTCGCTGTTAAATCCCGTATCATAAAAAGAATTTCTATCAACAGAAAAGATACAAGTTCCCGAACCAGGATCGGAAGTTGGCTCGTTATTGCCCGCAAATGGCGTAAAAAACATTTGGGTTTCATTTATTTGCAAATCCTGCGAAAAATCAAAATAATGAATTCCGCGAACAAGATGTTCTCTTGCGAAATCAATTTGAGGGCCACGAGAGTCAATTGCGTCCATTATAAAAAAATAATCAGCCATTTTAAATTGCTCCCGTCATAATACACGGACCAATAACCAAATCCATCGAAGAAAATCCACCAATTTCAGCAAAACAAAGATAAGAACCGGAAACAGCGCCAGAACCCGTTAATGAATTTATAACCAATTTAGAGCCTTTACCAGAAATACCTTTTGAAATTCCTTTTAACAATCCCATAGAGCCTCTATTTCCGTTAAAATTAGTAAAAGAATTAAAAACTTTAATTGGCGAAATCCTATAATAGCCATCATAAGAAGGACCATCAGTATCATTATTATCTATACACCACGGAACCAAAGTCGCCTGGTGATTTGCTGAACCCAATAAAGATACAGAAGCTCCGTTAGGTTGCGTTGTTGTATACGCCGAAGGTGTTGCAGAACTTCCATTAAAACGAATAGAATAAAGAGGACACGGGTCATAACCAACAAGAGAGCCAGAAAAATAAGGTTGATTTAAAACGCCCGTTACAGTTATTGTATTTGCTGTTATTCCGGAAACATGAACGATTTCAACTCTAGGTGCGACCAAGGCTGAACCGGAAGGGGTTTGATTAACAATCCATACCTTTTGGCCGACTTGTAATTGGGGCGTTGAACCTGTTCCGCGAATGTCGCGGTCAAGTTGGAGGACAACTGTCCCTGTTGTTGATGTCCCTGACGCTATTCTTGCAATCCCGCTAATTGGTTCTGGATAAACCCTGTTTAGTTGCCCTGCTCCAATAATAATAATAGAATCTTGAAGGCTTGCATTTCTTTGATAAATTGCTAAAATAATTTCGTATTCATCAACCAATAAAGCATACTCTAATTTAAAATTTCCATAAATAGAGAACGGAATAGTCGCAGCACTTGCCGTAATCGTATACCCTGTACCGCTATTATTAACTTGAGAATAATCTTGCAACGCTACCAAAGATAAAGATGAAACATTATTGGAAAAAGCCGTTGGTTGAAAAAGTTGAAGATAAATGTTTGCGTCTCCAATAAGAGAGCCAGACCCTAATGTCTTATCTCCAACCGACTTAAATGTTGTTATTCTAGTATTTGGTGTTGTTCCTGTGAAAGGAAGATCGATAGAGCCTGTAAACACCTCCCAAGAGGGTTGACCGTTTGTTGTATGTCTTATGATGTTTCTTCTCAAAGAGAGAATAAAATCATCAGCAACAGTATTTCTGCCTGATTTGGTGCTATAAATTGTTCCTGTTATACAAAGAGGGAATCCTCGCATTTACAATAATTAATTAAAGTCCAGAAAAATCCCTCGCATAAGGACCGAGAGCAAAACATTTTTGAGAAATGCCCGCCATAGTCGCAGAAGGAAAGATAAGCCATGAATTTTCTTCAACAAATGGAGGTCCATAAATGTCTCGTGTAATTCGACTACCATTCGCCAAAGACCCTGTGGAAACCTGTATCAAGTGTTGCAGATACCCTCGATAAGAACCATCAAAAGATGAGGCGGCACGAACATAAATTCGTGAACCTTTATAAAAATTATCCAAAGAAGGACCTTCAGCGCCGCCAAAATTGCTAGCGTTCGTATCGCTAAAAAGGTTGGCGGAAGAATTGTTATTAAAAAAATCTTGGTTAAACAAGATGTTGCATGTCGGAGTTGCAGCGTTGACTTGCGTAAAAGAATAGACATTTTGACTTTCCAAACCAATCAAAGAACCCGAACGCCAAATTCCAGAACTCGTCATTTCACTTAATGTTATGCTATTTGAATTAACATCAACAACCTTCCCAATTTCAAATCTTGCCGGGGTATCTGGGCCGGACCCTGAATAGCCTTGATTAACAACCCAAACAGATTGGCCTATTTGAACTTGAGATGTTGAACCTGTACCTCGAATGTCGCGGTCCAACGGAAAGACAACTGTTCCAGTCCCCGTTATTTCCTGTGAAAGCCGAGCGGTGCCTAAAAATTTTTCATTAGGTCTTGAAATAAGTTTCCCAAAAGAAAATGAATTCCAACGATTAGCACTTCTAAAAATCATAGAAAATTCGTATTCATTAAAAACAGCATACCAAACAATTCCGTTTAGTCATAGAAACTGAAATTATGGAAGAAGAAACATTAAAATTATAACCTATGTTTGTTGATGGGGAATAATCTTGATAAACACTTATTCCGATAACTCCACTCAAAGAAGTGATTGAGCCAATTTGATGAAATCTGACCCAGATGTCCGTATCTCCTTGATTTTCTCCAGAGCCAAGACTTCTATCACCAACAGAATGAAACCAAGTTTCACGAGTATTTTGAGTAGTTCCTGTATAAGGAAGATTTACAGAACCAGTATAAATTTCCCAAGCTTGTTGACTGTTTGATTGGTATGATGTTATCTGGTCTCTCACCAATAAGATAAAATCATCAAGAGCGGTTGAACCCGTTGCAATTGTCCCAGAATTAAATATAGGTATTCCTCTCGGCATTTTCAATAATTAGAAAATGACCGAAGAAGAGAGGTTGATGGGTCCAATTCCTAAAATTTTTTCTATGGAATTATCATAAGTAAAAGAAGGGAACACCATAAAAATATTTTGAGGATTGTTATAATCATCAAACATCAAATCTCCATCTTTTTGAGTCCCATACGAAAATTGATGAATAAATTGCATTCTTCCTCGAATGGCCGTATAAATCCCAGCATTTTGATAAAATTGCAAAGGAAAATAAGAATAATTGTTGCTATAATCCGGAAATCTAAAATCACCAAAAGATTCAATACCAAATGATAATAAAATAGCTGTCTGACCGCCAGTATTTCTCGTTCCATCAACTCTATTGATTAAATTAATAGCTGTCGACCCATTATTAGAAATAGAATAAGCATAAGTTGGTTGAACATCCATTCCGACCAGAGAGCCTCTTTGGTATGGTGTATTTGTTATTCCGGAAACGATAATGTAATCCGTTCCAACTTCTAAAACAGAACAAATGTTTGATTTTATTGGGACATCCAAAGCTCCGGTTAATGTTTGATTTAAAATCCAAACGGATTGACTAACTTGAATGTTATAAGAAGAACCTGTTCCGCGAATGTCTCTGTCTAATTGAAGAGTCAAAATTCCCGTTCCCGTTGTCGCTGTTGCAATCCTAGCAATACCGCTTTGTCTTTGAGGAATGTTGCGAATCAAAGAACCAAAACCAACAAGAAAATAGTTCGCTCCTTGTTTAAGACACATAGCGAATTCGTATTCGTTGCAAATTCCCCACCAATTTATACTTCTTTTAGAGTTTAATAAAATTTGTTGACTTGATGAAAAAAAAGTTAAACTTGCATCAATTCCGTGACCGGACAAATTAACCTGAGAAGCATCCATCATCGGAGTAAAATAAATTGTCGGGCTTGCAAAATCACCAGAAAATGAATTATGATGCAATTTTATCCAAATGTCGGCGTCACCAGACAATTCTCCAGAACCAAGACTTCTATCGCCAACAGAATGGAAAATTGTTTCTCTTGTATTGCCTCCAGAAAGCGCTGTTCGGTCATTAGACCCTGTATGAATTTCCCAAGCTTGTTGTCCGTTTGATTGGTATGATGTTAAAAATCCACGGAGAGTCAAAATAAAATCATCAGCAATTTCATTATTTGGTCTGGCTTGAATTATTCCAGATTGAAAATAAGGTATTCCTCTCGGCATTTTCTATAAATACTATGGAATTGTATTGCTGGATGTTGGACAATTTGGACCAATTCCGCAAACTAAACCTAAACCATTCAAAACAACATTAGGAAAAACCATCCAAGCGCTTGAAGAAGCTTGTGTTCCTGTTTGATAATTTTTCATCATTCTATCTCCATTTTGAAGAACACTTGCTGAAACAAAATACAATAAATTACCGGGCGCTCCAAGATAAGAATTGATTTGAGAAGGAGAACTTATTCTAAATCTTGGATAATAAGCCCTAAAAGACTGATCAAAAGCTGGTCTCTCTCCTCCGGCAAAAAGAGCAGTATAATTTTCAACATTTAAATTTGCTCTATAAGTTGTTGAATTCCTGTATTCAGGACTGTTGAGGTAAAGTGTATGCGCTGTAACTGAAGAATCACTTCCATTCTGGAAAAAACAATAGGTTGGGCTTGGATTTAATCCAATTAAAGAGCCAGAAGAATAAAGGTTAAGAACCCCAGAGAGAGTTATTGTTGTCGGCGTTATTTCTTGAACATAACTTGTTTCACCATGAGCAGAATCCGTATTTGCTGTATTAATATTTAAAATCCAAACAGATTGACCAATTTGAACTTGTGGGGTTGAGCCTGTTCCGCGAATGTCGCGGTCAACAGAAAAAATAACTGTCCCAGTTGAAACAGAACTTGTTGTAATCCAAGCAATACCACTCAATTCGTTTGGAACATTTCTTCTCATTTGTCCGAAAGAAATAATTTTGTATCCAGCATTTCTATTTGTTCCCGTATCTCTTTGATTTATAATCATGGTAAATTCGTATTCATCAATAACTGCATACCAGGTTGTTGGTTGGTTTGAAATAACTGATAAAGAAGTTCCCGAAGGATTCGAAGAGCGACCATAATTTTCTGGTCCTTGAATTGCTGTAAAATAGAATGAACCTGTGTTTGCTACTGAGATACCGGCCGGCTGACTGAAAACAATTCTTATGTTTGCATCTCCACGATAAGTTCCAGACCCCGTTGTTCTATCTCCTCTTGAATTAAGAACAGTTTGTCTCGTATTCGCTACCGAGGATGTATAAGGTAATTCCGAAGAACTTGTTATAACTTCCCAGGCTGGCTCTCCATTTGTTTGATAGAGGATGATGTTATCTCGTATAACTTGAATGAGTTGGTCAGCAACGGCGTTTGATGAAGAAGGAATAACTCCCGATAGAAAAAGCGGATTTCCCCTAGGCATTCTTAATAAATAAGCACGATGGTGGATTTGAACCACCGACAAAGCGGTTAACAGCCGCTTGCTCTACCTCTGAGCTAATCGTGCAAAATCGAGGAGTGGGGTGGATTCGAACCACCGTAGTGCCGTAGCGCACCTGATTTACAGTCAGGCTCCGTTAACCACTTGGATACCCCTCCATAACTGCCGGCGAGAGGAATCGAACCCCCGACCTGAGTCTTACAAAGACCCTGCTCTACCAACTGAGCTACACCGGCTCAACTCACAAAACTTGCCAAATAATTCCAAAAATAACAACAATCCAAAATAAATAAATTAAACACTCTTCACAAAATTTCATTCATTAATTAAATACTTTTTCCATTTGGAAGGAATTTCTTCTTCCCAATTATAGAAAGGTAAGAATCGGTAATCAAGAGAATTAGGTATTGTTGGATTTTTCTTTGGGAACATTTTTGCTTCTTCGCAAGTTTTTCCACCCTTTTTATCATTGCAAGGTTTGCAACAAGCAACAATATTTTCCCAATTGGTTTTCCTCCTTTTGATTTTGGCTTAATATGGTCAATGGTAAAAGTATTTTTTGTTAAAAGACAAAAACAATACATACATCTTGCTTTATCCCGTGCATAAATATTTTGTCTTGAATAAGAAATTTTTGTTTTTTTAAAAAAATTTAAAAAACCTAACAACACTTGGAATTCTCATTTTTATTCTTGCGGAATGAATTTCTTGTTCGTATTCTTCAAGAATTTCAACTTTTTCAAGAAAAAATAGGACAACTGCTTTCTTCCAAGAAATTTGGGAAATTGGTTGAAAGCAGTTGTCCAACAGAAGGGTTTTCACAAAATTCTCAAATTAAACAGCTTTTCTTCCACGTGGCGTTGGTCGAACTTCGCCATCTTCGGTAAACGAAACAAGACCAAGGTTGGCCAAACCAGTCATTCGTCTTAATGATAACAAACCTGAATTTGCTTCCGTGGGAACTGATTTTCTGGTTTTCGGAGGAACTTCTCTCGATAATCTTTGTAATGCTCTTTGTTGTAATCTGGTTAAATTCATTTATTTCTCCTAAACATCATCAATCGCATTGAATGATGTTGTGTAATTTTTCACCTCTTATTGTATAACATCGCGGAGAAAAGTCAAGAGAAAAGAGCATAGGCTTATTTATTTTCTTGATGTTGGTCCCTCTATCGTTGGAAAAAGCATAATAAAATGCTTCATAAATTGAAATGTTTTTTTCTAATATTCTGAACGATTTCCAAAATAATCTAGGAAAAGAATTTGCATACGAAACTTCATCATCAAGACTAACGGAAATAAAAATCCATTTTTTAAAAAATTTATCTTTAATGATAGACCAATAACAAATGTCTGTTATTAAAATTGTATTATTATTTTTATGTTTTTAAACAAAGAT
>JAAUSP010000134.1 GCA_012032575.1 Anaerolineales bacterium | reverse complement strand
ATTTTCTTCGAAATGCCTAATGTGGTTTGGATTTTGCGTAACTTAACCTTCTGGGATATTTTTTACGAGCACTGCTCTTATTTTAGTCCGGGATCGCTAACACGACTTTTTGCCAAATATGGCTTTGAAGTTCTTCGGTTGATGCAAGCCTTTGAAGGCCAGTATTTATGGTTGGAGGCTCGCCCCCAAAGTGAAACCAGGCCCACCAGAGTAACTGACCTGGATAGCCCTCATAAGTTGGTAGAGACCATAGGTTATTTTGCCAAACATTATCAGGATAAAAAAGCAACCTTGCGAAAATTGTTATTGGATAATGAAAAACCAAATGGTAAACGTGCTGTAATTTGGGGGGCAGGGGCCAAGGGGGTAACTATCTTAAATACATTGGAGGTTTCAGTAGAGGCGATTGAATTTGTAGTAGATATTAATCCTCGCAAACAGGGCAACTACATTCCAGGAACAGGTCAGCAAATCGTTTCGCCCGATTTTTTAGTAACTTATGCTCCCGATACGATTTTTGTTATGAACCCTAACTACTTAACTGAAATTCAATCTCGCATTGCTAATATGGGCCTCCGTGCTCAACTTATCACTCTTTAGAAAAATGATCAAGTTAATACAGCGTAAACAAAGTAAACAAAAGTTTTTAAACCATCAAAATATATAAAAACTTAATTTACGCTGTATTAATTATTCAACTAACACTTATGAAGAATAAAGCACCTCTCATCAGTATGGGTATGCCAATATACAACGAAGCTAAATGGCTGGGGCAGGCCCTAGATAGCTTACTCACTCAAACATTTGAGGATTTTGAATTAATTATTTCTGATAATGCCTCAACCGATGAATCCCGGAAGATTGTCCAAGACTATGCGGCTAAAGACGCCCGGATCAAGCTCTATCACCAGGCTGAAGATATTGGAGCTATTGAAAACTTCGAATTTGTCCTGGCTCAAGCGCGAGGCGACTATTTTATGTGGGTTGGTGGGCATGATTTATGGTCCAGTAATCTTCTCGATGTTTTGCTCAAGGAAATGCAGGCCAATCCTCATGTAGTTTTATGTTTTCCTCAGACTGTGTTGATTGACAGAGAAAATCGCCCTTTGACGGTCTTTAATGAAACGGTTGATACCCGTTCCGAGCAATCCGCCGCTGGTCGAATTTGGGCGATGCACCGGCAACTCAAACGTTCCAATGCTATTTACGGATTACATCGGCGGGAAGTTCTTCTCAGTACTCTGCCCTGGCCAAAAATAGTGGGGGGCGACTCAGTACTTTTGGTGCGAGCAGCCGCTGTAGGGGATGTTCTCACCAACTCGACAGGCCAGTGGTTCAGGCGGAAAAATCACGAGCACAGCAGCCTTGAGACGGTTCAGCGCCGTGTCCAAGCTTTAAAACTCTCAAATTTAGAGGCAGTCTTTCCTGTTTTTGCTACCAGAGTGGCAATTATGGCGGAATTTCTCAAAGCCGGTGGTTCCTATCGTGAGAAGATAAGATTGCTGAATTATGGCTTAAGGAGATTATTTCTAACATCAAACCAACGGCAGTTGTTTATCAACGAATTATCGTTTGTCAGGGCAAGATTGGCACAATCCTTCGGCAAGACAAAGTCATAAAGGACTGCAAACGTTGAAGACCAGAGCGGTAGTTTCAAGAATTTTAACCAGGGTAATGTCAGATGGCTGGGTTTTGGGACACGATAATGAAAAAGGCTACTCGGGACATTATGGTCTTGATAGACCTGTTTTCATATGGGCGCTCCTTGTTCGGGTACAACCTTGCTATACCAGTTGTTGGCTAAACATCCTCAAGTAGGTTATCCGCAGACTCGCACCTTGAAACCTCGTGAAGGGACTGATTTTTGGTGGCGCATCTTTGGTAAGCATCGCGGTGTGATGGGGGCAAGTTTGGCTTCACCAAAACGGGCCAATCAAATCTGTAGCCAGTACGCCGGCCTTCTTGAAACTCAAAGAAAATTGCGTCTGCTCGATAAAATGCCTTTTATGATCTTGTGGATTCCTTTGGTAAACGAAATCTTTCCAGCAGCTCGACATTTGCATATTATCCGCGACGGACGAGCTGTGGTCAATTCTATTCTTTTTAAATTACGTGACTCAAAAAACGAGAAGCACAGACAGTTTCAAGACGAAAAAATCCTTTATGGACCGCATCCGCCAGAGCTAATTAACCCAATGGCGCAACCACAGGCACAGCGCCATACTCGTCAGTGGCTGCAATTGGTAACTCACGGTCAACAGAATAAAAATTTGCTGAGTGAACGGTACTTTGAGGTACGATATGAGGATTTAGTTGATGATCCTCAAAAGGTGATGAAACAGGTGTTAGACCATGCTCAACTTGATTACAATGAGCAGTTCATCACTGAATCTTATCCAGCCGAGTTAGTCAATCGAAATTATAAGTGGCAATCTTCTGAGCAGCTAAAAGTGTCAGATAGTTTTTCAGTCCAAAAAAGTATTAGAGATGAGGATCTGTTTTATTTGGAAGAGATGATCCCATTGCTGCATTCGTTAGGTTACTTGTTGTTACAACCAGCGGATGAACATGAATAGGCTTATGCTATCAGCAAATCAGTCGTTGGGGCGACGGCAATTAATGGGGCATGGCCTGGTTGAATGCTTGTATAAATTTGCAACTGGACAATGAATTTCAAATTTTGGCTCAAAACAGCGCTATATCGTTGGTGGCCTGGTGGCTATGGCTACCTACGCTATCTGCGTCGTTACCGTGATACAGGCTACATTCATGAACGGGATAAACATTCGATCCGGCGTAAACATTATGGCGATGTAGGTTGGCAACCCCCTGAACAACAAGGGGTGCTGTATCGTAATTATGCTGATTATGGGGAGTATAAAATACATCAGCAGCAAAAATTTGACGAAATTTTAAAGCTTAAGGGTGGTTTCAATAATCAAATTATCAGCGGGTATCGCTTAAAATTTTATCGTCGTTTCAGGTATATTATCAAATTACTGCCCCGAACGGCTTGCATTGTCTGTGCCGGAGCACGTCAGGGTACAGAGGTTGAAGTTTTACGCGATCTAGGATTTAAGAATGCTTATGGTATTGACCTGAATCCTGGCCCTGATAATCCCTGGGTTCGGTTTGGTGATTTTATGCATATGGAAAATGATACATCCTCAGTGGATTTAATTTATACCAACTGTGTGGATCATGCTTTTAACCTAACCGATTTCTTTGCCGAACACCGGCGGGCCATTCAACCCGATGGCTATGTATTATATGATTTGGCTCTGGCTTCTCAATTTAGTCGCGGCCCCTTTGAGGCGGTAGCCTGGCAATCTGAAGAAGCCTTGATACAGTTGATGTTACGTTATTTTAGAGCAATCATCCATGTTGAGAGCGAACCGAAGTGGAAATGGATCCTTTTACAAGGCAAAAGAGATGAATAAGCATTTGTCAGATAGAGGAAATATCTAAAAGTTTATGTATGTAAGCCTTGGGATGAACTTGCAGCCGGGGCCTTGGGGCGGTGGAAATCAGTTTGGGCATGCCCTGACCAACTATTTACGCTCTCAAGGCGTCAAAGTATCATTTGATTTGCAAGCGCCAGATTTGGATGTAATTTTGCTAACCGAGCCACGCCCCAATATGAAAATCTCTGCCTACTCCGATAAAGATATTGGCAAGTATCTGCTCCAAAAAAATTCACACGCTATTGTCATTCACCGTATTAATGAATGTGATGAGCGCAAGGGGACAACCGGAGTCAACCAGAGATTGATTCGAGCTAATACATGCGCCGATTTTACTGTTTTTATCAGTAGTTGGTTGAGCCAATTATTTTTAGGCCACGGTCTCAAAACGCCGGATTCAAGAGTTATTCTAAATGGAGCAAATGTCGCCATTTTTAATGCCCAGGGCTACATCCCCTGGAATGGAACAAGCAAGCTCAAATTGGTGACACATCACTGGGGTGCTGGGTATTTAAAAGGGTTTGATATTTATGAACGGCTCGATAGAATGTTGTCGGAGCCGGCCTTTAGGGACAAGTTTGAGTTTACCTATATTGGCAATGTTCCAGATAATATCAATTTTACCCAGACCAAACTGATACCTCCCCAGAGTGGGGTTGAACTGGCCAAATCTATCCGTAGCCATCATGTTTACTTAACAGCTTCGCAAAATGAGCCGGCTGGCATGCATCATATCGAAGGGGCGATGTGCGGCCTACCGCTACTCTACCGTGAAAGCGGCGCTCTACCTGAATATTGCCAGGGTTTTGGGGTTTCGTTTACGGCTGAAAATTTTGAACAGAAGTTGCAAGAAATGATGACCACCTATGAACACTGGACTGCCCAAATGAAAAATTATCCTCACACCGCCGAACGCATGTGCAAGGATTACTATCATTTATTTTTGGAGCTGCTGGAACGGCGTGACGAAATTATCAAACAACGCCAGTGGTGGCGAAAACCTGTCTGGTTAGTCCGAACTCTACTCCCATAATCCATGCCTTACCTGATGATCCCCACTCAAAGAGAGTGGCTGAACTGTTTGAACAACACCTTACCTGGTTATCTACAAACGTTAGAGTGGCCCAATCAACCGGGCCGCTTTTTGCCATGTAAAACAGGTGTTACCGAAGTTGGCCGGCAAATGGCGCTGGGGTTTAGCTGTTTTGCCCTTAAACTTTACCATATCTTGGGCCTCTGGTCAGCTTTGGAGGTTCAGCGGCAAACAGCCTGGATTGCCTTTCTGAAATCGTTTCAAGCTGAAGGATATGCTCCCCACGGAAGGGTCAGTCACAACGCCTTCATTGACCCACCGCTGGTGAATTATTTGCTGGCGCAAACGCCCTGGCAGCGGCGTCTGATCGAGCCACTTTTTCGGCCCAGACAACTCACTTATACCCAGAAGGTAATCATTGCCGAGACCAAGCAGGTTATCGCCACGCTGGCCGAAGTTGACCAGACTCCCAGACAGCCTTATCAGGGCTTTCCGGTGAGCGCCGCCGGAGTTAAAACTCATCTCCTGGGTTTAGATTGGACCAGACCCTGGGGAGCGGGTGGACAAGCCTCGGCCCTGGTGGTATTTCTAAAGCTTGAGTTACCTAGATTGGCAGATTCGGCATCGCAACAGGAGTTGTTAAGTGTGTGCCGTCAGTTCTTTGATAGTCTGGCCGACGCCGGGACGGGCGCATACTTTAAAGGGGCAAGCCCAAAACACGGGCAACTCGTCAACGGGGCCATGAAGGTGTTAACCGCCCTGGATTGGCTGGAAGCGCCCATTCATTATCCTGAGCGGTTGATTGACACCTGTTTGCAGCAGTTCCCCATCGCCGAAGGCTGTCACATGGTTGATGTTGTTTATGTGCTTTATCGCTGTTTACAGCAAACCGATTACCAGAAAGCAAAAGTTCAAGCTTATTGCGCTCAGGTATTTGAGTTGATCAAGCAGCATCATCAGCCGGATGGAGGGTTCTCCTATTACCTGGGCTGTAGCCAGACAACTTACTATAGTACGCCAATCTCGCAAGGACTACCACAGAGCGACATTCATGGGACCTGTCTGCTAACTTGGGCTTTAGCCATGACTCTCGAAATCTTAGAGAATAACTTAACAGGTTGGCGAGTGATTAGACCTTAATGAAAGACCATTTGACCAACCTGTCTAAACAATGGTACCGAACTTTAACAAGCTGGCATGCCAGGAAAATTTACCTGGTCACAGGCGCTCCCAATTGGATTTTGAATTGGATTGGGCGTTATGTGTCTACCCACCTACAGACCCAGCGCCAACTTCCCGTGTACCTGATTGATAACCCTTCAGGGTTGCGTAACCAGATTATTCATTATATAAATCGGCATACCTATCTAAACGGAGCCGGCCAAAGGACTCATCCTTCAAACCATGTGTTTTTAACCTGGTTTCACGGTGATCCTGATGATCTAAACCCAGCTCAACAACGCCAGTTTACCAAATTGATAGAAGCAGCCGAATTGGTTGAAAAAATTGTAGCCAGTTGCCAGATTACCCGGCAAACTCTGGTCAAAGCAGGTATACCGGAGGCCAAGCTGGTCACAATTCCTTTGGGGGTTGATTTAGACCACTTTACTCGACCTGCCCAGGCTATGCGCCAGGCAATCCGAGCCGGGTTGGGCATTCCTGAAGGGGCGCTTTGTATCGGCTCTTTTCAGAAAGATGGAGCCGGCTGGGAAGCAGGACTGGAACCTAAACTTATCAAAGGGCCTGATGTTTTTTTAGAGGTTGTGGCCAAGGTGTCAGCTCGCTATCCCAATCTGCTGGTTTTACTAACCGGCCCGGCCCGAGGGTATGTTAAACAGGGGTTAGAGCGATTGGGGATACCCTATATTCACCACTTTCTGGATAATTATTATGATATTGTCCGTTATTACCACGCGCTTGACATGTACCTTATCACTGCCCGTAATGAAGGAGGCCCGGCTGCGCTGCTGGAAAGCTGGGCTACCGGCGTGCCTCTGGTATCAACACGGATGGGAATGCCGGCAGATTTGATTAAGCACCGCCGAAATGGCCTCCTGGCCGAAGTAGAGGATGTAGCCGGTTTAACCGAGCATATCATAACCTTGATCGAAGATGCTCAACTGCGCCAAGCCTGTCGCCATCAAGCCTGGCAAGATGTGCAACAGTATCGTTGGTCACTCATTGCCGAACGTTATTATGATGAGTTGTATCACCCTGTCTTCAAAAAAGAGGGTGTGTCGTGAGAATAAGCCTGTGAATTTTATAGTTCCGTTTAAAAAAGCAGCCAAACTCCAAAGTTTCTTCGATGATAACTTCTACCCTATCTTTATCTGTGGAGTAGCTGGCGGTGGGAATAGCCTATTGAGCAGCTTGCTGGATCAGCGTTATTTAACCGCCGGTTACCTCAATGAAAGCGCTTTGGCAGCCCCCGCTGGTTCTGTTTTGCGCATGGAAAGTGTTGCCTCTTACGGCGCATTAGATCGTTACTGGGCGGCTATGTTTATTCCCGGCAATGTTACAGACAGGGAAATTCACCGTTCCGCTATCAAGTTATATCGCAAAGCGTCTCACTACCCTAAACTATCCAATTTTATTATAGATAAAGCGCCCAATACTCACCTGGTGCGGGCCGGGCGTTTGCGAAACGCTTTTGCCCGGTCAAAATTTTTGATGGTTTTTCGAGACCCGGTCAGTCATATCGAAGGCTTACGGCGCAAGTGGCCTGTTTTTGCCCAAGCCGACCTTATGGAAGTGTGTAACTTTTGGGAGACGGCCCATCATATATTTTTAACCGAAACGAGCGATTTTGCCGAATCGGTGCGGAGTATCGCCTATGAACGGCTGGTTAGCCACACTGATGCCGTACTCGACCAACTGGCTCAATTCTGTGGTTTGCAGCCGCGCATAAAGCCTAAAAAATATCGCGACCGGCCTAATCAACCGGGCAAAGGCTTGCGTAATGTAGTCAATGGTCAGGTAAAAGTTGCGCCGCAAGCCAGTTCCGACATTGAATT
Source organism: Anaerolineales bacterium (assembly GCA_012032575.1). The sequence continues at coordinate 7,203 of JAAUSP010000134.1, read as the reverse complement.
CTGTTTGTCGGCACTCGAGTGCGAGATGGTTCAGCAAAGACTTTTTTCTATCTATGAACGATTAATCCACTATGCCGACAATAAATGAGACGGCAAAAAAACAGTCCGCCGGGTCGAAGGAGAGCGTCTGGCTTACTATTATACCCGGGCCGACGCCACTTTTTGGGGAGCGCATTGGGAAAACTATGTGTCGCCAAAATCCTATGCCCTGGCCAGCCGGGGGCATATAAATCGCTTAGAAAAACCATTTTTGCGTTATCTGCCTCGTTCGGGCCGGATTTTGGAGGCGGGTTGTGGGTTAGGCCGGTATGTACTGGCGTTGCGAACCCTGGGGTATGAGGTTGAAGGCGTAGAATGGAGCGCCGATACGGTCCAGGCAGTGCGCTCCCTTTATCCTGATTTGCCGATTTACACCGGAGATGTCGCTCACCTGGAGGTTCACGAGGGCTACTACAGCGCTTATATCTCGCTGGGTGTGGTGGAACATCGCCGGGATGGGCCAGAACCTTTTCTGCAAGAAGCTTATCGGGTTCTACAACCCGGTGGAGTAGCCTTAATTTCTGTCCCTTACTTCCATTCTTTGCGCCGGCTCAAAGCTAGACTGGGCTTGTATCGGGAGCAGCCTGATGGATTGGATTTTTATCAATATGCCTTTACCCAGGCTGAATTTGCAGCCTATTTACAAGCCGCGGGTTTTAAAGTCATCACCTGGTTTCCTTATGGCAGTTTTAAGGGTATCAAAGACGAGGCTCCGCCCCTGGCCTGGATAGCCCGGCAGCGAAACGTTGGTTGGCGTTTGGAAAAATTGTTTAGAGCCTGGGCCTGGCTGGAGAAAAATTGGGGACACATGATCCTGGCGGTTTGCCAAAAGTGACATTTAACAGATGCAGTTGACCTTATTTTTTACGCGAGGTTTATCCTTGCAAGCCTGGAACCAAATTGGCATGCTAGAGCGTGAACTGGTTCTTTATCGGCAGCTTCAAGCGCAGGGCATCCGCATTGGCTTTGTTACTTACGGAGATAGGGGTGATCTACAGTACGCCGATCAGCTACCGGGTCTTCAGATTCTTTGCAATCGGTGGGGCTGGCCTGGCCCTATTTACGAGCAATTGTTGCCCTGGTTGCACGCAGGTTGGCTGCGGCGCAGTAATGTGTTTAAGACCAACCAGGCCAATGGAGCTGATGTGGCCCTAAAAGCCGCTCGCCTGTGGCATAAACCCTTGATAGCGCGTTGCGGCTACATGTGGTCTGACCAGGCCGCACGGGGAGGACCTGAGCGAGCAGCCGAAGTAGCCCGGGCGCGGCGTCTTGAAGACAAGGTCTTTAAAGCAGCCGATCAGGTAGTAGTAACCACACCGGCGCTGCGCGAGTACATTGTTAAGAATTACGCCCTGTCGCCGCTTAAAATAGAGATTGTGCCCAATTATGTCTTAACCGATTTGTTTGCCCCCGCTCCTGATGGTGGGAACCCGGTTCCCAATCGGCTCTGCTTTGTTGGCCGGCTAAGTCAGCTAAAGAATCCCCACCTTCTGGTGCGAGCCTGTGCTGGCCTCGAGGTGGAGCTGGTATTTGTAGGCGATGGCCCGCTGCGCTCATCCGTAGCGGAATTGGCGGCAGATCTCAAGGTGAATCTGCGTTTGCTGGGTAATTTGCCTCATCGCGAGCTGCCGCAGATACTGCGCCAATCAGCTATTTTTTTTATTGGCCTCACAAATTGAAGGCCACCCCAAGGCGCTGCTTGAAGCAATGGCCTGTGGGCTAACCGTAATCGGCGTAGATGCCCCCGGCATTCGTGAGTTAATCCAGCATGGCGAAAATGGCTGGTTGTGTTCGGCTAATGAAGACAGCCTTCGCGCAGCGATTCAGGAATTACTGGCTCAACCCCAACTACGCGCTGAATTAGGTTGCCGGGCACGGAAATTTGTGGTAGAAAATTTTGCTATAGCACAAGTAACCCAGCTCGAACTGGCGGTACTAAAGAAAGTAGTTGGAAATTTATAATGGCTGCCCTCCGAACACTGGCGAAGAAAATTTTACTCAAACTGTTTGATGGCCTATCCACCGCCCAATTAGAAACCCTGGTGCGGGGGCTGGTGGCCCATCGCGCTGCGGTATTACCGGCAGACCAGGCCCTGCGTTTTTTGTTTCGATTAGATGCAGCCTTTTATTCATTACAAGGCCAGCAGTCCATTCGCTACAATGGCGGCATCCATACCAAACATCGCCACACCCGCTACCATGATTTTTTTACGGATCATATTCAGGCCGGGGAGCGGGTATTGGACATTGGTTGCGGCATCGGCGCAGTGGCTTATGATGTGGCCCAAAAAGCAGGCGCTCAGGTACTGGGGATAGACTTAAATGCTGCCAAGATTGAGATAGCGTGTCAGCGTTATAATCACCCTCAAATAACCTATCAAGTGGGGGATGCATTGAAAGATTTGCCGGCTGGACCTTTCCAGGTGGTAATTCTTTCTAATGTTCTGGAACATCTGCCTGAACGGGTTGAGTTTTTGCGCCGGGTGCAGGCAGCGGCTCATCCGGCTCGATTGCTGATACGAGTCCCCCTGTTTGAGCGTGATTGGCGTGTGCCGCTAAAGCGTGAATTAGGGGTGGAATGGCGGCTGGATCTAACCCACGAAACCGAGTATACCCTGGAAACCTTTGCCGAGGAGATGGCCGGTGCGGGCCTGGTGGTGAACTTCCTGGAAGTTCGCTGGGGAGAAATTTGGGCCGAGGTAAAGCCGGGAGAGTAGGTAAATACGCTTGTGGGCGATCCTTCCAAAACGATTATTCTGGCCGGTTCTGGTCGAAGCGGCACTACCTGGCTTGGCGACATCATCGCGGCTGACTGGGGCTTTCGCACCATTTTTGAGCCTTTTGATAGTCGGAAAGTGCCAGAAGCCAGAGCGGCGGGCATTTCGCTGCGGCCCTACTGTGCTCCCGAAGAGTCGTGTCCCCGTTTGTATCACTTTACTCAATTGGCGCTGGCCGGTAAGCTGCGCAACCGATGGGTTAACCAGCAAGGTCGCCGCCCCTGGGCCTGGCGTTTGCTGCTCAAAACCATTCGTACTACCATGCTTCTGGGGTGGATTGACCTGCATTTTCATCCGTCAATTGTCTACTTAATCAGACACCCTGGAGCCGTTGTGGCCTCACGTCGCCGCCTGGGCTGGGAAAGTCATCTGGATGTACTACTCAACCAACCCAATTTAGAGCAAGATTATCTGGTGCCCTACAAAGAAGTGATAACCTCGGCTAAAACAGACATCCAGCAACATCTGGTTATGTGGTGCATCGAAAATATCGTCCCGCTTAAGCAACTGGCTCATTTCCAGTGGCTTTTTTGCGCTTATGAATATCTTTATCTGGAGCCTGAAAAGGAGGCAAGTCGCTTACTGCGCGGTTTGAGTCTCAAAGAAACATCCGCTCGGCGTCGCGCCATGCATAAATTATCGCATGTCACCCATGCCCAGAGCGCTTTAAAAATGGGAAAAGACATTTTGACCGAGTGGCGGCATGATTTTTCGGCCCATGAGTTGGCTGATATGTCGGCTATCCTGGGTGATTTTGGGCTAGAACTTTACAGTTTTGAAGACCCACTTCCCAACCAGAGTGTCTATTGGCAGCTTCAAAAAGAGAGTTAAACGACTGTGCGGCCAAAAGTTAGTGTGGTCATGAGTGTTTATAATGGGGCACAATATCTACGGGAGGCTATTCAGAGTATTCTCGACCAAACCTTCACCGATTTTGAATTTATCATTATTGACGATGGTTCAACTGATGCTACCGGCGATATTTTGGCGGAGTACGCTGCGCAAGACCAGCGTCTGCTGGTCTTTCAGAATGAGCAAAATATCGGTTTAACCCGGTCGCTCAATAAGGGTTTAGCTTTGGCCAGGGGCGAATATATTGCCCGGCAGGATGCTGACGATATTTCGTTACCCCAACGATTGCAGCTTCAAGTCAGCTTTCTGGATCATCATCCAGAGGTGGTAGTGGTTGCAAGTAATTATGAGATCATTGACGGAGGCGGACGTCAATTAAAGATTACTCAAAAATCGGCGGACCCTATTCTTATTGCCTGGCACTTATTATTTGTTAATTATATCGGTGGGCATGGGGTCGTTATGTTTCGTCGTGACCCGATAATTAATTTGGGGGGATACGCTGAAGATTATCGCTACAGTCAGGATTATCAGCTTTGGTCACGCCTGGTTTGGCTGAGTGATATGGTTATTTTGCCGGAGGTTTTGCTGTGTTGGCGATCCCATGAACAAAATATTTCTACCAAATTGGTCTCAGATCAGACAAACTTTGCGCTTAGGGTTGTGCAGCACAACTTGAAGCAGCTCACGGGTCTCGAATTTGGGCTTGCCGAAACAACAGCGCTCTGGAGTCTTTGGTCGGGGTTGCCTTTGGTCAACGGCAAGGCCGGTGGGCTGCATGCTGATCTAAAAATTATCTATCAAGCTTTTCTAACACGCCTGGCCGATCGGGGCCACGATCCGACAGCTTTATCTAGCCGATTGAGTTCTCTGATAAGCCGGCAACTGCTCTACTGCGCTCGCTCTTCCAGCCCGGTTATCACCTTTTGGCTAAAACTAAAAATTTTGCCCTATGCTCTGGCCTGGCACCCCTTGACCGTATTGAATTACTGGCTGAAAGTTTTTCAGAAAATCTGGTCGCGAAAAACACTGCGGCCTGCTTAGGATTGTAAAAAACAGACGATGTCTCCAACGGTGAGTGTTATCATTCCAGTTTATAATCAGGCTCATTTCGTTGGTCAGGCCATTGACAGTATTCTGGCCCAAACATTTACAGACTACGAGATTATTGTTGTCAATGATGGCTCAACTGACCATACGACCCAGGTTCTGGCCGGTTATGGGGATCGCCTTCATATTATTACTCAGGCCAATGCCGGGTTGTCGGCCGCTCGTAATAGCGGCTTACAGGTGGCTCGCGGCGAAATGATCGGCTTGCTGGATGCTGATGATCTCTGGTATCCCGAAATGCTGGCCGCAACCGTTACCTTCCTTAAAGAAAATCCGCACATTGATCTTGTTTATGGGGCTTGGGACACCATTGACGAAACGGGTCGGGTGATTAAACCGCTCAATAAACCTTCAAATCTGCGGACTAAAGTACAGGCTGATTTTTTACGGTCTATCGCTACCGGCAATTTGTTTTTAGTTCACACCCTGCTCATTCGACGGAAATGTTTTGATTGCTGTGGCGTATTTGACCCAAACCTAAGGGCGGTAGAGGATTGGGACCTGTGGGTACGGATGGCAGCGCACGGACACACGGTAGATGTGATTGACACCCCTATCGCTCACTATCGCCGCCATTCCGGCAATATGACCTATGATCCCCAACGCATGGAGCAGGCTTCCAGGCGGCTACTGACCCGGTTGTTTTCAAATGATCTGTTGGCTCAGCGGGTGGCTGATTTGGAAGAACATGCCTACATTGATACATGGCTGACCATTGCCGGGTTTTGCCATGCCGCCGGTATGGAAACAGAAACACGTCGGTATGTTCAGTTGGCAAAAGAGCTTTTTGTAAAGGCCCCTCACAACCCAGAGCTAAATATCCGTCACTATGACCGTTTATTGAAACTCCCTGAAGCTGAAGATTTTATGAAAATAATTGTCGGTTCCACCCCGGAAATATTGCTCAAATACTTTTGGCGAAAGGGCCAACAGGTGCTTTGGCGGGGTGATTTTAGGCTGATTTTGGCTCGGTTAAAGTGGAGAAATCTAGTTGCGTTGGGGACAGGGCTAAAGGAAGCCTTTATTAAGCGAATTGAGGAGTGATACGTCTGCGAGCGGCCAGGGCTTGCGACACTCAGGCGTAGTATAATTTTTCATGGCCGGCAACGAGTGAATGTATAGATGACAAAAAAGCTCAAGCAGTTACTAAAATATATTATCCCCTACAACTTTGTTGTGTTATGGACCGCAAAATCGCGCCGAAACAGAACCTGGAAGACAGTTGAAAAAAAACTTTTAGAGCAAGGCGCGTTAAGAACTATTGAGGCCCAGGATACAGAACCTTTTAATTATAACAAGGCAGTTAATTACCTGGTTGAGCAAAAGTGCGCCGATTCCTATACCATTATGGAAGGCAGTATCCCCGAAGCCTCCCTGGATTTTTGTGTCCCTTTTATTTGTGAGCTGTATCAGGACCAGCCATTGCTGGGCATACATGTAGGTAATTTTGTCGGCCTGTCTTTGGCTTTTTTTGCTAATCTCATCCGCACCCTTCATCCAGATTCACGCCTGGTTTCAATAGATCCTAATATCCGTCACCGGGGGGTAGCCAACCCGCTCAATACGGTGGTCGGTCTGCTGAACCACTTTGGACTGCAAGATAACTGTCTGATATTGACCGGCTATTCTTTAGAAATCAACCCTTACGTCGAAAAACAGGCCGATGCCAATCCGCTTGTTAGCGCTTTTGATCAGGGCTTGAGCTGCACCCAGCAGTTGCAGGGATTGGCAATGATCTCTCCGGCCGCCTATGAATTTTTTGTCATTGATGGCAACCACTTGGGGTCATATCTGACCCGAGAAATAGCCAGCGCTGACCGGCTGTTAAAACCAGGGGGCTTGCTGATTCTTGACGATATTACCCCTTATTGGGGTGATATCCAGGAAGTTTATGAAACAATTGACCCAACCCGTTACCACAAGTTAGGCAGTGATGGCCGGGTGGGTATTCTCAAAAAGATTTGTTGAATTAAAGCAGGACACTTGATGACGACCTTTATTCTGGGGGCCGGCATGACCGGCCTCGCCGCCGGAATTGCCTCCGGGCTGCCCGTTTATGAAGCCGCCGCTGAACCCGGCGGTATTTGTTCTTCCTATTATGTCCGGCCCGGCAGCCAGGAACGGCTCTCGGCTGCCCCTGCCGATGGGGAAGCCTACCATTTTGAACTCGGCGGCGGTCACTGGGTTTTTGGCGGCGACCCGGCTGTGCTGCACTTTATTCGGGCTGCAACGCCGGTAAAAACCTACCAGCGGCGCTCATCCGTTTTTTTTGCCGGGCAGAATCTTTACGTGCCCTACCCTTTGCAGAATCATCTCGGCTATTTGGGGCCGGAACTGGCGGCCAAAGCGCTTCAGGAAATGCTGGCTCCCCCCCACAGGCCAGCCCCAAACTATGGCCGCTGCTTTCAGCCAGATTTTTGGCCCA
>JAAUSP010000133.1 GCA_012032575.1 Anaerolineales bacterium | reverse complement strand
CTTTTTAAAGGGCAACGTTGTGGACGAAATTAAGCAGCTCAAACAACAACAGGTTCCCCGATTTACAAGTGCATGGGAGTGGTCAACTCATCCAAACCCTTTTGAAGCATGATTTAGTGGATGAATTTTGGCTAAAAATATTCCCCATCACCCTGGGCACCGGCAAGCGCTTGTTTGCGGACGGAACCATGCCTGCCGCTTTCACCCTGCATGAAGCTAAAACTTCGCCGGCCGGAGTCATTGTCGCTTCCTACAAGCGTGCGGGAGAAGTAAAAACGGGATCGTTCTGATTTAGGCAACGAGAGACAAATTCCGAAAGGAAATCTGACCAGATGGCGAAACAAATCTCTCGGACTCAGAATAGTCCTGAAAAGCCGGGGCCGATGAAGAATCTGGGCGGGTACTTATTTTTCTCCTGCGTAACCTGATTTTTTCGATAATTTACTACAACATCCGGCAACAAGCCATTCGGGGGTTACAGTCTCTCGGCCAGATAAGGTCCTTCTTGCAATAATTCAGTTAGGGCAGCAGCAGACAAGGCCGGGCTAAAGAAATGGCCCTGGATTTCATCACAATTCTGCTGCCGCAAAAAAGATAACTGCTCGGCTGTTTCTACGCCTTCGGCCACTACCTTTAATTTGAGGGAATGGGCCATAGCAATAATCGCCCGGATGATCGCCCGGTCGTCGGAGTCGGTGGTGATGTCGCGAGTAAAAGATTGGTCAATTTTAAGTTTATTCACCGGCAGCGACTTGAGTCGGCTTAACGAGGAGTAGCCAATACCGAAATCGTCAATAGAGATAAGCAGGCCCAGTTCACTCAATTTGGTTAAAGGAAGAATGCTCAAATCCTGGCTCAACATGGCCGCACTCTCGGTAATTTCCAAACCCAGCGCCCCGGCCGGCAGGCCGGTTTCGTGCAGGATGGTTTCAACCAATTCCGGCAGGTGTTGATCTTGAAATTGGCGGGCTGAAATATTGACGGTGACGTTAAAATCGGTGTGGCCTTTGTCATGCCAGGCTTTAGCCTGACGGCAGGCCAAACGCAAAAGCCATTCGCTCATGGGGATAATCAAGCCGATTTCTTCGGCCAGGGGGATGAATTCAGCCGGCGAAATGAAGCCGCGCTTGGGGTGCGGCCAACGCAAAAGCGCTTCAACCCCCGAAATCTGACCATTGTTGATGGCAACAATGGGTTGATAATAAAGCTGTAGCTCTTGATTCTCCACAGCCCGGCGCAGGTCGGTTTCCAATTGCAAGCGGGCTACCAGGCTGGCATGCAGGCTGGTTTCAACAGTTCGTAGCGTGCCCGGCCCAGCGCTTTGGCCTGATACATGGCCACTTCGGCATCGCGCAGCATTTCATCGGCCCGATTGTATTTGTTCAGGCTGGAAACCACGCCAATGCTCACGCTGATAAACACCTCCTGCCCGTTTAAATTCATCGGGCGGGCCAGCAAATACTGAATTTGATCGGCCAGGTCTTTGGCCTCGCCGATTCGTTGAATCCCGTCCAGAAGCAGCGCAAACTTGTCGCCGCCCAGGTGCGCCATCGTATCGCCGGTTCGGATACAGCTCTGCAGCCGGTGTCCCACTTCCACCAGCAGTTGGTCCCCAATGGCATGGCCCAGGCTTTCGTTCACCACCTTAAAGCGGTCGAGGTCCATAAAGAGAACAGCCAATAAATAATGAGTGCGCCGCCTGGCCTGGCCCAGTGATCGTTCCAGGTGGTCCATAAACAGGGCGCGATTGGGCATACCGGTTAACCCATCATAAAAGGCATCATACTGAAGCTGTTCTTCCGCTTGTTTGCGCTCGGTGACATCGGTCTGCGAGCCGGCCATACGGGTGGCGCGTCCTTCGGCATCTTTGATGGCTAACCCCCGGTTGAGCACCCAGAGATAGCTGCCATCTTTGTGCCGCAGCCGGTATTCACTTTCAAAGTGAGAGGTCAGGCCGCTTAAATGGGCCGAAATTTCTGTTTTGACCTCCTCACGATCACTCCGGTGGACACGCTTGAACCACTCTTCGGGGTCGCGTCCAATCTCGTCTTCTTCATATCCCAGCATGGCCTTCCAGCGGGGAGAGAAGTAGATTTGATTGCTCTGCAGGTCCCAATCCCACAACCCATCATTAGCGCCGCGGGCGGCCAGAGCATAACGCTCTTCACTCTGACGCAGCGCTGCATAAAGCCGGGCATTCTCAATAGCAATAGCGGCCTGATCGGCCAGCAGGCGCAAAACGGGTAATCTGGCCTCGGCAAAGCTGTCAGGTTCCATCCAGAAAAGGTCCAATACCCCTACCACCCGTGCGCCAATCTTAAGCGGCAAAGCAACCACTGTGGCCGGCCCAATTTCGGCTGAACGAGCGGAATAGAGCGGGTGCAGGCTGAGGTTGGGCACAAAAACAGGCTCACCGTGACGGGCTACACGATAAGTCAACCCCTCAGACCGAGGTTCGATAAAAGGCTGCGACTGGGGCGCTTCGCGGCTGGCGGCAGCGCCAAAAACCAGGCGTTCCTCCAGGTAGAGAAAGATGTCAGCCCGATGCGGCGAGACCAGGTCAAGGATGGTTTGCAAAATGGCATCGAGTACCTGAGGTAATTCCAGCAAAGAAATCAAGCTGAGGCTGGCCTGCTGCACCGCTTCCAGTTCGTGACGGCGTGCCCGCTCGTTCTGATGCAGATGGGCGTTATCCAGGGCCAGGGCGACAATCTCACCCAGCGATTCGGCCAGGCGAATATCATCAGGGCTAAAGGCGGCAGGTTGGCTGCTTTCCAGGTTGAGCACGCCCAGAGTGCGGCCATGGCGCTGTAATGGAACAATCAACCCACTCCGCAGGCCGGCATCAAAGACAAGGTGGTCCGGGTCAGCCGTCACATCGGGCACAACTTGAAGCTGCCCGGTTTTAAAGACACGGCTGATGAGTCCCTGACGCAGGGAAACTTTCTGCCCAATCGAATTTGAAAACACGCCGCCAGCCGCGGCAACAAACCAGTGTTGATTATCATCACTGGGCATTGCTAAAAGGGCATGCGTCCACCCGGCCACCCGGCCAATCGACTCTATGGCGACCGCGGCAACATTGCCCAGGTCAGTGCGGCCGGCTACTTCCCTGAGTACCTCGTAAAGCGTGGCCTGCTGCCGGGCAATCCGGCGCTGCATTTCGAAGGTGCGGGCATTGCGTAAAGCCAGGCTCATCTGATCAGCGGCGACCTGGAGCAATTGCAACTGTTCACTGTGAAAATGATCAGGCCGGCTGTGCAGCAGCGTCAAAATTCCTAAAACAAGTGGGCCGCTGACCAGCGGGATGACCAGGGCAGACCGCACCGGGGGAGTCAGTTCAACCGGAGAAGACCAGCGTTCATCCACCCCGGTATCGGCGACCAGAGTTGACTGATTATGGCTCATCACCCACGAGGCCAGCCCTTTGGAGCTGACCAGCGCTTTCAAGCCCGCGCTTGACTCAGGAGCAACTTGACCATAGATCAAGGGAACAACGGGTTCTTTTTCGTCGGCCAACAGGAATAACCCACCCGACTCTGCTTTGGTTAGCTGACCGGCCTGGTCTAATACATTTTGGAGGGCAACCAACAACCGGCTGCGGCCAATAGTGGTTGTGGCCGAAGCCAGGTTAGCCAGACTTTCAAAGAGTTGTTTTTGGGCAAACAGGCTCTCCTCGGACGTTTTGAGGGTGGTAATATCCCGCAGTTGAATGACCCGCCCGATAGATTGCCCGTCCCGGCTTTGAATCGGAAAGACCCGTAAGTTGTAATGACGCAGTACCTTTTCTGTTGCAGCCGAGCCTGGAATAGCAGAGGGTACCTCCAGAGTTACTTCGGTATCGAGTTGGTCGGTATCATGGTAGCGCTCAACCAAATCCCGGTAATCAGCGAGGACGAGATTAGCCGGTTGGCCGACAACCTGAGCCGCTTTAGAACCGATGGCCTTACGTGCCGCAGGATTGAGGTAAGTGACTCGATTCTGTTTATCCAGAACCAGCAAGCTATCCGTCATGCTGGCAATCGTCAGTTCATGGGCTATCGGCACAATCTCCAGAAAGCGCAGCCGGGCCAGGTCCCAGGCAAAGATCAGGCCGGATATGGCAAAGGCAAAGGGAGATAAATCCAATCCGGGAATGGGGCCGAGGCCCCAGAGAAAAAGAACATTTGCCAGCCAGGGGAACAATGCCCCTAATATTAGAAGGCCCACTTGCCAGCGATGTAAGGACAGGGATCCAAAAAACATCAAGATCAGGCGACCTGTACCGAGCAGGAGCAAAAGGTAAGTGTAAGCGACATGTACCCATATCAATGGTCCGAACCTTATCACCAGGGTCAAAAACGGGCCGCTGGCCAACAACCTGGTTTCCCGAAAGGCCAGCCCGTGCGCCTCATTCGTCCATATCAAAACCAGGGTGATGATCGCTTCGAGGATGAATACAGTTAAAATCGGGCGAGGGATAGGTCGAGCTTGACCTGTGTATTGGTGAGCAAAGGCCAGCCAACTCAAGGGAATGATAACAACACCAAAAAACTGGAATTTAGCCCAAAAAATTTTGGCTGCCAGATCACCTGCGGCTAACTCAAGGGCATAACCGAAGGTCCAGATGGTAATACCCAGCATCAGAAATTGAAAGCAGTAACGCCTGGTGTAGTCCGGTACTTGCCACTGTAGATAACCAGAAGAGATGATAGAATCCCAACCATGAAGAGCAGGGTAAGGTAGAGGGAATAGTGCCAATAAGTCATTGTTAATTAGTCTCTCAAGGTTTGGTAAAAACTTTAACTACATATATTTCGGCAAATATTTCAAGTGGTTTAATTATAAACTGTTCAAGCAGAACCACTTTACCAGTCTACGCTTACACTATATCATATCCCTGCTGCACATGCTATAAGAAAAATGGAACTATAACCCAAATGAATCTGTTCGGGTTTCTATCTTTGAATTTGGCTTGTCGTGTCTGATGGGGTAATTTTGAATATAAGAGCGAGGGTAAAACTAGATTTCAGCTCTGCTGCGGCGGTACCAGAACCAGGCCGAATGCCAGGGAGCCTGATCGCCTACCTGGGTCTGGCCATATTCGACCTGTTCCAACGTAAACCCCTCGGCAAAGATGTGGCGCAGGTCAGCTTCAATTAACCAGCGCCGCTCTTCCGGTGCCGGCTCCTCTTTGGTGAGATGAGCAAAGAGCAAATAATAACCGCCCGGTTTGAGCAGACGCAGCAATTCCCGATGGTAAGCCTGTAGCTCAATGGTGGTAAAACTGTGAACACAGCCAACATCGAGAGCGAAATCATACAGACCGTGCAAGAAATCGAGCTGGGTTGCCTGGCCCAGATGAAAATGGACCTGATCCAGCCCGGCCTGCCTGGCCCGCGACATGGCCTCGGTGACGGCCTGGGGGATAAAGTCAACGCCATCCACCTGCCAGCCGAGCCGGCCCAGATACAGTGAAGCCCGGCCCAAGCCACAGCCCAGGTCGAGCGCCCGACCAACGGGCAGAGTCGGCACAAAGGCCAGCACTTCCGGCGGCGGGTCGGGTTGATCCCAGGGCACAGAACCGCCCTGGTAGAATTCAAGCAGACGGTCAAAGTGGGACGACATTAACCGTTTTAATCCCTTTCAGATGCACTTTGAGATGACCGAGATTTATTTCTCTCATTTCTATATTCTGTCATGCCACTCCCGATATGCTTGGAAGACTATTTTACCGTTGATTCGGTTCAAGTCAAAAATACAACGAAGTTTCACACCAGGTTTCTGGAGGAAATCGAAGCCCCGACCAGCACCAGCAAATTATTAATTTGCAAGAAACTAAAAAAGGTGTATCTTATGGTGTTTATAAATATAGGCGGCTCAAAATCCATATTCTACGGAGGTGAACGCATTATGATGTTAGAAGTGATCGAGCTAGAAAATGGGATTAAACAAATTATGCTCAATGGGCGGCTGGACATCCCGGGCACTAACGAAATAGAAAATTCATTCACGGCCCAGACCGCCTCCAAAAAGCAGGTTGTCCTGGTTGATATGGCCGGGGTTGAGTTTATTACCTCTTATGGCATGCGGATTTTGGTAAGTAACGCCAAATCACTCGCCAGACGTGGGGGTAAAATGGTTTTATACAAACCACTCCCGTCAGTTAAAGATGTCCTGGTTATGGCCGGGATTGGCGAAATAATTCCCATTTATGATGATTTCGATGCCGCTTGCGCCGACCTGAAAGCGGCGGATATTGAATAGAAATTTCCAAAATAATATGGCTTTTGAAAAAACTGAATTGGAACTACGAGAGTTCTGTGATGATGATACCTCCACGGAGGAACTGAACAATATTCCCCTAAACCAAAAACTTGCCACGACAGACGCTAACTTTTTCCGGTCTGGTCTCTTTTATGAAATTCCGGTCCTTCTGCTCGATCCGGTTCTGGCTGAATGTTCCACGCAACAATTGCAGCCAGGCGACATTCTAATTTCGCCTGGCCTGGAAAATCACAATCTTTACCTGCTGGTCTCCGGACGATTACAAGTTTATCTGGATAAAGCCGATTCGGACATAAGCTTTCCCATTGCCCCCGGAGAGTGCATTGGCGAGATGTCGCTGATTGAACAGCGGCGGACTTCAGCCTTTGTGATAGCCGAAGCAAAAAGCCAGGTGATTGTCATACCAGAAGATATTTTTTGGAACAACTTTATTCATTTGCCCCATGCGGTCAGAAATCTGTTGCGGGTGCTGACCCAGCGCACTCGCAAAGATAATGAGGTCATCCGGCAATCACTGGAGCAGCGACTCCGCTATGAGCATTTACAAAAAGAGCTGGCGGCAGCGGCCAAGATTCAGGCGAATATTCTGCCCCAGGAAATTCCCCTGCTGCCCAACCATCCCCAAGTTGATGTCTGCGCCATGATAGAGCCGGCCATAGAAGTTGGCGGAGATTTTTATGATGTCTTCGCCCTCGACAAGAATACCTTTTGTATAGCTATTGGCGATGTGTCGGGCAAAGGAATGCCGGCAGCTCTGTTTATGATGAGGGCTATGACCCTCCTGCGGATGAGTTTGTCCAAAGACAGCCACCTCGAGTCGGTCCTGCCGGCGGTCAATCAGATGTTATGCGAGAACAACGATGAGTGCATGTTTGTCACCCTGTTTGTTGGTTTGTTCGAGGTGACGTCGGGTACGTTGACTTATATGAACGCCGGTCACAATCCGCCCTTCTATTCAAGTAAGGGAGGTCCCTTTAATCTGCTGGAAGTGCCCAAAGGAATTTTACTGGGAATAAATGGAGAGGCCCGTTACGAAGTTGCCGAACGCCGCTTTCAACCCGGTGACATGCTGGTTTTGTACACCGATGGGGTGACCGAGGCCGAAAATCCCCAACGCGAACTTTACTCGGTGGCTCGCGCCTGTGATACGCTGCAAACAGCGCCAACCGACGACGACATTACCATGGTGGTCAAAACGCTCTTCAACTCCGTTTCTCAGTTTGCCAAAGGCATGCCCCAATCGGATGATATTACGATATTGGCCCTGCGCTATCGGGGCCATGAGATTACTTAGTACCTTATCCGAAAACTATCTGAAATCAAATGAGCACAGAACTCGAAATCACGCTGCCCAAACTCTACGCCGGCTGGCTGGCCGACGTGCTCGCTGGGCCGATTCCGCCGGAGCATAACGCCACCTGCCTCAACTGCGCCATGCTCGCTCCCCCCGACGCCCCGGCTCACGCGGCGAGTCTTTACTACCACCCCCAAGCAAAATGCTGCACCTATATCCCTGAACTGCCCAACTTTCTGGTCGGCTCTATCTTGAACGACGACGACCCGGCGCTGACCGAAGGCCGGGCTGCCCTCATCGCCTACCTTCAAGCCGACAGCATTGCCACGCCCTTATGGCTGAACCGGACCTCCAGTTATGATCTCAAATACGACTCCGCCGACCAATTTTTTGGCCGTATTACCGGGCTGCGCTGTCCATATTATCTGGATCAGGATGGCGGGCTGTGCAGTATCTGGCCTTACCGCGAGGCCGTTTTGTACCACCTTTTTTTGCAAACATACGCGGGGCGCGCTGGGCAAACAGTTTTGGGATACGCTCAAACAACTGCTGATGGTCATAGAACGCGATTTGGTTTACTGGTGCGCCCTCGAACTGGCGATTGAGCCGGACGTACTGCTTCAGTTTTTAGCTCCCACCGGGCCAGGCCAGATCATCCACCTGCTCGAATTGGAGCAGACGGAAACCCAGTTGGATTTTGAAACCCAACGCCAGGTCTGGGGTCAATGGGCCGGGCGGGAAGTGGAGTATTTTCAGGCCTGCGCCCGGCTGGTCGAACCGCTAACCTGGGTCGATGTCACCGCGATCTGCGGGCCGGAACTGGGCCTGTGGGCCAAACTTACCGGGCAAGCCCACCAGCGTTTGCTTTCGGACACGCTGCCGGAGCGCCTGCGCCTGGGCAGCTTTCAGATTGTCCAAATCCAGGCTGATTTCAACCTGATCCACAGTTATATCAATACCGATTTACTCAAAATTCCCCCACCTGTCTGGGAAATTTTGCCTTATTTCGATGGCCGCCCCACGCTTGAGGCCATTGAGTCCGCCGCTGCAAAAGGGGTGCGTATTAATCCCTCGCTGGTCCGCACGCTGGTTGATTTTCAAATCCTTGTGCCGGCATAAGTAGTCTCGTCACGATTTAACGTATCCAACGCCTGTATGTCATTGCTGTACTTATAACTCGTCCATAAATAACTTTGCTGCGCCAAGAGATTGGTAATTGGTGATTGTTTAATCGCCAATCTCTAATCTCCCAAACTAAAGAGTTATTCACGGACAGTTTTTTAGAACAAGCTGCGGTCTAATAGGACAATTATCAGTAGATGAAGTGACATCTGACACTGTTACTCCGCGCCATTTCGATTTATGCTTACAATTACCAGATAAGGGTCTGGATTTATCAGCTTAAGGTTACGAACTGATCAACTATGGAATTTAAGGCACTGCATATTCCTACGCTCACAGAAGACGTAGCTGTAAAGTTGGAAGCCGGGCTAAAGTGTTTACCCGGCATCAGGCAGCTCACCATTACTTTGGAAACACAGGAATTTGATATAGTTTTTGACGAGGATCAAGTCGGTTTCCGCACTGTGGCCCAGGAGATGGAAAAAGCTGGCTGCCCCTTGCGAGGTATCAGCGCAGCCTTATTTCTTTGAACAAACCTTGTTTGTCCAGCAGCCCTGAATTAAGTATAACTCAAGTTGCCACCTTTCACCGCAGGCACCCTTCGATACGCCACTCCCTGCGGTCGCAAGGCCACTCAGGATGCCTGCGGCGAAAAATCACCCTTCGATACGCACTGCACGCACTCAGGATGATTTTTTCCTCAAGGTAGCAACCTGGATTAAGCATAAAAAAACCTGTCAGCCCTTAAAAGCCTGACAGGTTTTGCATAGATGTGACAGCGGTTTATGTCTACGACCGTTCGCGCCGGATGGCGATGAGTTTTTTGGCGGTTTCAACGGCAACGGCGGCATCACGGCAGTAGGCGTCGGCTTCGATGGCTTCGGCAAAGGCTTCGTTGAGCGGCGCGCGCCGACCATCACAATCACATCTTTGCGAATGCCTTCGCTTTTTAGCCGGTCAATGACCACTTTCATATAGGGCATCGTGGTGGTCAGCAGGGCCGACATACCGATAATTTCAGGTTTGTGCTCGTTGTAGGCAGCCATAAATTTATCGGCGTCGTTGTTGATGCCGAGGTTGATGACTTCAAAGCCCGCGCCTTCCATCATCATCGCCACCAGGTTTTTGCCGATGTCGTGGATGTCGCCCTTGACGGTACCGATGACCATTTGCCAATGATCGGCGCGCCGGTTTCGGCCAGCAGTGGGCGCAGCACCGACATCCCGGCTTTCATAGCATTGGCGGCCATCAGCACTTCGGGCACAAACAGAATGCCGTCCCGGAAATCCTGGCCGACAATATCCATCCCGGCCACCAATCCGTCGGTCAAGACCTGGTAAGGAGTCAGGCCCCGGCTCAATGCTTCCTCAACCCCCTCGACAACTTCTTCCTGGTACCCATCGTACAAGTCATCGCCCAGTTGCTGGTAAAGTTCTTCCAGGGATAGATCTTTTAGATTGAAGTCGTCCGACATCTTATGCTCCTCCAAAAACAGACCGGGGACCGAAGACGGGAGACCGGGTGGCTGACAATCAGCCGGTCATCGGTCTCCAGTCTTCGGTCTTGTTCAGGTTTGAGATAAACGATTTGTATTATAACGCAAATGATACTATAAATGTTTGGAGCAAGCAATTGTTTTAGTGGATAAAATGATGATGAAACCCGTGCCCCTTAAATCATCTTCCCGGAGAACCAGGCGAATGAAATCTGACAACATTATGGTCTTTGCCGGCAGCGGCAGTCCTCAACTGACCAACCGAATTTGTGATTATTTGCAGGTAGAGCGGGGTAAAAATGAAACGCTGCGCTTTTCAGACGGCAATACCTTTGTACGGATTTTGGAAAATGTGCGCGGGCAGCGGGTTTACCTCGTCCAATCAACCGTTTTCCCCACCAACGATAATTTTATGGAGCTGCTGTTCTGGATTGATGCCTTTCGGCGGGCCAGCGTGGCCTCGGTAACGGTAATTATTCCCTATTTTAGCTATGCCAAAGGCGACAAAAAAGACGAACCCCGTGTTTCCATTCGCGCCCGTGTCTGCGCCGATGCGATTGAAAGCGCCGGGGCCAAACGGGTGGTTGCGATGGATTTGCACTCGCCCCAGATTCAGGGCTTTTTTCGTATTCCGGTAGACAACCTGTACGCTTTGCCTGTTTTATGCGAGCACGTTCAAAAAAAGGGGCTTGAAAATTTAATCGTCGTCTCGCCCGATGCCGGTTTTACCAAACAGGCCCGCAAATACGCCACTTATCTGGGCACCTCGGTGGCAATTGCCAACAAAGAGCGGATAGGACACGGCGAGCAAGCCCAAATTCTGGAAATTATCGGCGATGTTCGCGGCAAAACAGCCCTGGTGGTGGATGACTTTACCATCTCCGGCGGCACTCTAACCGAAGTCTCGCGCAAATTGATAGAGCAGGGGGCCAAACAGGTGTATGCGGCAGTCAGTCACGGGGTGCTGACCGGCAACTCGATGGAGCGCCTGGCGGCCAGCCCTATCGAAAAACTCATCATCACCGATACGGTTGAGAATCAGCCGGTACAGTTGTCCGAAAAAATCGAAGTGGTTTCGGTCGCGCCGCTGTTTGGCGAGGCCATCCGGCGCATTCATCATCGTGAGAGTATCAGCGCGATGCTGTTTCCCAAATAACCGGGGATAAAAAAGGGGGCCGGCACTTTCAACATCGGTCGTCAGGCCAGATTGGCCTGAACATCGTCAAAAGTGCCGGCCACCCATAATCAAGCTGCGGGAAGCTGTCAAACATTACAGGCAGGAGTGTATGTCAAAAAACTGAACCCAGGGCCAGACCCCAATTAGTAGTAATAACCGTATCGGGGCTGGGGATAGTAGTACGAATGGCTTTGGTAATGGTTATAATAGGGCCGGCAGCAGCAGTTGTTGTAGTGGTAGCGGGGGTAATAGGAATAATAGTAGCGGCTCTGGGGGTGATAATTATAATTGTAACCATAATGGGGCCGGTGGCCATAGCCATATTTGTGATAGCCATAGCCGTAATCCTGGTAGCCATACCCAGAATTGTAGTAGCCGCCTCCGTCTCCATAGGGACCGGAAGCAAAAGCCGCCGTAACAAAAACCAATTGCAACAGCAACAATACACCGATAATCAAAACAATCTTTTTCATGGTGTCTCCTTTCTCCATGACCAACTAAAATTTGCCAGGCAAACCATCAAACCGGACATACACTCCCGCTGGTTGACCTTTGACCCGGCAGACAAAAAAACCCCAATCAGATGTCATCGTTGATCAGGGTCTTAATTACCGTAGTTAGCCTCGCACTCCTTGATCTGCCTGAAAACATCCCGCCAAGGCTCAGACATAATAAAAAAGTTATCGAATAACTGGTGGTTCAGGTCGGTTTTGTAAAGGACAAATAGCTTTAATGCTGTACTTAACATCATTATCTCAAATCACCGCCCTGTTGTCAAGGTTTAAGATTTGGACTTTTGGACTATGGGGGCGGTGAGTAAAAGCCTTGTGCTCGAAATAGCTTAATTTTACAAACCGGATAAAATACCACGAAATACCCGGATTTCAGGGTGAAATCTGCGGTTTTATATGGGCGATGTTCTTGCACCAACCGTTGACAGGGGGGGCTATGCTGTGCTGCTGGTAGGTAATGGGACGGCCAAGTAAGTCAAGCATGATTTTAAAGCAAGAACTGTCAAAGGATGCGCCGCTATCTTCTTCTTTTAGCCTCGGCATTCGCCTGCAAACAGGCTTTATCTTCTTTGTGGGCTTGCTATTGCTCATCACTGCCACCATTATTATCACCTATATTATCAGCAGCACCATCGAACAGGATGCCGCCGGTCTGCTATTGAGCCAAAGCACCCTGCCTCCAACCGAAGCCACGCTTCAAATCCGCCAGGCGACCAATATTGGCATGGTGCGAGGGATGTATGCCGCCCTGTTTCTCAGCACCTTGATTTTTCTGCTGGTCGGGCTGTGGTTTACCGAGCAAACCATTGTTGCGCCGGTGGAAGCCCTGCACCAAATTGCCAACCGCATCGCCTCCGACGATCTTGATACACCCGTGACCCTGGGCGGCTACGGGGAATTTCTGACCCTGACCCACAATTTTGAAACCATGCGGCTGCGGCTGCGCCAATCGCGCGAACAGTTGCTGCGCTGGGCCGAGTCGCTGCAAATCCATGTGGCCCGACGGACCCAGCAATTGCTGGCGCTCTCCCAGGTGGTGGCTACCGCCAGCCGCTCGTTAGACCTGGACGAAGTTTTACGCACGGCCCTGGAGCAATCCCTCCAGGTGATGGATGTTGAAATAGGTGGCTTATGGCTGATTGATCAGCCTTCAGGCACCTTACGCCTGGCGGCAGCGGCGGGAATGCCGGAGCAGATGCAGATGCAGCTCGCCACCATCAAAGTGGGTGAAGGCTTTACCGGCGGCGCGGCCCAAACCGGCCAAACGGTTGTGCTCGACGATATCAGCCAGTTGCCCGCCGCAGGGGTCAGAGCCGTAGCCATCCGGGAAGGGGTGCGCAGCCTGGCGGTGGTGCCGATCAAAATCCGGGAACGCAATTTAGGGGTGTTGGATGTGATGACCCGCCGCCGCCGCCCCTTTGACCCGGATGAGGTTGCTTTGCTGACCTCGATTGGACAGCAAATCGGCATCGCCGTAGATAACCTGCGGCTTTTGCAGGAGACTCAGCGCCAGGCCCAACAGGTTGCCGCCCTGCAAGAGCGGGAGCGCATCGGCGCGGAACTGCACGACGGCTTTTTACAAACCCTCGGCTACGTTTACCTGAGCCTTGACCAGTTGGAAAATCGGGCGGCGGCCAATGGTCTGACCGAAATGGCCGGCCAACTGGGTCATCTTGACAGCGTGTTGGAACGCACCTCGGCCGAGGTACGCCAATACGTGGCCGATTTGCGCCAAACGGTGCGCCAGCCGCCGGTTTTGCTGCACAGCGCTTTAGCCCAGATGGTGGCCGAGTTCAGGCGCGAGCACGACATCCTGATCACCCTGGAAACCGAAGGCCGCCCCCTGGTACTGGCAGCCGACCAGACTGCCCAACTGGTCCGCATTGCCCGTGAAGCGCTGCTCAATGCTGTCCGCCACGGCCAGGCCAGACATACTTTTGTGGTCTGCGCCGGCCAGGAGAAGCAGGGCCGCTTGTGTATTCAGGATGATGGAGTTGGGTTTGTTCCCGGCCAACTGCCCGAAGATGGGCGCAAGCATTTTGGCTTGAGCATTATGCAGGCCAGGGCCGACCATCTCGACGGCGCGTTGAGCCTTAAATCGCAGCCGGGCCGGGGAACCCGCGTCCAGGTAGTCTGGCCCCTGGAGCCACAGTGATCCTCCAGGCTATCATCGAACCACCCTCCGCTAAAGAAGCTCAAACCGGCCTGGATCCCTGGACCCAGGCCGAGCTGCCCGCCCCGCCGCTGGTTCAGGGGCTTGGCTGGCTCAACGTCATCGGTCCCGGGGTGATTCTGCTGGGGATATCGGTTGGCAGCGGAGAATGGCTGCTGGGGCCGGCCGCATTTGTACAGCATGGCCTGGCTTTACTGTGGGTCACTACCCTGGCCGTCGGACTGCAAACCATCCTCAATACAGAGTTGATCCGTTATACTCTGTACACTGGCGAGCCGGCCTTGACCGGCTTCATGCGTACCCGGCCGCATGCCAGTTTTTGGGCCTGGTTCTATGCCAGTTTATGGTTTTTACAGGTCGGTTGGCCGGCCTGGGCCGGTACAGCCGCCGGAGCCGTCTTCTACCTGTTTGCCGGTCGCCTGGCCAGCCAGGCAGACAGTGAGAGCGTGTATCTCATCGGAACCGCCAGCTTTTTGGTTTGTGTGGCCGTGCTGCTACTGAGCCGCCATATCGAACGGACGCTGGAAGTGTTCAACTGGATCTTAATTGTTTTTATTTTGGGGGGATTGGCCCTGCTCTGTTTGCTGTTTGTCGCTCCTGACCATTGGCTGGAAATGGTTCTGGGCTTTTGTGGGCTTTGATCTGGCGGCCGGCACTTTTTAACCTTCTACCCTTCGGCGCAGATTGGTTCCTGATCGGCGCTTTTGCGGCCTACTCCGGGGCGGGGGGCGTAGTTAACTTGATGGTCTCTA
>JAAUSP010000132.1 GCA_012032575.1 Anaerolineales bacterium | reverse complement strand
CGGGGGGAAGCGTACTAACCCCCTCCCCGCTGCGGGGGAGGGTTGGGGAGGGGGTGTTTTTATTATCGGTGGCGTGCCTACGTTCGTGAACACTCCGCTCCAAATGGACCAGCAAAATACTAATATCCGCCGGATTCACCCCGGCAATCCGACCCGCCTGGCCGACGGTGGCCGGGCGGAAGCGGTTGAGCTTCTGGCGGGCTTCGCTACGCAGACCACTGATGTTGTCGTAATTAAAATCGGGCGGGATGAGCTTGTGTTCCAAACGCTGCACCCGCTCGACGTGCTGCTGCTGTTTGGCGATGTAGCCTTCAAACTTGGTCTCGATGCTGACCTGCTCGGCCACCGCTTCCGGCAGCGGTTCGGGCGGCGGCGCCAGCGAGGCGATGACTTCGTAAGTCACCTCCGGGCGGCGCAGATAATGCAGAGCGTTGACTCCGTTCTCAATCGGCTCCAGGCCAAAATCGGCCAACACCTGAGTAGTGCCGTTGGCCGAAGATAGGTGGGTCGCCTTCAGCCGGGCCAACTCCTGCTGCACGGCGCGCCGCTTGGCCTCAACCGCTTCGTAGCGCCACTGCGGCAGCAAACCGGCCTCATAGCCCAGGTGCGACAGGCGCAAATCGGCGTTGTCTTGCCGTAGCAGCAGCCGGTACTCGGCCCGCGAGGTCATCTGGCGGTACGGTTCGGTGTGTTCCTGCGTCACCAAATCGTCAATCAGCACCCCGATATAAGCCTGCTCGCGGCCCAGAGTCAGCGACGGCTTGCCCTGCGCCTTCAAAGCAGCATTGATCCCGGCCATCAAGCCCTGAGCAGCGGCTTCTTCATAGCCGGTGGTCCCGTTGATCTGGCCGGCGTGGAACAGTCCCTCAACTTGTTTGGTTTCCAGCCAGGCGTGAAGCTGGTCGGGCGGCACGTAATCATACTCCACCGCGTAGCCGGCCCGGATGATTTCGACATTCCGCAAGGCCGGGATCGAGCGGACCATCGCCCACTGCACATCTTCGGGCAGGCTGGTGTTGGCCCCTTGCAGGTAGACCTCGGTGGTCTGCCAGCCCTCCGGCTCCAGAAACAACTGGTGGCTCTCCTTGTGGGCAAAGCGGACAATTTTATCTTCCAGGCTGGGGCAGTAGCGCGGCCCGACCCCCTCGATTATGCCGGTAAACATCGGGGCGCGGTCCAGGTTGGCCCGGATAACCTCGTGGGTTTCCGGCTGGGTGTAGACCATATAACAGGGCAGTTGCGGCCGCCAGTCGGACTGCCATTCCAGCGGATAAACCGGGTGGGGCGCTTCCGTCAGCCAGAGCGGAGGCTTCGGCGGATTTTCGGCGTTCTCAAAGCTGAAATAAAGCGGCGTCTCGCTGCCGTATTGCGAAGTCGTCTGGCTGAAATCAATAGTGCGGGCGTCGAGCCGGGGCGGGGTGCCGGTTTTCAGCCGGCCCAGGCGAAAACCCAGTTCGGTCAGCGAGGTGGACAGGTGATAAGCCGCTCCTTCGCCGGCCCGGCCGCCCTGGGTAATGCTCTCGCCGGTGATGAGGCGTCCGCCCAAAAACGTGCCGGTGGTCAGCACGACCGTTTTGGCATAGTAACGGCTGCCGTACTGAGTCTGCACCCCGTGGATGGCCTGACCTTTGACCAGCAGCCCTTCGACCGTAGCCTGCTTGACGTGCAGGTTGGGCGTGTTTTCGAGCATGCGCTGGACTGTCCAGGCGTACCGTTTTTTATCGGCCTGAGCGCGCAGAGCGTGGACCGCCGGTCCCTTGCTATGGTTGAGCAGCCGCACCTGGATGTGGGTGGCATCGGTCAGTTTGCCCATCGCGCCGCCCAGGGCGTCAATCTCGCGCACCAGGTGGCCCTTGGCCGAACCGCCAATGCTGGGATTGCAGCTCATCCAGCCAATCGTATCCAGATACATAGTCAGCAGCAGGGTGCGGCAGTTCATATTCGCCGCCGCCAGGGCCGCTTCTATCCCCGCGTGCCCCCCGCCGACCACAATAACATCGTAAGTTGATTCAAACATAATTCTGTAATTGTTGGGTAATTATCAGCTAAAACGTCTTGCGTCTTCCGTTCATATTACGCAAGACGTAAGACGCAAGACAGATGACATAAGACGATTAAAAAACCACTTTCTTTTGAAACGATAAGTATAGCCCAAGCCATAAGTCAAGGCAAACTACCTCACTTTCCAAAATTCCCGAATATTGACTCCAAAAAGTCCAAAAAATAAATAACCGGGATAAAAACAGGAGAATACCCCCCTTTTTTAGCAGACGACCCCGCCACTTTTACCAGGGCGAAGTGTTATAATTGTGGGGGCAGCGACACACTGCTTAAACATGCTGTTTTTAATTTATTTGTAGGGAGAAATGCTATGAGTCGCAGAGTAGTGGTTACAGGAATGGGCGCCGTCACGCCGGTGGGAAACACGGTTGACGAAGCCTGGAAAAATTTAAAAGCCGGCAAAAGTGGGATCACCACCATCACTCGTTTTGATGTGTCCGAGTTGGAAACCAAGTTTGCCGGCGAAGTGTTGAACTTTGATGCCGATGCTTTATTTGGGCGTAAGGAAGCCCGCCGGATGGACCGATACACCCATTTTGCCATGGAGGCGTCGCGCCAGGCCATCGAAAGTTCGAAGCTGCTGGAAAACGGCACCGACCGGGAACGGGTGGGGCTGGTAATTGGCTCGTGCGTCGGGGGGATGGATACGGCTTTCAGCCAGTATGAGGTGCTGAAGCAACGGGGGCCTACTAAAGTCAGTCCTTTTGGCATCCCCATGATTTTACCCGACACGGCCCCGGCCCGCATTGCTATTGAGTATGGCCTGCGCGGTCCCAATATGGCTGTGGTAACTGCCTGCGCCACCGGCTCCAATGCGCTGGGGGAGGCCTTTGAGATGATTTCGCGTGGTGATGCCGAGGCGATTATCGCCGGTGGCGCCGAGGCGGCCACCAACCCGTTGATTATTGCCGGGTTCAACGTGATGAAAGCGCTATCGGTTGAAAACGACGATCCGGCCAGAGCCTGTCGCCCCTTTGACCTGACCCGCAACGGCTTTGTGATGAGCGAGGGGTCGGTGGTGCTGGTGCTGGAAGAGATGGAGCACGCCAAAGAGCGTAACGCCCCAATCCTGGCTGAATTTATCGGCTACGGCACTTCGGTGGATGCCAACCACATGGCCTCGCCGCTGGAAGATGCCGGCGGGGCTATTCTGGCCATCCGCCGGGCTATCAAGCGATCGGGCATTGATCCGAGCGAGATTGATTACGTCAACGCCCACGGCACGGCTACCGAACTGAACGATAAAACCGAAACCAAAGCTATTAAAGAAGTTTTGGGCGAGCATGCTTACAATGTCCACGTCACTTCCTCAAAATCTATGACCGGCCACCTGTTTGGAGCGGCCGGGGCGTTGGAAGCAATGGTTTGCGTCAAAACCCTAACCGATGGTATTATCTCTCCCACCATTAATTATGAAACGCCTGACCCCGAGTGTGATCTCGATTACACCCCTAATGTGGCCCGGCCCGCCGATGTGTCGGTCGCTATGTCGAATTCGTTTGGGTTGGGGGGTCACAATGCCACGATCATCTTGAGGAAATACAACGGATTTTAGATTTAACGTTGAACGTTGAACGTTGCACGTTAAAGGAGTAACTCTGTGACTACTTACGCCCACATTGTTGGTTGGGGGAAATATCTGCCTGAAAAGGTGGTCAGCAATGAGGACCTGGCCCAAATTGTAGAAACCTCCGACGATTGGATTAAATCACGCACGGGCATTTTGCAGCGCCGCTTTGCCGGCAAAGATGATACCACGGCCAGCATGGCCATTGCCGCCGCTCAAGTCGCTTTAGACCGGGCGCGGCTCGCCCCTTCGGCGGTTGATTTGATTATTGTGGCCAGTTTGTGCCCCGAACACATTTTTCCCTCAACGGCCAGCCTGGTACAGGATGCCATTGGAGCCACCCATGCTGGCGCGTTTGATTTGAGTGCGGCCTGTTCCGGCTTTGTTTATGCTCTGGCGATGGGATCAGCCATGATTCAGGCGGGTACGGCCAAAGTAGTCCTGATTATCGGCTCCGAAACGGTTTCCAGGGTACTTGATATTCAGGATCGAACGACTTACCCGTTGTTTGGAGATGGGGCCGGTGCGGTGGTGCTGCAAGCCGATGAGACGCCCGGCGGCGTTTTGTCTACGGTGCTTGGCTCCGACGGCTCCGGGGCGGAACATTTATGCATCCCTGCCGGCGGCAGCAAACTACCGGCCAGCCGGGAAACAGTAGATCAGCGGCTCCACTACATTAAAATGAATGGTCGGGAGGTTTATCGTTTTGCCACGCGGGTTATGGGCAAAGCGGCCAGGCAGGCTTGCGAAAAAGCCGGCGTGCCTTTGAGTGAAATTGACTTATTTATTCCCCATCAGGCCAACATCCGCATCATCGAAAGCGCCGCCGACTCCTTGAAGATTGATCGGGATAAAGTTTTTACCAACCTGGAAAAATACGGCAACACCTCGGCGGCCTCGATCCCCATTGCCTTGTGTGAGGCTATCGAAGCCGGGCGGGTTCAGAGTAAAGATAAGTTGGTTATGGTCGGTTTTGGCGGTGGGCTGAGTTGGGGAGCAACCGTCGTCGAGTGGGGCGTGCCAATGCCGTACAAGCGGCGCGAGTGGTGGTACAAAGGCTTGCGCTGGATCATCTATCGTTGGGCCAAAGTTCGCTCGGCCACCATTCGCCTGTCACGCTGGTTTGAAAACTTGCTGCCGGGCGACGACATCTTGCCCAGCCCGAAACCGGCTCCGGTCAAGGAAAAACCCAAAGAAACAACGCCGGCCCCGGTTAAGGAAAAGTCTAAAGAAACAACACCGGCTCCGGTCAAAGAAAAATCCAAAGAGCTGGCTCCGATTCCGGTTAAAGAACGACCCCAAGACTCATTACCGGCTGATTCACCCCAGGAACAGCCCACAGATACGGTTCCAGTTAAAGAAAAGCCAGAGGTAAGTCACTCCCACAAAACCAATGGCAAAGCACTTCGCCTGGAACTGCCTGCCGAGATTCCTTTACGCAAACCGGCTGAGCCGGGAGAGCAGCCGCCGGAAATAGAGCGGCCATTGAACGGCAAGTAAAGCCTGGCCCTAAAGGTCATGAAGACCTTTAGGGCCTTTTTATAAATCTCCAGCGTGGAGTGTGGATGCCCGAGTCAGACGAACAAACGATTCAACTCGACCAATTCTTAAAATGGCAGGGGCTGGTTAGCACCGGCGGACAGGCCAAGGTGGTTATTCAATCAGGCCAGGTCCAGCTCAACGGCGTCGTCGAAACCCGGCGCAAAAAAAGCTAAAAACCGGCGACAAAGTCACTTTTAATGGCCGGACGCTGCTGGTTGAGTTATAGCCTCAGACCTGTTCCGACCAAAAAAACCAGAGCCAGTACAACCAATCGAAGGTTCCGGCAGCCGTAGCTGTGGCGATTTTTGCCGGCCCGGTTCCTTCGGGTGAGTCAATGGGCGAGCGATAGACATAATCTATCCGGTAGGTTAAATCCCCATTCCGTTTTGAACGGATCAGATCGGCGCAGATTTCATACGTCAGGTGGCTGTCGCCTGGCTCTACCTTTAAAGCGCTGGTGATCGCTTCGTGAAAATGACTTTGGACCCCTTGCAGGTAAATTGTACCTTTGGTGAGTTTCAGTGGTTGAGTCATCCTTCACCGCTGTAACTTTACTGATTATTTTCAGGCTGAATTGTCTCCTTTCTGAATTAAGTCTCAGTTAAGGCTCTGTAAATCTTCTGTTAAGATTCGTTCAATTTTTCTTAATTGACATCTATACCCAAACAAGCCATAATGGTTCAATAATGACAACACTTACCCTGCTCTCCTGGAACGTCAACGGCATGCGGGCTATCCACAAAAAAGGCTTTCTGGATTGGCTAGCCCAGGCCCAGGCCGATATTGTTTGTCTCCAGGAAACCAAGTGTGAGGCCAGCCAACTGCCCGCCGAGGTGGCCCAACCTGCCGGTTATCGCACTTTCTGGCACAACGCGAACAGTCGCAAAGGCTACAGCGGGACTGCCCTGTTCAGCCGCACCGAACCGCTCTCCGTTCAGTTTGGCCTGGGCATCCCCGAATTCGACGATGAGGGCCGGACCATCATTGCCGAGTATCCCACCTTTACCCTGCTCAACTGCTACTTTCCCAACGGCAGGCGCGACCACGCCCGCGTGCCGTTCAAAATGGCCTTTTACGAAGCCTTTTTGAACAAATGCCAACAACTGCGGGTGCAGGGCCAAACCGTTATCTTCTGCGGCGATGTTAACACCGCCCACTTTCCGATTGATCTGGCCCATCCCAAAGCCAATCAAAACACCACCGGCTTTCTGCCCGAAGAACGGGCCTGGATGGACCGGCTTGTGGCTGCCGGCTACATTGACACCTTCCGGCACTGCTACCCCAAATTGGCCGGACAGTACACCTGGTGGTCCATGGTCACCGGGGCCAGGGCGCGCAACATCGGCTGGCGGCTGGACTATTTTTATCGCTCAAGAGGGATTGGACCGGATAGAGGACGCCTTTATTCTACCCGACGTCATGGGCAGCGATCACTGTCCGGTGGGGATAAAACTGAGGATGGAAGATAGAAGATAGTGGATAGCAAATGGCAGCGACGATCTTTTGTCCTCTATTTACCATCTTCCAGCCTCGATCTTCACTCTGTTAACAACGACCGGGCCAGGACAAATACCTCATCCAGCATGGCCTGAGTCAGACGGCCGGTTTGGGTATTCTGCCGGCTGGGGTGATACGAGGTCACCAAATATTTACGCTCACCCGAAGCAGCCTTGCTGAAAAGATGGCTCAATCCGTGTCCAAACTTGGGTAGACGGTAAACACGCGCAGCGGACGGTGGACGGGGATCATTCTCAGCCTCAGCCTTAGCCTCAGCCTTATACTCATACACCCGCAACACCCGCAAACAACCCTCAAAAGCGATTTGGCCCAAAGCCACTAATACCTGAACCTGGGGCATCAAGGTAAATTCTCGCGCCAAAAAGGGCCGGCACCGGGCCAACTCTTCCGGCGACGGACGATTACCCGGCGGTGCGCAGCGACCCACGGCTGTAATAAAAGCGTCGGTCAAAGTCAACCCATCGTCGCGGTGGCGCGAGGTCGGTTGGCTGGCGAATCCGGCCCGATACAGGGCGCTGTATAACGTATCGCCGGAACTATCGCCGGTGAACATGCGCCCGGTGCGATTGGAGCCGTGCGCGCCAGGAGCCAGCCCCACCACCAATACCCGCCCCAGCGGGTCGCCAAAGCCGGGGACAGGTTTGCCCCAATAATCGCAGTCCTGATAAGCCCGGCGCTTGTCGCGGGCCACCTGTTCCCGCCACTCAACCAGCCGGGGGCAGGCGCGGCAGGTGGTGATGTCGTTTAGTAAGGTCTGCCAGTGATTATCCATTTCTCCCTTGTTTGAAGACAAGGTGACCGGGTGACAAGGTGACATTCTTTCACCTTGTCACCTTGTCGCTCTGTCTCTCCAAAAATCCCCTTTGCAATTTCCACCCTACCCAGCCGCCCGCGCCGATGCACAGAACGCCGGGGATAATCGTCAGCAGCAGGTACTCGCGCAGAGTGGGGTCCGGGTCGGCGTTGAGGAGGAAAACGTGAATCAGCGCCACCACCGCCGCGGCAATCAGTCCGCCGATCACTGCCGCCCCTCCGGCGGAAAGACGCGCCTTCAATAACCCTACCGGCAGGCTAATCAGCAAACCGATAATAGTCCCCAACAATATTCCCGGCAGGATGCCGATAAAACCGGCACAGATGAACATAAATCCCGCCGACGCCGGCCCGACCAGCAGCATCATGGCCGCGTCCTCCGGCCGGCTGGGGGCAGTAGTGATGGCTCCCCACAGCATCGCCACCAGGAAAAAGACGATGAGCAGTCCCGCATAAGCAGCGGCTACGCTCAAGCCGGTCGCTGCGCCCAAGACTGCGCCGCGAACGATAATGGAAGATTGTAACTTATCGCTGGTGGATGGCAACTTGTCACTTTCCTCGAATAAAAGTAACGTCATACGTGATGCGTGAGCATCCTCATCACGCATCACGTACACTACTCCATAAACGGCACGACCGCCTGATTCGCCAAAAACCGCCCCTGGCGCGTCAGTCGCAGGCGCGGACCCTCCGGCGACTCGACCCACTCGGTCAGGCCGCGTTCCAGGCCGTGAGCTACAGCCTGGGGATAACGTTCTGCCAGAGCCATCCCAAAACGACGTTCAAATTCTGCCGCGCTGACACCCTCTCGGACCAGCCGCAGGCCGAGCAGCATCTGTTCGGCCATCGCTGTTTCAGGGTCAATGGGTTCCAGACTTTTTTCGTCACGGGCGGAACCCAGGCCGGATCCCGCTTCGATGCGCTCGATGTAGGTTTGCGGGCGCTTGACATTCATCCATCGCCACATACCGGGGCTTAATTTCACCGCTGAGGACACAGAGCGCACAGAGTTTTTTTCTTGATTTTCCTCAGCGTTCTTGGCGCTCTCGGCGGTTAAACCGGGTTGGGTCATCTCAGGCGGGAGAGGTATTGTTCCATAAGCCCCCGCGCCCAGGCCGAGGTAGGGCTGGTTGCGCCAGTAAATGAGGTTGTGGGCGGAGGCCAGGCGAGGGGTTTGCCAGCCGGTTTCGCCGTTGGCTTTGGCCCAGTTGGAAATTTCGTAATGGCTGTAACCGGCAGCTTCCAACGTATCCAGGGCGTAAGCATACATGTCAGCGGCCAGGTCGTCGTCGGGCCAAGGAATTTGACCGGCAGTGACCTGCCGGTGCAGCGGTGTGCCCGGCTCGACAATCAGCGAATAAAGAGAGAGATGATCGGGTTCAAGTTCAATAGCGGTATCTAAATTGGCCTGCCACCGGGCCACACTCTGCTGCGGCAGGTTAAAATCAAATCCAGGCTGAGGTTATCAAAGCCGGCGGCGCGAGCCTGCTCGACGGCATAGCGGGCGGCAGCGGCATCGTGCAGGCGGCTGAGGAAACGCAATTCGTCGTCGTTGAAGCTTTGCACCCCCAGCGAGAGGCGATTGATCCCACCCTGGCGAAGCTCGCGCAGATATTCTATTGAAAGAGTACCAGGATTGGCTTCGACGGTCACTTCCGCGCCGGGGCGCAGGCGAAAGGCGGTTTTGACGGTCTCGACCAGCTCAATTAAATCTTCCGGCGGCAGGCTGGTGGGGGTGCCGCCGCCGATAAAAATGGTATCAAGGTCAGGCCGTGCCAGAGCCGCGCCGGTTTCGAGGATTTCCCGGCGCAGGGCGGTGTGATAACCGGCTTTGAGCGAGGCTTCACCCTCGACGTAGGTATTGAAGTCGCAGTAAATACAGCGGGTTGGGCACCAGGGATATGCAGGTAAAGGCCCAGGGGAGGAGAGGCGGTCATTTGGCAGGGTCGCGCTTAATCAAGGTTAACTCGTTGCCGCCGGTGGGAGTAACCCGGTGTTCAATCTCATCCATCGTCTGCCGCATCAGATGAATGCCCAGCCCGCCAATCGGCCGTTGAGCCAGGGGTAAGGTCAGGTCAGGGGCAGGGACGGTATTGGGATCAAAGGGAGTGGCTTCATCCCGCAGGCGGACGATCAGGCGGCGTTCCAATCGCTCCAATTCAAGTTCCAACGGGCCGCCCTGACCCTGATAGCCATGCAGCATCACATTGGTGACGGCTTCATCTACGGCCAGTTGCAGATTGTGAATACCTTCGGGGTCAAAGCCAAGACCGAGCGCGGCCACTTCAACAAAATCACGAATCTGGCTCAGGTTTTTCAGTTCGGCGGTAGTCTGGAGAACGTAGCGAGTTGTCATAAGGAGCCAGCTTTAAAAAGAGGCCACAGCATCTTTGAGATTGTGATGGATTTCCAGAAACATATCAAAGCCCATTGTCCGCAGCGTCTCCAGCACGCCGGCGAAGGATTGAGGAGTTTAAGGTGAGGCGATTTGAAAGTTCCATCCATCAAGCCTTTCTTCATCGCCTGGTTACTTTCGGCGGAGGTATCACCGCGCAGCAACAAAAAGATACCGTGCAAAGCGCGCAGCCCGGCGCTGCTGATGTACCTAACTTTGGTCAGATCAAGCAGTAAATTGCGGGCACCGCTTTCAAAAGCAGCCTGCACTTGCGCTTCAACCTGATCGTAGGTGTTGGCGTCAATCACATCACCCTGGAGATGAAATATGGTGACCGGGACGCGCCCCTGCTGCTGTGAAATGTTAATTTGAAACTCAGCACTCATCGTCGTATCCTCCTATAAAAAGCAGACCATACAGTTCAAAATCAAGCCAGCCGCCGTACGCCGAGCATCGTGATATCATCATACTGATTGGCGCCGGCCACATGGGAATTTAAGGCAGATTCGATCAGGTCCAGCAGGGCGGAGGCGGAGACCACCGGATCAGTCAGCAGCGCGTGCAATGTTTCCCGGCCAAACATCTCGCCGGCCGAATTTTGAGCATCAACAACCCCATCGGTAAACGCGTACAAGGTATCCCCCGGTTCCAGGTGGGCCTGCAAAATTTTGAAATCCATATCGGGAAATAAGCCGACAACCGGCCCGGTCGGCTCTAAATTGGCTTTGGCCCCGTTTGGCCCCAGAATTTGGGGCGACTCGTGACCGCCATTGACATAGATCAACGAGCCGGTAGCCGGACTCAGAACCCCTAAAAAAAGTGAAGCAAACATACTGGCCCGATAGTGGGTGCGGGCGACATAATTGTTGGTCAGTGTGACCATATTTTCCAGGATGCGCGCATCGTCCGGGACAGCAGCAGTTCCTTGCGGCTGGCCGGTCGAATAGATCAGATGAGCCGAGGCCCGGATGAGGCTGCGAAAAGGGTCATAAAAAGGGCTGCGCCCACGCCTTTGCCGCAGACATCGCCCAGCACCAAAACCACTCTTTCACCCCCTGCCAGCGGAAAAGCATCGTAGAAATCTCCGGCCACTTCCCGCGCGGCCTGAAAGCGGGCGGCAATGTCCCAGCCGGGTAATTGCGGCAGTCGTTCCGGCAGAAAGCCGGCCTGAATTTCCCGGCCAATCTCCAACTCACGCTCCAGGCCGCGCTTGGCCTGCTGGATGGCCTCAAAGAGCCGCGCATTTTGAATGGCCGCGCCCACATTGGCGGCAATGGTAGCCAGCAGCCGCACATCGCTGTCGTCAAAACGTCCTTCCTGTTGGGTGCTCTGGACGCTGATGACCCCGATGCTTTGCTGTCCAAGCCGGATGGCACCCCCAGAAAAGATTTGGCCCGACTGCCAATCTGTTCTGCGCCCAGCCCAGCCCGATGCTGCTCAAAATTATGATTAATCAGCAGGGGTTGGCCCGACTCGATAATTTTGGAGGTCAAACCCTGCCCGAAACAGATTGACTCGCCCACCAGCCGCTGCCCATCCTCATAATCATAAGGGAAATGGATCATGTTCGTCTGTGGGTCGTACAGGGCCAGGTAAACAATATCGGCGGCAAAGGTTTGGCGCATCTGCTCACCGATCAAATCCAACAGCGAGTCAAGTTCCAACTCGGCGTTAAGAGCCTGACTGATGATATTAACGGTCGTCAATTCGGCGTTGCGCTGGCGGCTCTCGGCCAGGCGTTGGGCCAGTTCGGCCTGGGCGCTTTGCAAGGCCGACTCGGTGGCCCGCCAGCGCGGTAATAGAATACGCAGAATAGCCCGCGATGCCGCCGGGCTGGTTTCCAGAAGATGGTTGAATTGCTCCCGGCTGATCGCCAGCAGTACAGCATCGGTGCGGGCCACCACGCTGGCTAGGCGGGGCGCATCGTCCAGCAGCGACATTTCGCCGATGACTTCGCCGGCTTCGCGGATGGCCAGCAGCATATCGCCGGTCGCCGAAGCTTTGATAATATCAAGCTGGCCCTCTTTGATGATGTAGGCCCGGTCACTGGCACTGCCTTCGCCAAATAAAGTAGCGCCGGCGGTCAACGGCACCACTTCGACCAGGTGGCCCAGATGGTCCAGGTCACTCGCCGACAAATCTGCCAGCAGCGGGATTTTCCGCAAAAAATCGTGCATCTCTAAAACGAAGCGATGGCTGTATCCAGGTCGGTGTGGATTTCAAAGAACTGGGTCAGTCCCGACATTTCCAGCACCTTCTGGATTTGGGGCTGCGGGTTGAATAATTTGAGATGCTGCTGCAACCCAGAGCCGCGGTCGCGGTCAATACTATGGAAAACGTTCCAGCCCCCTCCAGGTCGGGCAGTTCGTCACCCCGCAGCAGCAAGGCCAGGCTGTGCAAGGCAGCCAGGCCGGAACTGCCCATAAAAGCGGTCCCGCTCATATCCAGCAGGATGTTCCGCGTGCCAGTATCATACACTTCCTTGCCTTTGTTAATCAAGGTTTGAAAACTGGAAGCGTCGAGATCGCCGTGGGTTTGGAGGATTGTTACCGGAACCCGGCCCTGAGCTTGCTTAACCGTTATATCCATCTCCGATCAACTCCTTATTTTGGTTAAGTTATGTTTGGTCTTGAACTGCTAGCATCGGTGAACAGGTGAGGTGAGTTGATTTTACCACGAGTAGAGTAAGTGGGCAATGTTATCTGACTATAAACCGCCCAAAGAGTTATTTTTTGAGTCGCCCCATTCGTGGTATGATGAGGTGGCATGAGTAAAAAATTCCGTCCCCATTTCATCGTAATTGGCCTTTATACCCTGCTGGCGCTCGTTCTCACCTGGCCGCTGGCGCTCCACCTCACCACCCACGTGCCCGGCGAAGCCACCTGGGCCTTTGATGAGTCCACCTTCCTCTGGAATATGTGGTGGTTCAAGCACAGCCTGCTGAATTTGGGCCAGACCCCGCTGGAGTCGAATTACATCTTTTTTCCATTGGGCGTCAAGCTGACCACCTACACCTTTAACCTGTTCAACGCCACCTTCGGCCTGCCCCTGCAACTCGCCCTTTCCCTGCCCCTGGCCAGCAATCTGACTCTGCTCTTCTCCTACGTTTCCAGCGCTTATGGCATGTTTCTGTTAGCGCTGTATCTGCTCCGCCAACCGCCAACCGCCAACACCCCTTCCTCATTCACCATTCACCATTCACCATTCACCATTCACCATTACCTCGCTGCTTTCGCTGCCGGCGCTGTTTTCGCCTTCTCGGCCAGCCGGATGATGTACGCCGCCCTGGGTCATTACAACTTTGTCACCATCCAGTGGTTTCCCTTTTACACCCTTTTTCTACTCAAAACCCTCCACCAAGGCCGCCGCAAAACCATCTTCCTGACCGGCCTCTTCGCTGCCCTCTGTCTCTACGCCGAGTTGACCTTCAGCGTGTTTTTGATCTTTTTGACGCTCATTCTGTGGATCGGCGAATGGCGAATGGCGAATGACAAAAAATCCGCTATTCGCCATTCGTTCATTCGCCTATTCATTATTGGCCTCATCACCTTCATTCTCACCGCCCCTTTCATTCTGTCCGTCCTGCCCGATTTCCTCGATCCTGCTTATGCCGAGCCAGGCTGGGGCGAGGGCTTGAAACTCAGCGCGGACCTGGCCGGTTTGGTTACATTGACCCCGCTGCATCCCCTGTCGGGCCAGGACTGGCTGCGCGAACTGCGGGCGGTAGTCGAGGGGACGGGTCGTTTCAGCGATGTCAATACACTTTTTTTAGGCTACGGAATTCTGGCTGTGGCCCTGCTTGGCTTTGCGCTTCGCCGCCGTGAAGGTCGGGCCTGGTTGTGGAGCACACTTATTTTTACCATTCTCAGCCTCGGCCCCCTGTTGACTCTCTACGGCCAGAATCGCTTTAACCTCGACGGCCTCGACGTCACCTTTCCCTTCCCCTTTGCCCTGCTCCATTACCTGCCCCTGATCAATGCCAACCGCGTCCCCAACCGCTTCGGCATCCCCCTGACCATGTCCCTCGCCGTGCTGGTCGGTTTCGCCATAGCCAGTATCACGTTTCACGTTTCACGTTTCACGTTTCACGTTTCACGCCCCGTTTCCTACGCCCTACGCCTTACTCCCTACGCCCTACTCCTTCTCCTCCTCCTCTTCGATCAATACAGCGTGCCCCTGCCGCTGTCCGACGCCCGCATCCCGGAAGTGTACCGGCAAATCGGCGCGGAGCCAGACAGTTTCTCCCTGTTGCAACTGCCGCTCGGTTGGCGCAACAGCTACGGCACCCTCGGCACGGAACAGACTCAACTGCAATATTACCAATCGGCGCACGGGCGGCCCATGCTGGCGGGCAATACCTCACGCAATCCAGCCTTTAAATTCGATTATTACGCCAACATTCCGCTGTTCAAAGCGCTGACCGACATCGAACTCTACACCCCCGCCGATGAAACCACTCTCCAACGGGCACGGCTTCAGGCCGCCGATTTGATGACCCTGTACAACATCAAATACCTGGTCATTCACGATCCCCTGCCCTATCGCAAACCCTACGAAGACACCTTCACCGCCACCCGCCAACTGGCCCTCGATTTGATCCCCCACAATCCCCAACCCAGCTACCAGAGTCGCGGGGTGCAGGCATTTGCGGTGCAGCAGAGCGACATCCCCACCCCCCTCACCCTCGATTTTGGCGACTGGCGCAGCGACCCCTATCGCGGCGAAGGCTGGTCAAGCAACGAGGAAATCTTTGCCGCCACAGCCAATTGGGCCACCGCTGCCGAAGCCACCGTATTTTTCCCCGTTCGCGGCCCCGGCGACCGCCACGTGTCGCTTCAAATTGCTCCGTTCAGCTATCCGGGGATGTCGCAGCAAAACGTCGCTCTGGTTTTAAATGACTATTTTCTGTTGGATAGCTTCTCGTTACGCGAAGGATGGC
>JAAUSP010000131.1 GCA_012032575.1 Anaerolineales bacterium | reverse complement strand
CGGTTTCGGCGCTCATCCACGCCGCGACGATGGTCACAGCCGGGGTGTATATGATTGTCCGCAGCAATGCGCTGTACTCGCTGGCTCCGGACGTGTCCATGTTTGTAGCCATCATCGGCGCGGCCACGGCCCTGTTTGCGGCCACGATTGCCCTGGTGCAGGTGGACCTCAAGCGGGTGCTGGCCTACTCGACGGTGAGCCAGCTTGGTTATATGTTTATGGCCGTCGGCGTGGGCGCTTACACCAGCGGCATGTTCCACCTGACTACCCACGCTTTTTTCAAAGCCCTGCTCTTTTTGGGGGCCGGCTCGGTGATGCACGCTCTGCACGATGTGATTGACATCCGGCGCATGGGCGGCTTGAAAGACAAAATGAAGATCACCTGGCTGACCTTCTGGATTGGCGGACTGGCCCTGGCCGGTTTTCCGTTGATGTCGGGCTTTTTCTCCAAAGACGAGATTCTGGCCAAGGCATTTGAGGCTTCACCTATTTTGTGGGCCGCCGGCATTGTCACCGCCGCTTTGACCGCTTTCTACACCTTCCGGGCCATTTTCCTTGCCTTCCACGGCCAGCCGCGCGACCATCACCTGTACGAGCACGCCCACGAAAGCCACGCTCCGATCACCTTTGCCTTGATCGTCCTGGCCGGGCTGAGCATCCTCGGCGGGTTGTTGGGGCTGCCCACGTTTATGGGCCTGCCCAACTGGCTGGAAGGCTGGCTGGAA
Source organism: Anaerolineales bacterium (assembly GCA_012032575.1). The sequence continues at coordinate 14,136 of JAAUSP010000131.1, read as the reverse complement.
CCGATTTTCGCCGCCGCTGAACACGCCGGAGAAGCCGAACATCACCTGTCCCTGGCGACCGAGTGGACCCTGTTTTCGACCTCGGCGGTGGTGTCGGTGGTGAGCATTGCCCTGGCCTATTTCTTCTATGTGCTGCGCCCGTCCATTCCGCAAAACCTGGCCCGCAGTACCCGGCCACTCTTTAGTCTCCTGGCCAATAAATACTATGTTGACGAACTTTACAATGCCGTTATCGTCAAACCGGCCCTGCTGCTGGCCGAAGGGTTGGCTGTGGGGTGCGACAAGCTGCTGATTGACGGCGTGCTGGTAGACGGCCTGGCCAAAGGCATCGGCTGGGTGGGGAGCATGGCCAGCCACCTGCAAAGCGGCTATTTGCGCCATTACGCCCTGGCGACCTTTATCGGGGTGCTGGTGCTGGTTAGCTATTTCTTTTTGAGGTAATGTGATTGATCGGTGTGATTTATGTGGCGGCGAGTTGCGGCCTGGCAAAACTACGTTAGAAATCTGGCGAGGTGAGGAATTGCTTATCATCAAAGATGTTGCGGCCGATGTATGCGAGCAATGTCATGAGGCTTATCTTTCCGCCCAGGTTTCTGAGCGACTAGATCATTTTCTCAGTGAATATTATCGGCATAGACCAGAGCGATATATCGCCGTGCCTCAATATTCGGCCGCTCAGGCTATGGAAGGATAGATTGAATAAATCCTGGCTGGAGTAATCTAATTGACAAGGACTTACGCGGTGAGCCTAAGCATGTCATTTCGACCGAAGGGAGAAATCCCTAATACCTCGTCTTGCAAGAGGAGTTTTGAGGGATTTCTCGCTCCTTCGTCGCTCGAAATGACATGACCGCGCCGCAAGTCCTGTAATTGAAAACTATCAGAAATTTGAGCGCTTTTCCGAAAAACTTGGAGTGCTAAATGACTCTTTCCTTTTTACTCATCATCCCTCTCGCCGGGGCGATCCTGGCCACGCTGATCCCGCGCGAGCGTGAGGAGTTGAGCAAGTGGCTGGCCCTGGCCGTGGCCCTGCTCAATTTGCTGGTGTCGCTGCCGCTTTATTTTGGGTTTAAAGCAACGCCCGGCTATCAATATGAAGAATTCGCGGCCTGGATTCCCTCGCTTAATATCAATTATCACGTCGGCATTGACGGCCTCAGCCTCTTTTTGGTGCTGTTGACCACCTTCCTGTCGGTGATTGCCATTTACAGTTCCTTTAGCGCCATCACCAAGCAGGTCAAAGAATATATGGCGCTGCTGCTGCTGCTGGAAACGGCCATGCTGGGCGTTTTGTCTCGCTGGACCTGTTTCTGTTTTATCTTTTCTGGGAAGCCAGCCTCATCCCGATGGCGCTGTTGATTGGGCAGTGGGGCGGCGAGCGGCGCGTCTACGCCTCGATCAAGTTCATTATTTACACCATGGCCGGCAGCGCCCTGATGCTGGTGGCGGCGCTGGTGTTGTATTTTTATGCCGAGCCAAATACTTCCGACCTGCCGACGCTGGTAGCCAACGCCAACGTGCCGGCCACCCTGCAAGTGTGGCTTTTTATCGCCTTTGCCCTCGCTTTTGCGGTGAAAACGCCGCTGTTCCCCCTGCACACCTGGCTGCCCGCCGCCCACGTCGAAGCGCCGACGGCCGGCTCGATTATTCTGGCCGGGGTGCTGCTGAAAATGGGCACTTATGGCTTTTTGCGCTTCGCCATTCCGTTGTTTCCCGAAGCAGTCCCTTTCTGGACGCCGCTGATGGTCAGTTTGGCGGTGATTGGTATTTTATACGGGGCGCTGGTGGCACTGCGGCAGGATGACGTCAAGCGGCTGGTCGCCTATTCGTCGGTGGCGCACATGGGCTATATTGTTTTGGGGATTTTTAGCGGCGGACAGCAGGGCCTCAGCGGCGCTGTGTTGCAGATGGTCAATCACGGCTTGAGCACCGGCATGCTCTTTTTTATGGTCGGTGTGCTGTACGAGCAGCGCCACACCCGCCTGTTCAAAGAATATGGCGGCATCTGGATTAAAGTGCCGGTGTTCGGGACGTTTTTCCTGCTGGCGGTTTTTTCGTCGGTGGGGCTGCCGGGGCTGAACGGCTTTGTGGGCGAATTTGTGATCCTGCTCGGCACGTTTCGAGTCAATTGGATTGCCGCTACCCTGGGTACCATTGGGATTGTGCTGGCGGCCTGGTATTTGCTGGTGGCGGTGCGCAAAGTTATGTTTGGTCCGTTCAATCCGGCCAACGAGCAGCTCAAAGATATGAACGCTCGTGAGATTGTCATCGCCCTGGCCTTGACTGTCTTTTTCTTTGTCATTGGACTGTATCCTAATTTGTTATTAGACAAAATCAACCCGGCTACGGCTGAACTGGCGAATCTGGTCAATTCAACCCTGCTCGTTGCCGGGCAGTAAATTAGAGATTAGAGATTGGAGATTTTTAATCCTCGTTGATTGACTAATTTAAACTCTTGACTCAAATTAACCGCCGAGAGCGCAAAGTTCGCCGAGAGATTTATAAAAAACTCTGCGTTCTCTGCGTGCTCAGCGGTGAAATATTACTCTGTCAATAGGATTTTTAATCTCTAATCTCTAATCTCCAATCTCTTTCCATGGAGAACGTATGCCAATAGATTTTCCAATTCTGAACTTTGCCGCGTTAGCGCCAGTGCTGGTGGTTATCGGTACGGCGGCGCTGGTGATGATTTGTGATCTATTTATCACCGACAAGCGTGTTCTGGGCTATCTGAGTCTGCTGGGGTTGGCCCTTGCCGTTGCACCCTGCCTGGTGATGCTCCTGGCTGCGCCGCCCGCGCCGGCCTTTCAGAATATGGCCGTCAGCGATGGCTATTCGCTGGTGCTCAATTTGATTTTTATCGTCACGGCGGCGCTGTCGGTTTTGATAGCGTTGGGCTATCTTGACCACAAAGGCATGCAGCGCGGCGAATATTACGCTCTGCTGCTTTTTGCCACCAGCGGCATGATGATGATGGGCGCGGCCACCGATTTGATTGTCGTTTTTATGGGGCTGGAAATTATGTCCATGGCCCTCTATATTTTGGCGGCGTTCAACCGGCGGCAGATGGCCTCCGGCGAGGCCGGGATGAAATATTTTGTACTGGGCGCTTTTGCCTCGGCCTTTTTCCTGTACGGCGTGGCCCTGCTCTACGGCGCGACCGGCTCGACCAACCTCCAGGCTATTGGCGAATGGTTCACCCCCGACCGGGGCAATATGCGTGACCCGCTGGCGCTGGTCGGCCTGGGGCTGATTCTGGTGGGCTTCGGCTTCAAAATCGCGGCGGTGCCGTTTCAATGGTGGACGCCGGATGTCTATCACGGCGCGCCGACTTCGGTCACGGCTTTTATGTCGGTGGGGGCTAAAGCGGCCGGTTTTGCCGCCCTCATCCGGCTGCTGATGGTCTCCTTTAGCAACGCCTTTACCCTCGACTGGCAAATCGCGGTGGCTTTCCTGGCGGTCATCACTATGACCGGCGGCAATATTGCGGCGCTGGCGCAAAAAGATGTCAAACGGACTCTGGCTTATTCCAGCATCGCGCACGCCGGGTACATTTTGGTGGGGGTGGCTGCGGGCAATACGGCCGGTGTCACCGGGATTCTTTTTTACCTGATGGCCTACGCCTTTATGAATATCGGCGCTTTTGCGATGGTGACGGTGTTGGAGCGGCGCGACGCCATCGGGACCAGCTTCACCGATTACGCCGGGCTGGGCACGCGCAAACCCCTGCTGGCCCTGGCCATGACTTTTTTTATGTTCTCGCTGACCGGAATTCCGCCCTTTATCGGCTTTTGGGGCAAATTGTACGTCTTTGGCGCGGCGGTCGAAGCAGGGATGAGCTGGCTGGCGGCTGTCGGCATGATCAACAGCGCTATCTCGGCTTTCTATTATCTGGCAGTCGTAGTGCAGATGTACATGCGTCCCGCCACTGATGGTCAGGAAAACATCCCGCTCAACCTGAATGGGCCGATTACATTTACCCTGGCCGTTGCCGCCATTGTGACGATTGTATTGGGCATCTGGCCTACTCCTCTTGTTAATTTGACTTCACTGGGGCTGTTTGGTTAGTTTTAAAGGTTTTTCCACCGGCCCAGAGATTGCCCAATTCCCTCTGAGCAAGTCAATAAACCAAAATGCCTAAGTGGGCATGTGGCCTCCTGGCAAAATCTATGCTATTATTATAAGGCATAAGTTGAGCCACAGGTGAAGGCAGATTATCATGCTATCCACAAAATTGACCCGCCAGAGTGATATTTGGACCCTGAAACTGAGTGGTAATATTGACTCCGCTACCGCCCATCAGATGTGGTCTACCGATAACAGCGCTGCGCTGTTGAAAGAAATGGTCCAGGCTCAGGTCAAAAAGCTGGCGCTTGATTTAAGCGAGGTGGATTTTATTGACTCACACGGCCTGCGAGTTTTATTAAACGCTCACCGAGATTTCTCCAACGAAAACATCCAGATAATTTTACAATACCCCAATCCTCACCTCAAGCGTTTACTCAGAATCATGCAGTTTGACCGGGTTTTTGTGATCGAAACGAATGATTAGACAAACAGTCGAGTACGGATGGGTTAGCCAACAACAAAGGTTTTTTCATGACCGAGCAAGGCCCCAAGAAACTCAAACGACTACATTTAAAGGGTGATGAGCAAAAACAAGCCACACGTATCCTTTATGTGGAAGATGCCGAGGTTATTCGCGATACCATCTCACGGTTGCTGGAAATTTACGGCTATAAAGTAGCCTATGCCAGGAACGGCGAGGAGGGTGTCGAAACGGCCCTCAAATGGAAACCTGACCTGATCTTGATGGATTTACGTATGCCGATTATGGATGGCTACAAAGCAATCCAGGAGATTCGATTTAACCCCAAAACGCGACACATCCCCATCTTTGTGGTCTCGGCCTGGAGCAGTAAAAAAGAGCGCGATCAGGCTCGACTGGCCGGAGCCGACGAATTTTTTGTCAAACCCCCCGACCTCAACCGCTTGATCGAAGCGATTGATCAGGCCGTTGCTGCTGCCGCTAAGAAATTAAAATAACCTCATTGGTTCTCTCTCCCAAAAACAATAGAACACCAGATTAAAATCTGGACTTGACACAGAACACACGTTCGTGCTATAATAGGCTCTAAATAGCACAAATGGTCCGAACAAATGACCGTTTATCAAGGAGATACACTATGAGCCTATCCGAACGACAGAGCAAAATCCTCAGCTTCTTAAAAACCTTTGCTGTGGACAACGGCTACCCTCCTACTATTCGTGAAATTGGCGAGGCGGTAGGCATCACTTCTACCTCGGTGGTTAATTACAACCTGGATGCTTTGCAGCGCGGGGGCTTCATTTACCGTGATCGTACCGTTTCGCGGGGCATCCGGCTGGTGGAGAGCCTGAATGAGATGTCATCCGGCGCACTTGATCTGGTCCGGGTGCCGCTGCTAGGCCGTATCGCCGCCGGTGAGCCGCTGCGGGTCTTCCCCGACAGCTTTGACAGCGAAACCGACGCCATCGAACTCACCCGTGATATGATCCCCGATGAAACCGGCATCTACGCCTTGAAGGTCAAAGGGACTTCGATGATTGACGCCCTGATCAACGATGGCGATATTGTGGTCATGCGCCACACCGAAACGGCCAACAATGGCGATATGGTCGCGGCCTGGTTGAGTGACCGGGAAGAAACCACGCTTAAGCGCTTTTTCCACGAAGGCGACCGTATCCGTTTGCAGCCTGAAAATCAAACGATGGCCCCCATCTATGTTGACGCCGACAAGGTTGACATCAAAGGCCGGGTCGTGGCGGTTATTCGCCAGTTGAATTAAGCTGATGGCTGTACAGCATCTCAGCCCGGAGGGGTTGAATAAAAATCCGGCATTTACCAATGTCATTGTCGTCACCGGTTCAGCCAAAACCATTTATGTGGGCGGTCAGGATGCGATTGACGCTGCCGGCAACATCGTCGGCAAAGGCGACATCAGAGCGCAGACGGAACAGATTCTTAAGAATTTGCAAACGGCTCTGGCTGCCGCCGGCGCGAGTCTGGAGCATGTCATCAAGTGGAATATTTATTTAGTCCAGGGGCAGCCCCTTCAACCGGGGTTTGAAGTGTTCCAGCAGGTCTGGGGCCGCCGGCCCAATCCGCCTGCCATTACCATGGCTTATGTAGCTGGATTGGCTCATCCAGATTTTTTATGTGAGATAGATGCAGTGGCGGTGGTGCCGGAGTAAATGTAAGCAAACTTTAGCAGAAGCAATCGAACACGCTCTTTACAGGAGCGTGTTTTTTGTTGCACTAGTTTTTTAAGGTGGATTTGCTCTATCCAATTTTTATTTCTTTGACAAAAAGATTATAATAAGTAAAATTAGAACATAAGTTCTGAAAACTGGACCTTGAAATTCGATGGACGAAGATTACATTTGGGAAAATATCCGTACTCTATTGAATAAGGGTTTTACCGAGGAGGAGTTGCGTCGTTTTTGTCACGACCAGATTACCTTTCGGCCTGTTTTCGACCGACTAGCGCAACATATTGGCAAGGCCGAAATAATTGATCGAATTATTGAACATGCCGAGAGACATTTATTAGTCGAGGTTCTTCTTGATTGGGCTAAAAGACATAATTCTGCCAGATACAAAAAACATCAGCCCTATAACCATAACTCCGAAGAAGATTTGATACAGATACCTTTATGGGGCCCAATTGCTGCTGGCGAACCCAATATGTTATTTAAGGACCCTTATGATACTGAGATCGAGTATACCGAAGTTTTACGAAGTAGACTTCCTACAAAAGGAGAATTTTTCGCTTTAATTGTAAGAGGTCGTTCTATGATTGATGCCTTAATCAACGATGGTGATACTGTTATCATTGACCGATCAAAAGGTTTCATAAATGGTGATATAGTTGTTGCTTGGCTTACTAAACAGCGAGAGTTTACTTTGAAGTGTTTCTACAATGAGGGGACTCGTATCCGGCTACAACCTAGAAATGAAGCCATGAAACCTATATATGTTCATCCCGATGAAGTAGAAATATATGGTAGAGTAGTTGCTATTATCCCCTCTGACCAGTCACGACGGTCAATATACATAAGATAACTTCTCTTGTTAGAGCTATTGATAACTAGGGTATTGATGAAAAGAATTTGTGTTAGTACACAGATTCACCTTTAACAATCTTGAATGCAAGAATAGCCCCATGCCTAAATTTTTCCGGTCATCTTCGCCCGGTCGAATGAAGTTGAAACCGGCCAAACGGCGCAAAATGACCAAAAGATATCATCTCCGCAATATTCAACATCTTCTCACCCAGGGCTTTACCGAACCAGAACTACGTGATCTGTGCTTTTATGAACCGGAATTCAGACCCGTCCACGAGCAATTGCCGCAAGGGGCCGGCAAGGCTGAAATTGTGCGCCGGCTGCTGGAATACGCCAAGCAAAAAGTGCTGCTCGATACCCTGCTGAATCTGGCCAAAAAACATAACCCGGGGCGGTATCAACAACATCAGCCCTATGTCATTGTATCGCCGGCACGACCCTCCAAAAATTCCCCTTGAGTAAACACCTTTCATTTTTAAGCTAATTTGTCAAACTCGGACTTGACTTTAGAACGTGTGTTCTGGTATAATGGTTTTGCTAGAACGTGTGTTCTAGTGTCCCCCTGTTTGAACTTGCGATGAAAGGAGCCAGATAACTTATGAGAATCAGTGACAAACAAAAACAGATGCTGGCGTTTATCGAAACCTTTGTTGGTAGAAATGGCTACCCACCCACCCTGGAAGAAATTCGGGCCGGACTCAAAATCAGTACCAAATCCCTGGTAAATTATCACCTGGAAGCATTGGCAGGCGCGTCCTTGTTGAGCCGTTCACCCAATACCCCGCGTGGCATTCGTTTGGCGAATGAACGCGAACCCTTTACCGTGCCCTTGACCAGCAGTCCGATACTGCCGGAACCGCTAGCCGACCTGGATGAGCAAGAAGTAGTCGAATTAACCTGCGATATTGTTTCTAATACTCCTGATTTATACGCCCTCAAGGTACAGGGTGATTCAATGTTAGATGCCCTGGTCAACGACGGCGACATTGTCATAATCCAGCGCCAAAATCAGGCCAAAAATGGCGAGTTGGTTGCGGTACGGCTCCTGGAGCAAGATTGCACGACTCTCAAGCACTACTATCGGGAAAACGGCCATGTGCGCTTACAGCCAGCTAATCCTACGCTGGAGCCGGTGTTGGTAAAGCCGGCGGCTGTTCAGGTTGAAGGTAGAGTGATGGCGATCATTCGCCAGGTGAGTTAAAGAAACCAAATGCATCTCAGACGTCAAACAGGGTTTTGAAAGCCAAAAAAACATTGCCGGAGAATCTAGAAACCGCTTATACGTGAAAAGCTGCCAGGTTGGATTGATGGCCAACTAATCTTAGAGTGGAATGCGGTCACAGCAGGAAAAACCAACTGAAGTGAAAACGACTCAGGATTAGCCGGACACACAGCTCAAAGCAGTGTGAGGGGGTGGTGTCGGCGCGAGGGGCCATGCTCGAGCAACTAAATTACCCCATACACTGGGAGAACCTAGACCAGGAGACGTATATGCGGCGTGTATTGGAGTACCAAGCCGATCAAATCGAGATGGTATTGACCAGCCATCGCGTACCGGGCCGGGTTATGGGCGGCATTGTCACGCCCCGCTGGGTCAGTTACCAGATCATCCCGGAAATCACCACCAAAGTGTCTCGCATTATGGCCCTGTCGGAAGAAGTGGCCATGCGGCTGGGTGCGCAGGGGGTTCGGGTTTCGCGGCACGGGGCGGCCATTCAGATAGACGTGCCCCGCGAGGATGGGCAAGTAGTCCGGCTGCTAAATTTGTGCCGGCGGCTAAAGGACATTCCCAAACAGACCGCCATCCTGGGTCTTGACGAAACCGGCGTGCCGTTACTACTCCGTCTGCCCTCGCCCGAAGTAGCCCACGTGCTGGTTTCCGGTACCACTGGTTCCGGCAAAACGGCCCTGGTGCGGAGCATGGCCCTCTCGCTGGCCATGCACAATCGCCTGGGCGAAGTGCAGATGGTTTTTATTGACCCCAAAGGCAACGGTTTTGATCCCTTCACTGCCTTTGATAAATTGGGCGGCGGACTGCCTCACCTGTTACGTCCGGCCGTTCACGAGGTGCATCAGGCTATCTTCTTGCTGGGCGAAATGGTTGAGGAAATGGTCCGGCGTGACCGCGAAAACATCTCGGAACCGCGCGTGGTAATTTTTATTGACGAAGTGGCCGACCTGATGGAGCAAGGCGGCAAGGCCATGGATCGGCTGATGACTCGCCTGACCCAACGCGGCCGCAGCGCCGGATTGCATATTATTGCCTGCACCCAGAAACCGCTGGCGGCCAGCATCGGCAGCCTGACCCGCAGCAACTTCCCGGTGCGGCTGGTGGGCAGCGTGGCCAGCGCCGACGACGCCAAGATTGCCGCCGGCATTCCAGGCACAGGGGCGGAAAAACTGCTCGGTCGCGGGGACTTTTTATTAGTGGCCAAGGGCACGTCACTCGATTCCAGGCGGCTTATGTCAACGAGCAGGAAATCCGGCAAATTGTCGGGCGAATGAACGCGGGTGGTCGCCACAGCCGCCGCTGGCTGACCGAAGCCGAAAGCGTGCAGGCAGCCACAGGTACGGATGGTCGCGCAGCGCCAGCCATCCCGCCCGTAGCTAAGAAACGCGGCTTGGGGTTGATGTTTGGCCACCAACTCAGACTTATCAAATAGCTGTGGGGAAGGCCGCAGCGCCACGTAGGAAAGGACGGACAACCGATGAAAAGATTTATTTATATTGCCGCGATTGTATTTGTCGTCACCCTGGCCGTGGTGATGGGCACCCGCATGAGTCCCGATGCCATTGCCGTGGTCATTGGTATTATTTGTGGCGTGCTCGCGTCTATCCCCACCAGCGCTTTGTTGGTCTGGGTGATGCGCCAGCGCGACAAACAAATGGAAATGCAAATGGGCCAGATGCGCCCCTTCGGCGGCCAATATCCCCCGGTGGTGGTGGTCAATGGGCAGGGAACGCAGGGGTATGGCAGCCCCTATCCCTCCGCCGCCCTGTCCGCCGGCCCGCCGCCGATGGGCGGCCGGAGCTTCAAGGTCATCGGCCAGGAAAATACCGAATCTGTGGGCGATATTCTGCCGACGTTTTGGGATGAAGTCAATCAATGAGGGCGGTGAGGCGAAGAGGCGAGGACGCGAACAGTCGCCTCGCCTCCTCGCCTCACGCCTCATCGCGTCTTTTTTGGGAGGTTTTTATGAAAGAAGGTCTTCTCTGGTTCGACAATGATCCGCAGCGCCAAATGGCTGACAAGATCAACCGGGCGGCGACCCGTTACCAATCGAGATTTGGCCGCCGGCCAACCACTTGCTACATTAGCAGCACGGATTTCGATGGGCAAACTGACGAGATTGGCGGTATCCGCTTAAAACCGGCGACTGATGTGCGTCGCCACCATTTTTGGATTGGTGAGGAACAAGACTCGCTTAAAGTTAAAGCGGCTTGAGAATGGATTAGCTTCGATTCGGCTCAATCCTCTTGACTTTCCTCTGGCCGCAACGTACAATCGTTGAGGCTATGCTTGGACAAGTTACGGTAGAAAACCTCAGCAAAACCTATCTCACCCGGCAGCGCCAGGGCTTATTCAAGTCTGAGAAAAAATCGGTTGAGGCGCTGAAGACCATCTCGCTGGAAATCCAACCCGGCGAGATTTTTGGTTTGCTTGGTCCCAACGGCGCGGGTAAGACCACGCTGATCAAATGCCTGACCACCCTTTTGCTGCCTTCCGGTGGCACAGCCTGGATTAACGGTTTCCGCCTGACCGAGCAGGACAACCTGATCCGGGCCAGCGTTGGCTGTATGCTGATGGGCGAGCGGGGCCTGTATTGGAAGCTGACCGGGCGCGAGAATCTGCTGTTTTTTGGAGCGTTGTATCATCTGGGACAGGCGGAGGGCCGCCGCCGAACCGATGAGATTATCGAGCGCCTGAACCTTTCCGCCATTGCCGACCGCACGGTTGAAACCTACTCGTCCGGTCAAAAGATGAAGCTGGCCTTCGCCAAGTCGCTCATCAATGATGCCCCCCTCCTGATTTTAGATGAACCCACCAACACCCTCGATTTGCCTTCCGCCCGTGAACTGCGGGCTGTCGTTCGGGAATTGAATCAGGCCGGCAAAACGGTGATCTACACCACCCACATCATGGCCGAAGCGGAAACCATGTGTGAGCGGGTGGCGATTATTGATCGAGGGGAAGTGCTGGCGCTGGATACGGTGGCCGAGTTGAAAGCCTCGCTGGGCCGGGAGGAAATTATCCGCATCGAAGGGGTCATTTCGGCGGAAGCCAGCCAGGTGGTGCAAACACTACCCGGCGTAATTCAAGCCGTTCGGTCTGCTATGGACGGGCGAACCCAACTGACCGTGGTCGCCCAGAATCAACGCCTGTTATTACCCCGCTTGATTGAAACGCTGTCGTCTCACCAGGCCGTTATCCAGAAAATTGTCCCCGAAGAAGTGACCCTGGAAGACGTTTTTATTGCCCGCACCGGGCGCACCCTGGCCGATGATACGCGAGATGCCTGAGCATGTCATTTGGACCAAAGGGAGAAATCCCCGACACCTTACTTTTACCTGTTACGCCCTGGGGATTTCTCGACCTTCGGTCTCGAAATGACATGTGCTGAGTAGTAACCTTTTACCTGAAATTTGGCGGGCCAATGAACGGACTATTATTTCGACATAACCTGTTGGCGGCCCTGGCCGAAACCCGGCTGCGGCTGCTCAGCGCCAGCCGGTATCCCGGCGAGCTGTTCATCGAAATTATCGTTCCCACCGTCCTGGCTTCGATGCCCATCCTGTTGGGTCAAGCGGCTGCCGGTCCCGCCGCTGCGGCTAATTTTGCGGCCAATACCGGGACCACCAATTATGTGGCCTATTTATTGATCGGCTCCAACGTTTTTACCCTGGTCACGCGGGCTTTTTGGGATATTGCCTATTGGCTGCGTTTTGAACAAGAGATTGGCACTCTGGAAGCAGTTTATCTGACCCCCACCAGCAGCCTGACCCTGGCCGGCGGTGTGGCCCTTTACAGCGCCATTCGCGGGGCACTGACCACCAGCCTGGCCTATCTGTTGGGCTGCCTGGTTTTTTGGGTCAATCCGGTTCAGAGAGATGTGCTGCTGGCCCTGGTTTTTATTTTGGTGGGCCTGATCCCGCTATATGGGCTGGCTTTTTTGTTCGGTGCGCTGGTCCTCAAAGTCAAAGAGACCAACGCCCTGGTTGGCTTGATGCAGTGGCTGGTCAGTTTTCTGATGGGTATCTTCTTTCCGGTGGCGGTGCTGCCGCCGCTGGTCCGTGCGCTGGCGCTGGCTTTTCCTCCCACCTGGATGGTCAACGGGGTGCGCTCGGCGCTGCTGGGAGTCGGCTTCTTTTTTGAAACGTGGTATCTGGATTTGGCTATGCTGGGTGTATTTTTGCTCTTTGTTCCCCTGTTCAGTATGGAGGTATTTCGGCGGGTCGAGCATGGGCTGCGGCGCAATCAAGGCGTGGGTGAGTTTTGAGGCGAGGAGGCGAAGCTGTGGCCGGTTTCAATGCCTGGCTGAGGGCCTGGATAGCGATGTCGCTCAAAGAGCTGACGATTATGACCCGCTACCCGGTGGAGTTTGTAGCCAGTTTTGGCCAGATTTTTCTGATTATTACTATTATGGTCCTGGCCGGCTCGATGTTCACTCCGCCCGATATTCCGGCCAACTACCGGAGTTTGGGGGCGGGATTGGTGATGTACGGCTTTATTATCTTTATTTTTTTAAGCGACACCCTCTGGACCATTGGCTATAACATCCGCCGCGAGCAAAAACAGGGCACCCTGGAACAACTTTATCTGAGTCCGGCCCCCAAATCGGCCAGCCTCGTCTCGCGGGTCACGGTAACTTTGATCTGGACGGGCGCGCTGGCGCTGGCCTCGTTCTGGCTGGTTTCGGCTATTGCCGGGCGAGTGCCCATCCACAATTTGCCACTGGGGCTGCTCATTTTGGGGCTGAGTTTGGCGGGCACGTTTGGGGTTGGCTTCGCCTTTGCCGCCCTGACTTTGCGGGTCCGCGAGACGGCTCAAACCCTGGCCAATCTTTTCCAGTTCTCCTTTATCATCCTGTGCGCACCCTTCTTCCCCTTTTCGGCGCTGCCCACCCCTGTCCAGATCATCTCGCGGCTGCTTCCCCTTTCCTACTGCGTGGACGCTTTGCGTTCCACCATGCTGAATTATCCCCCTGGCTTTCCCGAACTGGCCTCCATTGAGGTGGAGCTGGTTATTGTCACCGCTTTTGGCCTGCTGATGCCCTGGCTGGGCTTCTGGCTCTACCACCGCGAAGAAAACTGCGCCCGCCAGAGTGGCAGTTTGTCGGAGTATTAGTCAATAACTCAAGTTGCTACCTGCTTCGGCAACTTCAAAATTACCACAAAGACACAGAGGCGCAGAGGAAAAAATAGAAAATCTCTGCGCCTCTGTGCTGAAAATTAGTCAAGGGTGGCAACTTGGCTTAAAGCGTAATCACTTTACTGGCTCGCCATTGGGCCTCGATGATGTCGGTCATCCCGCCGATGACCCCAACATGGACCCGCTCCTCCAGGCCAAAATATTCCAGGCAGGTGCGGCAAACAATCAGATGCACCCCTTTGGCCTCCAGCGATTTGAGCTGCTCCAGGATGGGAGAACCTTCGACCACCAGCTTGACCCCATCGGTATAGAAGCAAATGGCCGCAGGTAAGGTATTGCTTTCGTCGAGCAGCCGGAGATAAGTGCCGATAAGTTTGTGCTGCAATTCGACTGTTGACCGGCCCATGCCGTCGTTAGTGACAAGGATAACGATAGACTGATGGGAAGAAGATGGGGCCATAGGTGTTGAACTCCTGGTTTAAGCGTTGGCGAAGCGGGCCATATCTTTGCTGGCATAAGAAGCCACGGCGGCGTTAGCCACCCGCCGGGCCTCAAGCTTTTCAATCACTTCGGGCAGGCGTTGGGCGGGCAAAGTGCAGGTCATCTCGTCGGGCTGCATGCCGGTGCGAACCCGGCTCAACATGCAGCCGGTGCTCATG
>JAAUSP010000130.1 GCA_012032575.1 Anaerolineales bacterium | reverse complement strand
CTGCGGGCGGTGGCACGGCCGGGGCCTCATCGGGCGGCGGTGGGGGCGGCGGCACGCCAGTGGGTGGAGCCGGCGAAGCGGCCAATTTTGGCTTGCCGATTGGCATCGCTGCGGCCAGTCCTTTTGTGGCCCTGTTGGGTAAAATTCTTAAAAAGAAATCTAATGACGATTGAGGATAAACGATGAACGGCGAAAAAAGATTAGAACCCGTCAATATCCTGCTGTCACGGGAAGAACTGCTCTTCGTGCTCAATTCCTTGCAGGCCGATTTTATTCCCGGCCTGGACCCGGACCCGCAGGGTGAGTTGACTCTGGCCCAGGAATCCTTTGGCATAACGGTCGCCGGGCGGGCGCTGCGGGCGCGTGAATTGGCCCGGCAGCGGCCCGGCGGCGAGATTGAACTGCACACCGCCTTGCTGACCATGGTCGGCGTCTGCGTCTATTCGCAAAATGTCCTGTTTGCCTATCACTGGCCGGCCAACGCCGATAGCCCTATCCGCTATTTCGGCCACATTCGGGGCAATGATATTGTCGCCCACACCCGCCCGGAAGAGGTGCTGCATCTCTTCTCCCTCCTGCCGGACAAAGACCACTTGACCAACCAGGTTTTGACCGTGTGCCAGTACACCGATGTTCCGGCTGCCGCAGGGCTTGAATTTTCTGTACCTGCCGAAATCTTTGCCCAGGCGCGTCAGTTGGCGGGCGCAGGAGACGCGGCCAAAGCCGTCAACTTGCTGGTTGGCAGCGGTGTGGCGGCTGAAACAGCCAGAACCTTTGCCGACACCCTGGCTCACGCGCCCAAAGTCTCCATTTTGCAAGCGGTCAAACAGCCGGGTGATGGCACAGTGCAAAAGCGCGACTTCACCCTGCTGCAAAACGGCCAGCAGACCTGGTTAGCCATCGCCGGGGCAGAGTCGGGCGTGCCCTTGCGAATCAAGACAACCAGCGGCGCGGAAATTCGGACGTTGTTGGCTGAATGGGTATGAAAGCCGGCTTTCAGGAGACCCCAAGGACAAACCCTTGGGGTCTCCTGTTATCTGTAGGACATCGTTGAAAAGGATATGTGTCTATGGGCGCAGATATTATCCAGGCCAAGTATGAGGAGTTAGAAAGCATCGCCAGTTGCTTTGGGCAGTGGGCCGACAACAATGCCGAAATCAACGCCCGAATTCAACAGGCCGTAGATAAGCTCAGACGTGGCGATTGGATTGGAAAAGGCAGTGAAGCCTTTTTTAGAAAAATGGACGATGAGATTCTGCCGGCTATGAATCGGCTAACGACTGCATTGGAACAGAGTCAACGGGTAACTCGGGAGATAATTTTTATTATCCAACAGGCCGAAGAAGAGGCGGCTACCCCATTCCGCAATGGAGCCAGCGAAAATCGGGAGGCCCGTAGGACAAACGCCGCCGCCATAGACCCGGCTAACCCATATATTGTTCGAGAAGTAAGCTCACTTTTCAGTAACCAATATATGGGTTCTTTTGTGGGTATTAAGATTCAGGGCGAGGATACCGCCCGGCTAAATAGCGCCATGAAAGTACTGTTCAAAAATCCAACCGGGGCTGAGTTAGACCGTGTTTTAAATGAAATTGCCGTTATTCGTGGTGTACCCCCGGCCATCATCAGGTCCCAATATCAAAAATACCTTAAGCTACATGAACAAGCCCTTGCCATTGCCAGACAAAAGGGGGAAGAAGCGCCGACATCTCTCAACGAGACTTTTCATGGCGATTTTATGGGTTCGACCGCACAACTTCGCTATGGCAAGGTTGTGGGCGATGCTTTTGGAATAGATCCGGTATTTGGCGCATTGTTGAATCCAACTGGGGGGATGGTTGGTCCAGGTAATTTTGCGGTAAATCCTAGCGATGATAGCGCCTTGGGGTATCATGGTATCTTCCACGATGCCGCCGGCTATCTGTATAACTACCACAACATCGGGCCTGGTTATAATTATCTAGGCCAAGAAGGACAACGTGACCCCAGCAATCCGCTCGTCGGGCAACAGTCGGGGGTACGGTACTGGACAGAGAAACTCTATCCGGGGGTGGTCACTGATATTGCTTTAGAGGTGGGGGATTTTGTGATCAACACAACCGAAGCCGGCATAGAAACAGCCAGAGATATTGGCGATAAAATAGGCGATTTTGTGGGAGATGCGTATGAGGATGTTAAGGAGGTGTTTGATGTCATCTTTTAGGTTTCAGTTTGAACGACGCAACACCTTTATTGCCCATGAAATGGGCTACGCATGGAGATATGTTTAGCTGATATGTCCTTTGTGTAGCAGGAGAAATTTTTTATCTTATGAGTAAACTCTATTTAGAACCGCCCGAATTATCCTATCTTTTGCAAACAATGAGCGCCCGTTCAGTGATTGGGGTAGATAACAGTCAACTGTTTCCAAAAGATGAAGCAGAAAATGAAGCCTTGTTAAAACAAGGCCTGGAGCAATTGGTTGCGCATGGCTGGTTAATAAATGACGAGTCTGGCAAAGTTCGATTCAATGAAGCGCTTGTTTACTTAATAGCGGTCATGGCTGATCCCAAAATAGCCATTATGACAACGTTGCAGGAAGTTGAGGGCTTCTATCAGTTAATTACCCATTATCTGGCCGGGCCGGTCATTGTTGAGCAAATGCGAACCACAACCAATCAGTACCAACTTGTCGCTGTGCCAGATATTGATACCACTGTTAAACGGATCCAGCTTGCTGTACGAGCAATGGAGGAGAATGCCGCTGGGGTTGGCATGCAAATCTCGCTTAACAAACAAGTCTTCATCCAGATCAAAGATTTGGTTAAGGCCGGGCAAACAGAAACGGCAGCGGCAGAATTACAAAAGCGCGGTATGGATAAGAAAATAGCCGAATCACTTGTTACTGCTTTACAGACACCTTTTTTTACCGGGACAATTGTTATATTCCAGCGTAAAATGATCCGATGGTAGTAACGCAAAGTCTAAGTGTGATCCAGAGCGAAGCATCCAGTTGGCTCCTGCGGATGGACAATGTTGACCATACGCCGATAATAGTTGAGACGCTTCAACCTCAATTGTTTGCCCAATATCTCACAGAGTATCTGCACGGCGCTTATGCAGAATAATTCCCCTCGCGATATCAGCTCTAAACGTATCGGTTTGCCCATTCTTATCATTGCGGCGGTTCTCTATGGTTTGCTCCTCATCCCCTGGGTTGTTTTGGCCGGTCTGCTAGTTCTAAGCTTCACGCCACTTGATACACCATTTGCCTATTTAACTATCTGCGCTTATCCCCTGCTTGTCATTGGTTGCCTGGTGGCAGGTTTCGTATTGTATCGTAAAAATCACTACCGGGCGGCAATTTTGGTTATTCCAATACCTCTTATAGATGTATGTTTGTTATTTATAGCTTACGCTCTTATTTGGCCGTAAATGGGCTTACCAGTTGTAGATTGGCTCCTAAACAAACCTTAAAATTAGCCTCAAATCTTGTGAAATTCATAGAAACTTTTATAATCTACTGCTAAAATGAAGGTGCTGCAAGTTAGCTAAGCTCAAATCCTGATCGGACTACTCCACCATTTAGCTGCCACATAGATTACCTCATCTTGAGTTTACAGCATTTTTAGCATCAACTAACCCGATGTTCACATCCACATAATGCGAGCCAATATGTCGGTTTGATTTGATGCAAAAAATCTTTGGGTCAAGGGCCGGCAGGGCATACTCCCTATTGGAATTCTCGAGGAGTGTTGTATGGCGATGGAAGATCTTATCGGCAAAACATTAGGCCAGTACGAGATCAAAGAGAAAATAGGCGAGGGGGGTATGGCGCATGTTTTCAAAGCTTTCCAGCCCAGCCTGAATCGCTTTGTGGCCGTCAAGATTTTATCCCCGGCAGTCGCCGAAAAAGCAGGCTTTACCGAGCGCTTCCAGCGTGAAGCTTATTCTGTGGCTCGGCTGCATCACCCCAACATTCTGCAAGTGTATGATTTTGGTCTACAGGACAATTACAATTACATTGTCATGCGCTATGTAGAGAACTCCAAAACCTTGGGTCATTTAATAACAGAAGGAGCCTCCCTGGACCGGTTGATTAATTACATTATGCAAGTTGCTGACGCGCTCAACTACGCCCATGAACAAGGCATCGTTCACCGTGATGTCAAGCCAAGCAACATTTTGATTGACGGCAAATGGGCTTTGTTGAGCGATTTCGGTGTGGTCAAAATGACTGAAACGGCCACTCATTTGACCAACACCGGCTTCAGCCTCGGCACGCCGGCTTATATGTCCCCTGAGCAGGCCGAAGGAATCAACGTAGATTATCGAACTGATATTTATGCCCTGGGTATCATTCTTTATAGAATCCTTACTGGCACTATCCCCCATGATGCCCCTACCCCGATTGGTATCCTGGTCAGGCGTAGAACAGAACCTGTACCGCCGCCTCGTCAAATTAAGCCCAATATCTCACAAAGTTTTGAGCATGTCACCCTCCGCGCCCTGGCCACCAAGCCGGATGATCGCTATGGCAATGCGATGGACTTTGCTGAGGCACTCAAAAATGCCCAAAGTGACCCTAACTATCAAGAAAATTTTAACGGATCGGGTCGCCCCGGAGAAGAAGTTACGCTGATTAGGGGGTCAAGACTGTCTTCAATCAAGGGGGCTGCGTCGGGCAAGAATTGGGGCCTGATTGCCGGCGGGGGGAGTGACTCTTGTTATCTTAGGCGTAGTTGTGATCTTATGGTTATTTCGGAGCGGCGATAATGACGGATTTGTGATTAAGCCCACGCTCCAAAGCAAAACGCCGAATCCACCCGGTGCGCCCATCGTTATTCTCGAAACCAGTACTTCCCTTCCCTCTGCAAACACGCCCACTCCTATTCGGTTGGGGCCTCCCCTGGCCAAAGCCCAAACAAATCTGGAGATAAGAAGCGGACCTGGCAGTGAATATGATTTATTAGGCTACTTGCCCGAACAGGCAATGGCCGAAATTATTAGCCGGGATGAAACAGGCCAATGGTGGCAAATTAAGACCAGCCTGGCTGCTGCCGGGGTGGGCTGGATAAAATCTGGCTCTGACTTTTCGGAAGCTGCTGAAGCTCAAAACGTACCTATTGCCCTGGCCCCACCTACGCCTACGGGAACAGCGCCGCCTGTTCTTTCGGAAACACCTACCTCAATTGCCACCTTTACACCCGCCCCTCCGACCTCTACCAGCCAACCTACAGCTACCTCCGTTCCTTCCACACCCACACCCAATACTCCAAAAGCCACAGCCACGCCAACCCCAGCCGTGTCCCCTACCTCCGAAGCCTCATTTGGGCCGACGGCGGCCCCCGCCCCTGAGCTACCAACCGGGCAGTTCGTTTTGCTCAAGCCGACAATTGACGACACCAGTACCGGGTCCACCGAATTTGACTGGCGCTGGGATGGTCCCCTGGCGGCAGATCAGGGCTTTGAGGTACGGGTTTGGCGCGAGGGTGAACCCCCGGCTGGCGCTCACAATGCGGTTGAAGACAATAAGAATGGTTACATCGTTGCGATAGACAACAATACCTACCGCCTAACCCTCAACATTACCGATGCCGCCGGAGTTCGAGGCCGCGGCGGCGAATATCTATGGACCGTGGTCCTGGTTCAGATTAGCCCCGACTATAAAGACCTGGGGATACAGGCCCCTCCCGGACGCCTGCGTTTGGGCTTAGGTGGTGGCGGTGGTGATGGTGATGGTGGTGAAGGTGGCCGGGATGGCCCCAGTTTTTGAGATATACAGAAGGGGGGAAAGTAATGAAGTATTTGAATTTTATCTTATATGCCTTACCTATTATCTTTGCCTTATGGGGCAGTAAGACAATCGCCAATGATTTTACATCATTGCCTGATAGTGTTGGTGAATCCCATCCTGATTCTATACAAAGCCAAAGTGGGTCTACCTTTCGAGTTTCGGTTACTTCTAATGGGACGCAAGGAAACAACCCTTCGTACGATCCGTTCATCTCTGCCAATGGGCAATATATAACCTTTGAGTCTACTGCCAGTAACCTGGTCAGCGGCGACACCAATGGCATGGCGGCCGATGTATTTATTCATAACCGACAGACAGGCCAAATCGGTCTCATTTCGGTGACCTCCAGTGGTACGTCAGGGAATGATTTCTCCTACGCTCCGTCTATCTCCACCGACGGACGTTATGTGACATTTGCCTCTGATGCTAGTAACTTGGTTAGTGGTGATACCAATGGCATGGAGGATGTGTTCATCCGTGACCGACAGACAAACCAAACCAGCCTCGTTTCGATTGCCTCCAATAACACACAAGGGACTGGTAACTCCTTCGCTCCGGCTATCTCTTCTGACGGCTGTTGTATAGCGTTCGAATCTTATGCCAGTAACCTGGTCAGCGGCGACACCAATGGCGTGGAGGATATATTTGTCCGTGACTGGCAGACAGGTCAGACAAGCCTCATTTCAATTACCTCTAATGGGACGTCAGGTAATGCTCCTTCTTATACACCATCCATTTCTGCCGACGGACGTTATGTGGTATTTGCCTCTGACGCCAGCGACTTGGTCAATAACGATACAAATGGCGCAGTGGCAGATGTGTTTGTCCGTGATCGACAGACAGGCCAGACCAGTCTCGTTTCGGTTGCCTCAAATAGTACCCAGGGGAACGACTTCTCCTCCTTTCCATCCATCTCCGCCGATGGATGCTGTGTAGCATTTGTCTCTCAAGGTACCAACCTGGTAAGTAGCGATACAAATAATAGCGCTGATGTTTTTATCCGTAATCTAAAGACAAACCAAACCAGGCGTGTCTCGATTTCTTCTGGCGGGGTACAGGGAAATGGCACGTCTAACTTTCCATCCATCTCTACTGATGGGCGCTATATATCATTCTCTTCTACAGCTAGTAACCTGGTTAGCGGCGATACTAATGGCAACATAGATATTTTTGTTCACGATTTGCAGACGGGTAAGACCACCCGTGTCTCAGTTACCTCTAATGGAACACAGGTGAACGGAAACACGGTTTTAACTAGCACATCTATCTCAGCCAATGGACATTATGTGGCCTTTGTCTCTTCTTCCAGTAGCTTGGTCTCAGGTGACACAAACGGTAAAAACGATGTCTTTATCCACAACTATTTGTCTGGATCTACCACCGTCTATCTCCCTTTCATTCTCAAGCCTGCTCCAACCAATCTCTTTATTCAAAATCTTACCCTTGGTATTGTGTCATCTTACAAAGTACATAATACACCTCAAGGTGATATAATTTGTAGTAATATCACTCCTGGTCTTAAGGTATTCTGTGGTAGTTTTACACCGGGCATCTACATGGTGAGTGTCAGTACAGTTTGTGGTGCGGATTCCAAATTAATTACCTTCTCGTCAGGCGTTGTAACTAGGACAGTAAGTTGTTAAATCGCTCTTTATAGTTGTAAGTGCCAGCGGAATGACCTCAAAACCTTATGAATATTATGGCCTCAAAGCCTCCACCTGGGACCTTTTCCTCGGCCAAACCTCCCGTTCGTTGGGAAGACACCCTCTTTTTTCGTAAGTAGGTTTTTGGTAAGAGTTTACCACCTATATAGCAATTTGCCGCACCATGTCAACAAAAACCCCGAAAGGAGATCAGCTCCTTTCGGGGTTGATCGTTCAAGTCTCAACGTTAAGGGGCGTTTACCACCACCGCGATAGTGCCCAGCGGGATGGCTTCTGCCGGGTTGCGGTTGGGTGAGATGGAGGCGATGATCTGGTACGTGCCGGCGGCGGCGGGGGTGGTCCACTGGAAGGTAGGGCTGGTCAAATCCATAATCTGCTCGGCAATCAGACCGCCTTCCTGGTTTTTGACATGCCAGATCAGGGCGTGCTGCCCTTCCACCGGCGAAAGGGCCAGATCGAGAAAACGGCGAATGACATCGCGGATTTGGGGGTCGCTGTCGGCAGCGAATAGGTTTTGTACGGCCACCCCGCGCAAATTGTACTGGGCCACAAACTGGAGTTTACGGGCCACGCTGGCTGCGTTTTCCAGGTAGATAACCCGTTGGCCGGCGGCGTCGGGCGGGAAGGCGAAGGTGTACAGGCCGCTGTCCACATCAAATTGCACCTTTGCCCCGGCGGGCAGCCCGCTGAGGGTCAGCTCAAGCGGCTGGTTGGGGGTGGCGGTGGTTGCGCCTCCGCCAACAGCCACCGTGCCCAGGGCGGCCAGGGCTTCCTGGTAGCTCATTTGATGGGCCGTTTTGCTGTTGATTTGTTCTACGCTGTGGGTGGAGAGGACCAGTTGCAGTTTATAGCGGCTGACCTGGCCGACCGCCCAATCGAGCATGGCAGCCATAGGGCCATCATGGGTATAGGCAGCGGGGTCGGTCAGGCTGGGCACCTTGACCACATCGGCCAGCCGGCCAATGGCCTGCCAGTCATACGCGCCGCTGTCCCAGGAGTCGCCCGAAAGCTGCTCGGGTAGGTCAACTCGCACGGTCAGCCGTTTGCCCGGTGGTAAAGCAGCGCGGAGCTCCTCTAAAAAGGTGGTAAATTCGGGGCGCAAATCGGCGGCAATCCTGCGATAATCCAGTTCTACGCCGGCATAAGCGTTTTGCTGGATCAGGCCGACGATGGTGGCGACATGCCGCTGGCGGGCGGTATCGTCAATCAGCAGGTTATCAATCAGGTCATCCCGCACTGAACCATCGTCATTCCAATTACGTAACGTGGGCATGATAACAAAGGCCCCGTTGAGCAGATCGCTTGAGAGGGGTGGCGGGGTTCCGGCAATCAGTCCTTCGGCTTCCAGGTACAAGCCCTGGGGATTGATTTCCAGCACGGCGTTCCGGTAGCTGTCCGGCAAAACCTGATCCGGCAGATAAGTGGCGGCCACGTTGGGATTGAGGGCGTGGGTTTGCATCACCACGACCGAATCAGGCAGGTAATCCGGGTGCGATTCAATAATGCCCTCGGCAGCGATAACCCGACTGGGCAGCCAGACCCAGCCTTCGCCGTCCCAACTGTACAGGTCAAGGGTGCGATAGGGTTCGGCATCGTTGGGAATGGGCACGGCAATGGTCACGCGCTTGGGTTCGCCGCCGCGCCGCTGAAGCTGGTAAAGGACGTCTTCATTACCAGGTGGGCCGGGATACTACTGGCGGCGGTTAGCAGGTTATCACTGACAGCCCCTTCTAAAAAGAGGTTACGCGGCACGCCGGTTATCTTCACCCGGAAGGGCTGTGCCACATCTTCGGGCAAAAAAGTCAACTGCATTCCGTCGGGGTCGCGCAGGGTGTTGCCGCTCAGGTCTACGTCGGTGTAGGAGGGATCGAGCCGCGACAGCAGCGACAGCGGCGGTAATAACAGCGCCGCCACCACCAGGGCAATAAACAGCGCCGCCAGCAGCAGCCCGCCCAATATCACCCAGGGCCAGACCCCGGTCTGGAAATATTCGATTTTGTTTTGGTAGGGGTTCTCTCTATATCGCATCATAAGTTTGATTTTACTGATGTTGGGCGGGGCGGGCAAACTTGAGGGGTTAGAGTCACATTGACCCGTGGAGGTAATAAGCATATAATGAAATCAGGACTCGTTTACAAGCTGGTGCTTTCTGAGATTAGAGCTTGGAGATTAGGGAATCTCCAAGCTCTAATCTCCGTCCAAGCTGCTTAGTTCAAACAGTTGGGAGAGGTTCGTTGCTGCCAATAGATATCCTCAGGGGGATTCCCCTGTTCAACAATCTCAGCGACGGCGATTTGCGTTTTATCGCCGGCCGTTTACGCCGGAATAGTTACCCCAAAGGGACCATTATATTTAGCGAAGGTGAAGTCGGCGATACTATGTATATCGTCGAATCAGGCCAGGTGGTGGTATTCACCCCGGCCAGTCAGGAAACCATCGCCGTGCTGGGGCCGGGTACGTTTGTCGGCGAGATTTCGCTGTTGTTAGCCCAGCCCCGCACCGCCAGCCTGGAAGTAACCATTGACGCCCAACTGTGGGCCTTGTGCAAACAAGACTTTGAAGACCTGATCAGCACCCGCCCGGCGATGGCCCTGGAAATGATGCGCGAGTTGAGCAAACGCCTGGTCAGCACCACCCGGCGGCGGCGCAGGCAGTTAACCCGCCACATCACTGCGCTGTGGGGTAGCCAGATAGCCCTCACGCTAGGGCAGGCTTTACAGGCTCAATTCAAAGCGCCTATTGGAATATTGCCTTTACCCAACACCATCATGGCCGGAGCCGACGATATGACCATTAGCGGCGGTTTGATGTTTCTGGGCCACGACGACTTGACCGAAGAGGTGTTGGCCGAAAGCTTAAGCTATCAGGTAGAGGTCTTTAAGCACATTTTGTTAGTTCTGCCCGACCAGCCGGACCCCCTGGCCGAAAAAGCCGTGGACCTGGCCGATACGGTGGTCAGTGTTGGCCCGCCGCCGGCCTGGCTGAGCCGAGGCAAAGATAAAAAGGATGTCTGGGCCATCCGGGCCGACGATGAGGATGTCCGCCGCGCCGCCCGGCGTTTGACCAGCCGCACCGTTGGCCTGGCCCTGTCGAGCGGCGGCTCGCGCGGGCTGGCTCATATCGGGGTGATTAAGGTGCTGCTGGAGGAGAATATTCCGGTGGACCTGGTGGCCGGGACTAGCGCCGGGGCCTGGTTTGCCGCCTTTTATGCCCTGGGCTGGGATTGGCCGCGCTTTGAGCGTTTTACTGAAGAGATTAAAACCTTCAACCGCTTTCCTAATTGGGACTTCAACTTTCCGCCGCGCACGGCCATTTTGAAGGGCCGGCTGGCCCGCGACCGCATCATCAATCGCACCGTCGAAGGTCGCACCTTTGCCGAAGTTAAGACGCCGCTGTACATCATCGCCGCCGACATCTTCACCGGGGAAGAGGTGGTCTTTGACAGCGGCTCGCTGGCCGACGCCATCCGCGCCAGTTTAAGCCTGCCGGTTTTGGTTGATGCCTGGCAGCATCAGGGCCGCTTTCTGGTAGACGGAGGCATTGTCAATCCGCTGCCGGCCAGTGTGCTGCGCGACCACGGCGCGGATATTATCATTGCCTCCAGTGTGGTCCGGCCCATGGGCGAATCATTCAGCGGGCGCAAAGACCGCCGACCCAACATTTTGCAGGTCGTCTTCAATATGTTTAGCGCCATGGAAGCCGAGGTCATTGACAAACAGCTTCCCCTGATTGACGTATTGATCCACCACAAAGTAGCGGCCAAGCACAGCCTGGATTTTGAGCAGGTCCACGATTTGGTGCGGATAGGCGAGGAGTCGGCCCGGCAGATGCTGCCGGAGATTAAAGCGGCCATCGAGTCGCCGCCGGAGAGTTAATAGACAGGAGTCAGACGGCTTTAGCCGTTTTTTTCCTCCTCAGAATTCATCATCATACGCCTCTCGTAAAATCAATGCACGAAATTCGGGATGGGCCTGAAACTGATGGCGCAAGTTTTCCGACCCATAAGTTGTCAATGCTTCCTGAAAACTTGAAAATGGATAGTCGTGTAAGTTAGCCACATAGCCGTGTTTGACCGGATTATTGAGCAAGTAAATCAGCCGGATCATATAATCCTGTTCATTACGGGGGCAATAATCCCAATAATTCCACCAAACACGTTCTTGCGTGTGAGTGACCTGTTTTATATGGTAGCCGCTAAAGGCGTGGATGTCAGTCATAATTCTTGACAAATCCTGCCCAACACAGCTTTTTCCCAAAAGATGGTAGTGATTGTCTAAAATCACCCAATGATGCAGTTCCCAGTGATGGTTATCAAAGCACAATCTGATCCGTTCTAGCAACAATTGCTTTAGTTGGGGCGCTTGCAGTAACGGGCGTTTTTGATAAATAGCAGCAGTGATAAAGTAGAGGGTATCATCGGCGAAAATGTGGGTGGGGTTGTGGGGGTAATCTTTTCTGCGCATTTTTTGAGATAGTTGGGGTTAAAACCGGAGTCAAACAGCTTTAACTGTTTCTTAAAAAATAATGGCTAAAGCCATTTGACTCCTAATTTTATTCTTCTTCGCTACTCTGTCGCGCCGACTCCAATATCTGCACCACCCCCGTACTCCCATCTACCAAAACAGTATCACCGGTGCGGAACTGCTGGGTGGCATTGGCGATGTTGGCCACAGCCGGCAGACCGTACTCGCGGGCAATGACGGAGCCGTGCGAGAGCAAGCCGCCCATTTCGACGATGAGGCCGGAGGCCAGGTGCAGCAGTGGCAGCCAGGCCGGGTCGGTGGAAGGAGTGACTAAAATAATGTCGTCGGCAATCCGCTCGAATTCGTCGGGGTGGCGCAGCACCAGCACCGTGCCGCGCGCCTGGCCGGGACTGATCGGCAAGCCGACCAGCACATCAGCGGCGGCCTCAGCTTGCAACCCAACTCCCAATTGAATCGCCGGAATTTGCGACTCGTGGACTTTGAAGGGCATACGGGTTTCGGCGTAGGTTTGGTAGGTCTCCTTGCGGGCCTGTACTGTGGAGGAAAGGCTGATGCCGGTATCGCCTTCCAGCATCAGCGTCCGCTCGACCTCTTCCAGGGTCAGCCAGAAAATGTCGTCGGGGCGGGCCAGCCAGCCCTGGTCGGTCCACTTTTGCCCCAGGGCCAAATCCCAGCGGCGGCAGGCGGCCATGCCCCTGGCCTTAGCGCTGTTCAATTGGTCCCGCATTACCAACAAGCGGCGCAGCGTTCTGACAAACAAAGCCGCCAGCCAAAACCGCCAGGGCAGCCAGCGATCCATGCCTTTTATAGGGCCAATCAGGCTGCGCCAACTGACCTCGGATTTAGCCGCTTCACTGTTCAAATCGCTTTCGGCATAGCGGCGAATGATGTTCAGCAGCGGGGCGGGGTCGTCACCGTAACGCGGCCAGCCCATATCAGTTTCGTAAATTCCCCGCTGCCCAAACCTGACCAGCACTTCCTCCCAAGCCGTCTGAAATTCGGGCGGAGCCGCCGGGGCTACGCCGGTCAAATAATCCTGAACGGCGGACTGGCGGCGGGCCAGTTGGCTCAAATTAAGCAAAGCCTGGTTCAGCTCGACATCACCGGTTTTGACATCCTTTAAGGCCAGGGCACTGATAACGGTGGCCGGGTTTTGGGTCAACGGGGCAATCAAGCTGCTGCCAACTGCCGTAGCCGCCGAAATGCTGATATCCAGGCCCAGGTTGGCATTGAATAACTCCTGGTAAAGCCGCTCGTGCTGGCGCAGTTGCGCCAGCAGCACCGCCGGCGACCCCTCGAAGCGAATATCTTCCAAAAGGGCCGTCGCCTCAGCTATGGCGGCCTGGTAAAGTTTCAGGTGGTGCGTATTGGCAAAGACCCGCTGCAAAAGACGCCCGTAGGTGGCCCGCTTCTGCCAGACCACCGCCCCGTCAATTGAAAGCAAACCGCCCGGCTCGGTGTGGCCGATGGTGTGCAGCAAGCTGCCAGGGTTCAGGCCCACCTGAGAAATAATGCGCTTGAGGAAGGTCAGATTGAGATAAGGTCGCCCCAAAATCAGCTTGACATACGGGCCAAGCCCTTCCACCTGCAAGCCCAACTCCTTAAAGAAAGCAATTGCCCGCGTCTGGCTGCGCTCAAGCAGCGAGCTAAAGAGCGGCGACGGCAGTTCCGGCAGGAATTCCGGGTGGCTGCCGCGCGTCCATTCGATGTCGAGCTTGTGGGGCGCTTCGGGCAGAGCCACCACCGGGCGAGTCTGCAACAAGAAAAATTTGTC
This sequence comes from Anaerolineales bacterium, assembly GCA_012032575.1. Next base: position 1,189 of record JAAUSP010000130.1, on the reverse strand, counting down.
CTCCTGTCGCGCCCACTCCACATCCTGGGCCTCGCCCATGAAAGCCTGCACCTGGGTCAGGTGGATGGCTAACTCGGTCAGTTCGGCTGGGTTGAGCGGACCCTCGCGGCCCGGCTCGATTCCGGCGGGCGGCGGGATGCTGCCGCTGCGCTGCTCCAGCAGAGGATAATCGGGCGGCTGGTTGCCCAGCCGGTAGAAGTGAGGCTGCACCCCCCCGCTGACCACGCTTTCACCCAAACCCCAGGTCGCCTCGATCACCAACTCGTCACGGCTGCCGTTGAGCGGATTGACCGTAAACCCAACCCCGGAGCAGACCGGGCTAAGCATTGGCTGGATGAGCAGCGCCATACGAATGCCCTGAATGGACATCCCGTGCGCCTGGCGGTAATCCAGCGCCGGCCCCTCCAGCGCCGAAGCCCAACAGCGGGTGATCGCAATCGGCAGGACGCTGCGCGGCACACCTAGCTCGGTCCGGTGGACCCCGGCAAAGGAATGGTCGCGCTGGTCTTCATCCACCGCCGAGGAGCGGACGGCAAAAGTAACCACTTCCGGGCCAAACAGAGCGTTCATGGCCTCGGTTAAGGCGGCGGAAAGTTCCTTGCTCAGCGGTTTGGTTTTGAGCATATCGGCCAGCCAGTTCAGGGATTCGGTGGAAACCGCCACATCGGGCGAACCGGCCCATAAGGGGACCAATTGGGCGTGGCCCAGTTGAGCTTCAAAAAAGGTGGTGGTCAGAACCAAACCCGGCGGAACCTGCAAGCCGTGCCGTTTGAGGCTGGCCAGGCGAAATGCCTTGCCGCCCACCAGAGACAGGTCAACCCCCTGGATGGTATCCAGGGTGCGCAGCCAGGGCGTAGGCGGGTCGGCTTCAGCCGGGGTCACAACTTTAGAGAGATGGGTCATGGGTTTCTTGTCGGGTATCCTTAAAACCGGGCTGGCTGGCGAGGGTCAACAAGACCATCATCCCGGCCATCCCGCCGGTAAAGATCATCACGGCGTAATTGGGGGGATTGGCAATCAGGCTGATCGTCGGGCCGACCAGTAGCAATCCCAGCGCCAACAGCAGGCTGCCGTAAAACCAATCATCGAGCGCAAAACAGGGCAATGGTTATATTCAGGCCGACCAATCCGGCAAACACAAAAGCAGCGCCACCAGCAACTCGAAAGCCTGCACGCCGGTGAGATAATG